>CALBXN010000115.1 GCA_937890485.1 uncultured Treponema sp.
TGAAAGACCTCAAGTTTTAGAAGAATTAGCTACAGCTCGTGCACAAGGTGACTTATCAGAAAACGCCGACTATGATGCAGCAAGAAATAGACAAGCTATTATTGAAGCACAAATTAGAGATTTAGAATTTACATTAGGTAATATTGAAGTTGCAACTACAAGAACTTCAAAAAACAAAATCACTGCAACAAGCCAAGTTGTTTTATATGATTATGATGACGAAGAAGAAGTAACTTACCAATTAGTTGGTTCAATCGGTTCTGATCCAGCAAATCATAAGATTACTACAGAATCTTCATTAGGAGCAGCTTTATTAGGTAAGGAAGTTGGAGATGTAGTAGAAGTTATTTGTGGAGATGGTTCTTCATATAAAGTTGAAGTTCGTGAAATCAAATAATTAAAAAAATTTAGGAAATAATAAATAAAAATCACTACTATAATTATAGGAGGAAAACCTATATGAAACAAATTATAGCAGTGATTTTTTTAGTTTTTGTAATAGTTATTGGTATGAGTATCGTCGAAGCTAATGACCCAAATAGAATGCAAGATAGTGTTTCTATACAAGAAGAATCTGTTAGTCAAATTGAACAAGAAAAAATAATGTGAATTTTGTGAATAATACATCTGGAATAATTTTTAAAATATGATAGTCGGATAGTCATGATATAAAACGAAAGAGGGCATGAAGCCCCCCCTTTCATGTACCCAAATATAAAAGTATATCTTAAATTATTCCCAAGTAGAACCATTCCATTTACGTCCAGAGCGTTCAGCATCCAGAGCATTTGAATAGCCTTTGTTTCTTGCTTCGGTGTTCTGGTCGTAACTGTAACCAGTTGAATCGGAAGTAGAAGAAGGAGCACTTCCTCCTAAACCACCAAAGAGGATAAATAGTATTGCTAAAGGAACAATGAATGAAGTCGCCACTTGTGCAATTGATAAGAAAATGGCTTTTCCTTTTTCGCTAATTGTTAATATATAATTATCTGTTTCTGTTAATAAATACAGTTCCTTATAATTGAAATTATGTATAATACCTTCTTTTTCAATAGAACAATTACTTTTATTACATATGTAATTAGCTTCTTCTAAATACTTTTTCATTTTCACGGATGGATTAGAAAAATGGAATGTATATAAGCAAAGATGGAACAAGAACACCAGAACCAATTCCGGGAGAAACCTTAGGAGCAGAAAAACAAGAATCTGGATTATTAAACATTATGAATGGTGAAAGTGCGCAATTATATAACACATTTAGTGACGAGCAAAAACAACAAGCACAAGCTATAATGGAATCCGCTGGACTTGAAATGGATAAAACAGGACAATGGAATAATGCATTAGGTAAAAAAGTTGATATGACTGATGTGATGACCGTAGCCGGTGAAAAAATAGCAAATCCAATTTTTGAAACCTACTATAACAATAAAGTTGATTATGACTTAGCTACAGCATATGGACTAGACTTGAGATTTTCAGAAACTGCAATGAATAAAACAGTTCCTGAAGTATTACAAGCAAAATATTCAGGACTTGTAACACAACATATGCAAGAAACAGATTCACCAGCTGCATTGGTGAATAAATACACTTGGTCAATTTATGATAAAGATGGTATTGCAACACAATTATTCAAAATAGATGAGAATAATTCATTTTTGGATGATTTAGTTAAACAAACAGATCCTGGATTAAATTCTGTAATAAATAAATATGGTTGTAATTTTATGTCAACTATAGCAATGCCACAATTATTGACAGGTAATAATTTTAATACAAATGAAATTCAAGATTTATGGAATTATTCAACAAATCAGATATCCCCTAATGATCCAACTATGAAATGGATAAGCGCATCTAATTCTTATGTACGAGAACCAGATAAAATCGCAAATTATCTTATGAGTAATTTAGGAAATTCTTCACTTAAATTTCAATTTGGTAAATATGGGTCGTATAATAATTATAATCATGTTGGTCAATTAATTGGCGTTCCTTATGGAAAAATTAATCCTGGACATTGGACTTTAGGAAATAATTCTCAGATTTATTATAATCCTGCCAATTCGATTGGAATACCAACTATAAAGGAAGTCTATGTTCACTATTAATAGAAAAGTTATATTTGTTTTTTTTATAATATTCAATTTTATACAGCTTCATGCTGTTGATTTATCGTTATTAAAAGGGTCCTGGATGCCAGTTAGTTTATCAATAGATACAAATTATTCTAATAATAAATTTCATTTTGTTGATGTATCTGGATATAAAGCAAATCCATATGATTATATAGTTATTCAATATAATCATAGTCCGATAAATAATAGAACAAATTTTTTTCTTGTTTGGAATGCTCCGCATTATATTGAAAAAACAGAATGGATAGAATCTGAAAGAAAATTCATTTTGTCGTGCCGTTATTATAATTATGAGTATAACGAATATGATGATACATACGAGCTTGAAGAAGCCGATGTAATTAGTAAGTATGAAATAATTTATATAGATGAAAATGAAATCCAACTGTGTAATTTTGATGGGCACAAAGGACTGATAAAGTATTATAGAATAGACGGTCCAGCCCGCATTACTTCTCAGAATGCCATTCTTAACGATTCTCGTGTCCGTTTGCGTGTTAAACCAAATTTGACATGTGATACATGGGCTTTATTAGATAAAGGTTTACCAGTAAAAATAAAAGACAAATCAAAGGAAAAGTTTGAAATAGACGGCGAAAGTTGGTATTGGTATAAAGTTGATAATCCAAACTATCCAGATGGCTGGGTCTACGGAAAATATTTGGATATTGAAAATGAATAACAGCCAACAAATAGGAAACATAAAGACCTTTAATAGTTTAATGGGAGGCTTGGCAACAAATACAACATCCTTACTAATGGGCGGAAACGCTAACTTAAACCTACTAAGTTTCAAAGGTGTTGGAATGCTCGAGTTCTCTTTTGGAAAAGATGGCATAAAGAGTAAAATCGGTATGGGTGGAACAAATATAAGCATTCAAAACCTAGTTGGAGCCTTTGGTGGAGCAACAAACCTACATAAAAATAGCCAAATAAACAACACAGGATATGACAAAACAGTTTTAGATGCTCTACGTTCTCAATATGGCTTTGGTGATAAAACTGCTAAAAAACAACTAGATAGCATTATTAATGGTGATACTATCTTAAAGTTTGACGCTGCAGGAAGTGAAGTAGCCCAAAGTATAAACGAAAACGGTCAGAAAATCATACACATAAACTCAAGTCAAAACGAAGGTTTCATAGATTTAGGTCTAACTTTACAACACGAAGCCCACAGAGATGGGATTATAAGCGATAAACAAGGTCAATACATAGAAACAGTAAACGCTGTCGCTGGTCATACCAAAATGGCACTAGCAATGACAAAGGATAGCCTATACACTAAAGAAATGCTTAATCATATATCTTCTGACACAAACTTACAAAAAGATATAAACGCTTATATGTAGGCTGCTTATACAGGGAATACAAGTTTGTTTGCAGGATATGTGGGTGCGAGTTATGATTCAAGTGCGGATTATTGGAGAGTAATATCAAAAAGCGACGGTACTCATTCTATTGAGTGGGATGGTAGTCGAAACATTACTATAGAATATCAAGATAAAGATGAAAATGGTAATTGGGAAAAAATAGGAGAAGATTTCTTTAAGGATGATACGGGTAGTATGGCTGGTTCTTTAGGGAAATTATTGGGTAAGAAGAGAGCAGAACAACTACTAGGTTCAAATATTACTAATTCAGATTTGTATGATACTCAGACTTTAAAAGATGTATTGGGATTATCTGATGCTGATATTAGTAAGATACAACGTTCAGGAAAACTTCCCTCAAATGTTACTGAATTACAATTATATAAGCTTATAGGTGAATCTCTTCTGAAGAATAATGGAATTACATGGAATGTAAGCAATGAAAATAATTCGGGATTTTGGGATGTAAGTGGTTTGGCTGATAGTTCGATATACGGTAATAAACTCACATCTTTTACTTTAACTGATAATAATACAATGGGTTATATCTTATTTAATGAACTTGGTATAAATCAAAATATAAACAATGGTATAAATAGTCATACTTATTTTGATAGATTCGTTGTTACTGCTGAATTGATAAGAGATGAACGAAGTTTTGATGCTTTTTATATGCGAAAAACAGATCCCCAAGGAAACACTTATGATAACTTGTTTGATTCTAGAAAGTCATTGGAATCTCAAAATAGAGGTTTAGATGTAATTACATATCGTAAGTATGATTTAAATAATAATCAAATTGGAGAAAGCTATATTACGCATGCTCAAACTTTAGACGTGTATAATACAAATCAAGAAAAAATAGATCGTAGTCAACCCTATTATTTATTTAACGAAGGGTGGGGCCAAGGAAATAGTGTTAATTCAGATTTTTCATTAACAATTAATAGTTTAAATACTAGTGATAATTGGGTTATGACTATACATAATTTTTATACGATAGGAAATGGCTCCAATTATAATTGGGTAAATTCAGAAAGTTCAAATGGTTTACCAGGTGGAGCATGGGGTGTTCATTCTTCAAATTATTTAACATCAGATGGATGTTTTATCTATACAGAAGCTAATCGTATAGAGCTTCAGAAAAAATTTACAGAATGGGGATTGCATTCGAATCACCAAATATATGGGTTATTAATATAAGGAGTAATACAATATGAAAAAAATTATTTATATAATTTTATTTACAATTTTTTTTACATACAATTGTTTTTCATTTTCCATTGAAAATTGTTATTGGATACGAACTCCAAATGATGTTATAAAAATAGGAAATAAGATTGGAATGTTATTTGGTGATACTTATCAAATTCGTGATATTAATGATTTTATTCTTAATTCAGATGGGTGGTATAAAACAAAATTTTGTGGAATTGATATGAATATCATATTTGGTTCAAATTATTTTGCCTATTATTCAACAAATAAAGTGTATTATCCAGATTCAGTATCTAATTTTAATTATGGAAGTTCATTTTTAGCAGTTGATGAGTATGAAAAGTATATCAAAGATTCTTCAAGTTGGATTTTGAAATGCAGTACAAAAGTAAAAGTTCCTGATTATTTAGAAGAAACAGGAAAAAATGGTAAAACAATATATAATGTTTTTGATACAACTCATTTTTATTATTTTTCAGATGAAATTTTCACTCAATTATTTCGAGCAAATTCGATTCCATGGGCAACTTCAAAGGATCCTGATAAAATGATAATTGATGTGGAATTTCTTGAAGAAACTGATTCTTTAGTTATTCTTAATGGGTTTGTTAATCCTGAAAAGAAATACCTATATAAAGCGAATAGAAGGTTAAAGAAAATAAAAATAACTAGTCCTGAATCTGATTTTGTGTTAATTGATGATTTTGAAGATGTTGTACATTTTCACGAAATAAAATTACCTAAAAAAGTTAAAAATTTGAGTATAGAAATTTTGGATTATTACGAAGGAAATAGATATAAGGATTTATGTGTTCAGATGTTTGGTACTAAAATTCTGTATTTGAAGATAGAATAGATTACATAAGTTTTGATGATTTATCTTATAATGGTAATTACAAACAATATGAATAGGTTAGGTGATGTGTGTTTGAAAAGTATGTATGTTTCATTTTTTTTGAAAATTCAGATGTTCAAAGACAAAAAATAATACACATAAATTCAAGTCAAAACGAGGGTTTCATAGACCTAGGCTTAACTTTACAAATGGAGAGGATCGAAGCCGAAAACGAAGGGATGCGAGAATGGGAAGAAACTTTAGTAAGAAATAATGGTTATACAGTAGAAGGTAAGAACATAACACGAGAAACAATAGTAGATTCAACAATATGGGACACCTATACTGAAACCCATACAGTAGCATATTATGAGGATTTTACAACAGCCAGACCAAGTTTAAAAGTAAATTTAGCTAGTACAATGCTAGACGGCTTAACAAGTGGTGGCATAATGCAATTAGTAGCTCAAGCAAATGAAGAAATAGAAGAATGGAATATAGAAATCTTTGGAGATACAGAAGAAGATGAAGATGGAAATATAGTACAAAAGCAATGGACAATCCCAAGAAGTGATGCAAAAGTAATTCATGAAACAGGTAGTGATGAAGTAAAAACAAAATATGAGCAGTTAATGGCAGATGAAAACAATAAAAAAGACAAAGCAAGGTACGAAGTATTATTAGATAAAGAATATGAAGAACTAAGTGATGAAGAAAAAGAAGAATTAAATGAATTAAGCAGAAAACTAATAACAGTGCGAGATGGAAAACTAGGGGAATGGATAGGCTATGCACCATTATTTAAGAGTGGTAAAAAGGGAGATGAACTAGATTTAAAAAAAGATAGAGAAAGTAATGTAGTAGATTATGGTCTTGGACAAATGGGCAAAATAATGTTGGACTTTCAGTGGAATAGTATGAAAGCAAATCAAGGTTGGGAAAAACTAGCCTTGCCAGCTCATGACCAACCATTATGGAAAAGTAATGGTTCTTTTGAAGCTCCAACCATAAGAGGAATATCAAGCATAGTGTTTGAAGTCGTAGGAACAGCTACAGGACAAAAATGGTTTAGTTATGCAGATGACTTAATTTTTGCAGCAATAGATGCAGGAGGTGGCTTTAAGAGTGTTGAAGAAGTAGGCTTGGAACTAGCAAAAACAGCAATCAGTGCCGCAGTAGGAGCAGGAATGGGAGCTGCAAGTAATGCTTTAGGAGATTTAGTAGGAAATGCTTTAGCTGGAGCAGGAAAGTTTGTAAACTTTGCAGCCCAAGCAGGAATAAGTATGACTACAAGTTATGCTACAAGTGTAACTAATAGTGCAATAAACTCATTTTATATAGGTGAAGAAGGATTAGCATTTAATAAAAGTGGATTTGTAGAAAGTTTATATAGTGCAGAAACAATAAGTGGAGCAATAGGAGCAGGTGTAACAGCAGGATTAGGTGGAATAAACCTCCGAGACGGAAATAATATTACATTAAACTCAAACACATTTAATGTAGGTGGAATAAAAGCGTTAAACGGACTAGCAGGAGGACTTGTACAAAACGGAGTATCATTAGCTATGGGTGGAAATGCTAATTTTAATTTATTAAGTTTCAAAGGTGTAGGAATGTTGGAGTTCTCTTTTGGAAAAGATGGTATAAAGAGTAAAATTGGTATGGGAGGAACAAACATAAGTTACCAAAACCTAAAAGCAGCTGCATCAGGCTACAAAGAAGCAAGCAAAGTAACCGACTGGAAATACGGTAATGAACAAAGTAGTAGTACACTAAACAGTATCAATATGCTAGGATATACAAATTCTGGTATGAACATCCAGCTATCCAAAGATATCTGGAGTGAAAAACTCGCAGTAGAATACGGAAATACAGGTAACGACTACGGAAATTACACACTAGGACAAAATAAAATCGTACTAAGTGAAACACTTCTCGGTGGTGGAAGAGAAGCCAGTGCTAAACTTGCCACCGTAATGAGCCACGAAGGAAGTCACTACAACGGAAATCGCGTAGAAGCAATAGCCCACTTAGCAGGAGCAGAAACATACTCACAATTAAACCAGAAGTTCAAACTACAAGCAGATACATCTTTTAGTATGGAAATGTTAGCAGGAATAATGAACACAGATAACTGGAAAGAAAATACTGGGGATGTGGATCATTGGAAATTTGAACAAAATGACGATGGTAGTTTTGGCTGGTCATGGGATAATGATTTCGATTTCAATATAGGTGATAAAACTATAACAGCCGAAGAAATGAAAGGAATCATAACAAGTAAAAAACTTTTTGAAAACAAATTATTCTTAACAGGGCTTGGATTAGGAGATTTATATCAATCAAAGGATAAACAAGCAACTTTTATAAGTTTAACGCCATCAGAAAGCACCCAAGCACAAAATGAAATGTATAATTCATTTATTCAAGCTGGTGGTGAAGATGGAATAAAAGCATATGAAGAATTTATTTTAAAAACAGAAGGTTTTGCAGATGCAAGTATAGCAGCAAAACAATTAAAAGATGCAATAAATGCAGGAAATCCAAGAGAAATAAATCAATATATAACACAAATGAACACAGCCCTATATGCTGCACAGAATAGTGGATTATTGGTAAAAAATGCCCCTTTAACTATAGATACAACAAACTTAATAGGTACGGGAACAACATCTTCTCCATATTTCCCTTTGGCAGGATATGAAACTGAGAATCCATATGTTAAAATAACTAGTTATGAGGGATGGCGACTTGTAGATTCAGAAATGGCAGCAATACCAAGTGGAAATTATGTATTAAATGAGTTTTCTCCATATTATCATCAAGGTTGGGATGGTGTTGGAAGTGGAAATATTGTTGCTTCATTAAATGGAGGACTATATCTAGATTATTTAAATGCAGAAGGCTTTCAAGTAAATAATACTACAGAACTAGGAACGTTTAATACATCTCATGCATCAGCAAATACAATAGATCAATATTTCAATCTGTTCGGACAAGAAGGTATAAATATGTCATACGCAAATGATACATATTCATTAAATGGACTACAAGCAGGAACCGTAATTGGTTATATGGGTAACACAGGAGCAAACACAACAGGAGCCCATGCTCATATGAGCCTTAATGCAAGTGGGGAGCAGTTTGCAAGTGTGTTTAATCAGGAGTATTATTATAGCTTTAATTACGACTTATTCCAGCCAGATTCATATGCAGCAAATATGAGTGGTTATCAAAATACAATTTATTTTGATAATATTGAACTTTTTAATAATATCGAAAATTATGCAAAAGATTATCCACTTTTATTTAATTATAAAGATTTCTATCAACAACATTATTTTGAAAAGATATATTCAAGATATCTAGAGGAAAGATAGATGAAGAAAATTATTATTATGCTATTTTTATTTTGTTTTCTATCACAAGTTAATGCATTGGAAATAAGATTAAATGACAAAATTTCAGAAATAAACGGATTTACTTTTTCAATTTATAGTATTGAAGATATATTTAGTACAGATAATTTTATTTACTTGAAAGTGATAAAAGTAGATAAATATACATTAGAACAAATACCATTGTATCTTCAAATTAATGAAAATAATGAACTTCTTGAAATTAGTGAAGAAAAATTTACATTTGAAAAAAGAAATGAAATAGAGCAAATCTTATATTTAAAATATGGTTATAAGGTAAATATAGATTTTGAATTAATTTCGTTTGAAAATGCTAAGCCGTATATTAGAAAAATAAAAATGGCAGATGGAATTATTCCACAATATTTTTATATAAACTCAGTAAATGATGAGATTGTATTTAATTTCAACACTTGGAAAATAGGAAAAAAAGAATTTTATCCAGAAGGATATTCTTTTAATTCATTAAGTGAAAAAGTTTATTATACAGATGATGATATAGAAAGAATAATGAAAAATCATGCAACTTTTACACAAAAAGAATTGTGCTTGGTAAATTCTAGAAAAAACAAAATATTTGTAGTTCTTGAGGGGCATAATGGAGATAATTGTTCAGGTTTGTTTATATTTGATGTATTATACAACGCAACAGTTAATGATTTTAAAGTAAGATTACGTTCAGAACCAAATTTAGAAAGTGAAACCTTATCATATTTTTATGAAGGAAGTAAGGTAAGAATTCTAGACCAAACAGACGAACCATACGAAATAGATGGAGAACGCCATTATTGGTATAAAGTAGAAAGTGGTACATATCCTTTAGGTTGGGTCTACGGAAAATATTTGGATATAGAAGAATGCGCAGAAGAATATTAAGCACAATGAGCCACGAAGGAAGTCACTACAACGGAAACCGCGTAGAAGCAATAGCCCACTTAGCAGGAGCAGATACCTACTCACAATTGAATGAAAGATATAAATAACATTTTAAATGTAGTAATGAGTTTTTTAGTAAAAGTCATAGAATCTAGAAACCTATAGTAATCTAAATTTATAAAATCTCATGTTATTGATATTATTTAAAAAACTTTAGATTTTTAATAAAATTTTTCTTGACTGAATATAAATCTAAACTTAAAATGTAATACATGAGAAATGTATTATGTGTAGTCTTACTGAGTGTTTTGTTTTATAGTTGTAATGATTCGTCTAATAAAAACTTTAATAATATTATAAGTCAAAGTTCATCTAGTAATGTAGTAAATGATGTTATAAGTTTTGAATTAGAACATCCAAACCATTTTGAATCAAAGTTATTTTTGGCTGAGTATTTTTTTAATATTCAAGATTATAATAAAAGTTATGAATATATAAAAAGAGCAGAATCTGTAAAAGCTAATGCAAATGGTAAAGATAAATCAAAAAATATTTGTAAGTTATATTCCTATTTAGCAATTTTTTCTTTTAATAATAAACAATACGAAGAATCTCTTAAATATATAAATTTAGCTATAAAGTCAAATAAGAAAGAGGGTGAAAAGTTAAATTATCTAAGAGGTCATATTTATCTAGCACAAGAAAATAAAACAGAATCACTAAAGTATTTTGACTTAGCTTATAATACTTATCCTCAATCAGCAACTCAAACTGATTTACAAGCGTATATGTATCTTTTAGCAGATTCCGACCAAATAGAAAATTGCATTAAAATACTAGATTTCTACTTGCAAACAGGAAAATGGTTTTTAGGTTTAGGAACCTTTGCTTCTACAGCTTACGAAAAACTTGATATGTTGCAGGAATCAATTTTGTTTGCTTTTTTAGAATATGAATATGTTTCTTCATTTCAAGATGTTGATAATACTAAATTTATAGAGAATTTAAATAATACTGAAAACTTATTAAAACAAAATAATAAATATGAGATAGCTTCTCCTGCTCTTACGTTGATAAAATCCCTTTTTGATTCAGATAGTGTACCAAAAGGTAAAATAGTAGATAATTTTATTTCTAATTATTGTTTAGTAAAGTATAACTTACAAAATAATATACTTACTGAACAAGATTTTTCAGTTTTATTATCTTTAGAAAAATATTTCAAAAGTTTTCCTTCATATTATTGGACTGTATGGAATGTGGTAAAGAATTTAGATGAATCACAATTAAAAAATTATTTAGTCATCTTAAAAAAAATAATTGCTTTAAATCCCAGTGGTGTTTTTGCACAGAAGGCAAGAGTTGAAATAGAAACATTATTTGATTTAAAGATAGAAGATATAAATAGTCTTGATTCTTTAATTTTTTAGGAAGATTATGAAAATCAAGATATTATTAATAAGTTTATTTGTTTTTTTAGTTATTTCTTGTTCTCCAAAGTATACGGAAGAAGATTTAATTAAGTTGTATTTAACAGCATTAAATTTTTATTCAAATGAGGAATTGGAAGAATCAAAGGAATATATCAATATGATATTACAACAAGATAAAAATTTTTATCAAGCGGAATTTTTACTCGGCAAAATAAACTTTTTTCAAGATAATTTAATAAATTCAAAAAATATTTTTTACAAATTACAAAGAAAATACCCTGAATATATAGAATCAAAAATTTGGTATATAAGGACTTTAATATTATTAAAAGAATATAATCAAGCTCAAATAGTACTAGATAAATCCTTATCTTTTAACCAAACAGATTGGAGAATCTATTATTTATATTCATTACTAGAAACATACAGAGAAAATTATGATAAAAAAATTGCCTACTTAAAACAAGCAGAAGAATGTTTAAGGGATTCTACAAAAGTTTATAATGAATTATCCCAAATATATAATTTTTTTGAATTAGATAATATTTCGAGTGATTATAAACTAAAAGAAAAAACAATAGAGAGTGAATAAAAATGAAAAAAATAATTTTACTATTATCAACAGTATTTATATTTGTAAGTTGTATAAGTTTTCCTAAAAGTACAAGTAATTATTATTTTTCTAATTATGAAGAAATTTATATATATAAATTAAAAAATATAAATGTATCTATAGATTATGTAAATGATAAAATTGTAGCTAATCAGATAAAAGATAATGTTGAATCATTATTATATACAAATCAACGATTTATAAAAGATGGTACTGTTATAAATGTAGATATAGACGTAAATCAAAGGGCTTTTATTAAGAATATAGAACAGCAAAATTCTATCTATATTTCTTTTGTTGGATATACAGATGATGGTTTAATTATGTTTAGAGAAAATATGTACATAACTGGTAATAAAAATTTAATTTCCGCAGTAGATCAATATAATTGTATTACTCCAATACTTAAACGAATGATAAAACAGCAAACCTTACATAACGAAAAGAGCAATCAAAATAATGAAAATTAAAAAAATAATTGTTCTTATTTTATTGCAATATATTTGTATCATTTTTTGTTTTTCTCAAATATCTATAAATAATGTGAATGATGCTGTGAATATAGCATTACAAAATTCAAAGCAAATTTATTTGCAAGAATTAAATTCTTTAATTACAATGAAAACATCAAAACTTTCATTTAGAGAATTTTTACCATCAGTTAATTTTAGTTATAATGATTCTTCTGGAGTTACTTATTTTTCTACAGATACAAATTCTAAAACTTTTTCAGTGTCATTAAACCAACTTTTATTTGATGGGGGTAAACTGAGATTTAATTATCAAATTAATAAATTGAATAGTATGTATTCATATAATGCAGTAACTTTAGAATTAAAAGAATTTCAATCTCAAATAATTAATGAATATTATTCTCTATTAAAACAACGTGAGATTGTAAATATTAATAAAGATTTATTAGAGTCAGCAACAGAGCAATTAACTATTATTGAAAAAGAAAAGGATTTAGGATTAACTCTAGAAACTGAATATTTAGAATATCAAATTTCGTATTTGCAGACAGAAAATGATTTATATATAAGTAAAAGAGAATTAAGAAGAAGAGAAGATGATTTTAAAATATTACTTGGACTTAGTAAAAATGTAAAATTAGATATTAATGATTCATTTTATAATGACTATAAATTTATATCATATATAGATTATATTGATTTTTTATTTGAATATAGTAAAAATAATAATTTAGAATTAAAACAACAAAACCTGTCTATCATCACAGCTCAAAAACAATTGGAATTTTCAAAAACTTGGTTCTTGCCTTCAATCTCATTAGAAGGCGGAGTTTCTTTTTCTGGAACAAATTATCCTTTGACTGAACCTAGTTATAATTTAAAACTTAATTTTTCATTTTCTGATAATCCATTCCTATCTACAGATATTAATAAATCATTAAGTTTAAAAAATCAAAAACTAAACAATATTACAGATAATGCATCATTTACTTTACTTCCTAGTTCAACATATTTAACTACATTAAAACAAAATAAAATATCATTGTTGCAACTAAAATTACAATATGAAAATAGTATAAATCAATTGTATGATTCAATATCAGATGCGATTTATAGTTTAGATGATTTACTACATAGTATTATAATACAAGAAAAAACAATAAATTTACAGCAGAAGAAAATAGAGGTTAGTAAGGCTGAATTAAAAACAGGTAATATAAAACGAGTTGATTATCTAGAAGATTTAATTAATTTAGCTTCGTACAAAATACAATTATTAGACGAAAAATTTAATGCACAAAATCAAATTAGAACTTTAGAAATTATAACTTACATACCTTTAGGAGAATTAGAAAATGTTTGTAAAAATCAAAAATTCTAGTTTAATATTTTTATTTTTTTTATTAATAATATTTTCATGTGATAAAGAAAAATCAACCACGAATCTGGAAGAAATTCAAAAAGTAAAAACTATTAAAGTTACAAAAGAACGTTTCTTAGAAGATTTAAATACTTTTGGAACAATAAGTTATAAAACAAAAAATGATATAACAGTATTAGTTGAAGGTACTATTAGTAAATTATTTGTAAAGGAAGGTGATTTTGTAAGAAAAGGGCAGATTATAGCAGAGTTAAAAAATATTCAATTAGAAATACAACAAGAACAAGCTTTTAATTCTCTAGAATCGGCAAAATCCTCCCTTGTTCAATGTGAAAGTAATTTAATTTCTGATAGGCTTAATGTAGAAAGTCGATTATTATCTTTAGAAAAATCAAAATTAAATCTAGAACAATTACAGTTAGAATTAAAGGAATTAAAAAGTACTTTAGAAAAAAATAGAGAATTATTATATATAGGTGGTATTACTGAATCTTCTTTTAAAAGTATGGAATTAAATGTAACCGCAAAAGAAACTGATGTAAAAATTATGGAAAAAGAAATTGAAATTTCTAGTCTTGGTTTTAGAGATATAGATTTAATTAATAATGGTTATGAAATAAGTCAAGATGTTAATATAAATCGTAAAAATTTTATAGAGTTAAATACAAGTTCTAGTAGGGCAAATGTAGAATCCGCAAAATCTAATGTATTAAATGCAGAAAAAAATTTGTATTCAGCTCAAAAACTTATAGACGAACTTAAGATAAAAGCTGTTACAGATGGTATTGTTGGTGCCACATATTTTGAAGAAGGTGAATTTGTCCCAGAAAAAGAAAAAATAATAACACTAATGAATGTATCAACAGTAGATGCAATTTTTTCTATTCAAGAACAAGATATACAATATTTTGATATTGGTAATTCTTTATCAGTTGAGATTACTTCATTAAATAAAATAATAGATTGTAAAATTTCGGAAATTTCTCCTATTGCGGATTCTGCTAGTGGTAATTTTACTGTAAAAGCAAGTATAAAAAATCATGACAATAGTATAAAACCTGGTATGTTTGTAAAATGTAATATAAAAAGAAATGATACAATAGAATATTGCTGTATTCCTGAAACAACATTACTTCAAAAAGAAGGAAATTTGGGTTTTGTTTTTTCAGTGGTCAATAATTTTGTTGTACAAAAAGAAATAAATATTCTGAAAAATAAAAATGGTAAATTATGGATTGATAATGGAATAAAAGATGGCGAGCTTATTGTTGACAAGCCATCACCATTCTTAAAGGAAGGTGAAAAAGTTGAAATATATTAAGTTAATTATACTTTTATTTTTTTGTTCTTGTAAATTTATCTCATTTGAACAGCTAGAACTTTATTGTAATATACCAGAAGATATAATTTTTTTTGATAAAGAATATATAATTATAGAATTTTCTATAAGTCCAGATAAAGAATTATTTGAAAAACATTTTCAGTTATTACAAGGAAATACATCTGTTAATTTAACTTTTTTATGGGAAGATAAAAAATGTTTTATTAAACCAGAAGTAAAATGGAATAATGGTTTTTTATATACTATCAATTTTTCTGATTCTATTTTAACAAATGATGGTCGCACCTATGATGTTGTTTTAAAAAGACTTTTTTATTATGGTCAAGAGTCTAAATTATTAAAATTAGATAATTGTTCAATTAAAGATAATTCTATAATATATGGAGATTCTGTTTTAAGTTTTGAATTTAATAATTCTATAGATACTTTAAGTTTTGTATCAAATTTTTCAATTACTCCTTCTATTTCGTATGATATTGAATTTATAAATGATAATGAGATTGTTAATATTATAACTAAAAATAAATGGGAAACAAATACTATCTATAAATGGAAACTTGAAAATATAATTTCTAAAGAAGAATATCCATTGATAAAATCTTATGAAGGTATATTTTTTGCACCTATAGATATGATGCAACCTTTTGTAAAGAAAATTACTCCTGTTAGTGGTATGGATCAAAGTTATTTATGGAAAGATAATTCTGATATTAATAATATAAATACAAATATATCAAAACAAGTTGTAAATACTATAAATAATAAATAAAGGTTATATAATATTGTATAACCGATAAGAAGTCATACTTTACAGTATGGCTTCTTTTTTTACCTTTTTTAGAAAGGAGGACAAATATGGATAATCAAAAAAGGTGGCAAGAAATAAAAAGTCAATTAGATAAAGCTACAAAAGATATAGAACCAAAACAAAGGTTCGCAATTAATGATAAAATTATGCAAAAAACACAAGAAATAATGACTAAAAAATCATTAAGTTTAATTTATGATGAATATGGAAATCAAATTTATGAAAAAAGTTCAGATATACAAAATTATA
>CALBXN010000116.1 GCA_937890485.1 uncultured Treponema sp.
CGTTTACATTTACACGACGAATTTCCCCAACTCCGTTTCGTACTTTGTCATGAACAGAGTAAACCGTTTTCATTGTGTCAGCAATGTAATCAACTGCTGAATCAGGATGTTCCCCAAAAACAATTACAAGTCGTTTATGACCAATTTTTGAAGCTAAAACATGAGTTTCTGCTTCAACTTCTGCTTGAGAAAGAACTCTGCGTACTTGCATACCGTTATCTTCTCGGAAACCGCAATATCTACAACCGTTTACACATTTGCTACTTAGATAAAGAGGTGCAAAAGTAACAATTCTGTTATCGTAAACTTGTTTCTTTATTTCTTCAGCAGCCTGAAAAACTTCTTGGCGTAAATCAGGATCTTTTACATTTACAAGAGCTGCCACATCTGCATCGTCCATAAGATTGATTTCGTGGGCTTTTTCTAAGATTCCCCTAATTCTTTCTTTTGAAACCTTTTGATTATCCTGTAAAGTTTGTTTTATTTTTGCATCATCTATAAAATCGTGACCATTTTCAAGGTATTTATCGATTTCTTCTTGTTTTATTTGATTTTTAACCCAATCTGAAACTGATGATATTTTTTCACCTGAGCATGTTTTTATTGTGTCCATAAATTAATTATATACGATAAATTCATTAAAGAAAATAGCAAAATTTATAAGATTTATTTGATTTATTATTTTTATGAATTATATTTAAAATATACAACAGTTTTGGAGGTAATATGAAACACGTTTGTACTTTATGTGGGTATGTTTATGACGATACTGTGGAAGAAATTCCTTTTGATGAATTACCAGAAGATTGGATTTGTCCTCTTTGTGGGGCTGCAAAATCTGAATTTGTGTTACAAGAATAAATTTTGTAACCATTTGAATAAATAACGGTTTAATTTATATAAAGCGAAAAAACTACTACAACTCCTCGTAGAGTGCTATCTAGCAAGTTTTGTTAGATAGCACTTTTTTTATAGGAATTATTTTATCGATAAATCTATCAAATATGATTTTCCTGCAGGAATTTTGACTTTCAAAAAGCCAGAATCCACAGAAGTTTCTAATTTGTTGCCAAAAACATCAGTTTTTGGAATATTTTTAGAAAAATCTTTTCCAAAAATGTAAATTGGAAGTTTTATTTCTCTATCTTCTGTATCTGATGATGCAACTGTGATAAATAAATCTTTAGGAGTAAATCTTGCAAATGCAACAACATAATCTTCGTCCCACAAAAATTTAAATCCACCATCTGCAAAAGCAGGAGATGTGGTTTTTATCTTTGTTAGAGTAGAGTACATCTTGTAGGCATCTGTGCTTTCGATATCTTTATCCCATGGCATTGGATATCGGCAACCTTCCATTGCAGGTGCAGTTCCGTCGATTTCTGCTTCATCGCCATAATAAATATTAGCACTTCCAGGAAGAGTAAACATCATTATTACAGCACCCTTGTATGCGTCTTTTGATATTTTAGGATTATTGTGCATTCTTGGAAGATCGTGACTTCCTAAAAGATTAAATTGTACTTGTCTAATAGCAAATGGAAGTCTGTTTAAGATACTAGAAATTCTACCAGAAAAATCTTTTGCAGTCATTTTGTATTTTACATTATTAAGTTCTGGTAATCTTGTATTTAAAATGTCTGTTTCTCCAAAAAATTGTCGAATAGGGCGAGAAGAACCGATGTAATTCATAGGAGAATCCCACTCATCGCCATTTAAGAAATCGGTACAATCACTCCAGTCTTCTGCTAAGATATATGCTTGTGAATTTTCTTCTTTAATGCTTTTTCTAATTTCTGGCCAAACTTCGTGATGTAACTGAAGTTCATCATTTCGTGCCATAGTATCTGCAACATCAAATCGCCAACCATCTGTAGAATAAGGTGGTTTTAACCATTTTTTTACAAGGGAATCAGAATCTCTGTACAAACGATTTCGTAATTTTTCGGAAGTATAATTTAATGTTGGCAAGGTTGTTACATTGAACCAAGATTTGTACGAATTATCTTTTCCAAAAAAATAAAACTCTCTTTCTTCTGAGTTGGGATTGTTAAATGCACCTTGAGTTTTTGGAAAAAATGTTCCATCTCTATTAAACCACTTACATGCAATCCCTGTATGATTTATAGAAACATCAAGGATTATTTTTATATCGTTTTTATGAAGTTCTTTACAAAGTTCTTCAAAGGCTTCATCACCACCAAAATGCGGATCTACATGAAAATAATCAAGACAATCGTATTTATGAACAGTTGCTCCATAAAAAATTGGATTTAAGTAAATTGCAGTAATTCCAAGTTTTTTTAGATAAGGAATTTTTTGTGTGATTCCTTCTAGGTCTCCACCATAAAAATCTAGACAGTGGGCTTTTTCATATTCTTCAGGAACAGAATTCCAATCTTTTACTTTTTTTACAGGATAGCCGTCAAAAACATATTCATTATCTTTTACATCGTTATCAGGATTTCCGTTACAAAATCTTTCTGGAAAAATTTGATAGAAAACTGCATTTTTTACCCAAGTTGGTTGCTGATAGTCAGTTAAAATTCTAAAATCGTAAGCTTCATTTGGAATATAAGTTGTAATTCCATTTTCAGTATAATAATAAATACAATCTTCTGTTGTTAGATAAAACTGATAACGCAATTCTTTTTCAAAAACTTGAATAGAAGTTTCGTAACGAGACAAACCATTTGCAGTATTTGTTGCTAAAATGTTTTTGTCTGTAATTTTTTTCATTTTGAACAATCGTTCAACACCGTTTAATTTTGTTCTTAATACAACTGCTTTTACAGGAGAATCTTCTGAAAGTTGTAATGCAATAGTAATTTTTTCGCCTTTTTTTGGTAAAGGATTGCTAACAAACCATTTTGAACCGTCGCTGTAGACGCTTTTTAACCAATCGTTATTATTTGTCATCATTTTTTTAGAATATCACTATATTTTACTTCTGTCAAAATAAAGATTGCAGATAAAAAATACTGTGGTATAATATAATAAATATATTTTTTAAGGATTTCTTATGAATATTTTATCACAAAAAACTCGATTACTTACTTTTATTTCCTTGTGTATAGCAATTTTAAGTATTTTTTTAACAGTTTTTGCTATTATTTCGATGAAAAATATTTCAACAGAAATTTTTAATCAACAAGGATTTTCTATCGTTCAAAAAGCTCAAAAATATATTGACGGAAAAGGATTTGCTGAATTTTCAAAAGATTATTCACAATTAAATGAATTTTATTATGATACATATAATTCCTTATTCACTTTGAAAAATAATACAGATTGTACATATCTTTACACCTTTGTAGTTTCTCCAAAAAATGAATTTACTTACATCATTGATGCCAGTGATGTACTAACAAGTGAAGATGTAGAAAGTCCT
The DNA here is from genome assembly GCA_937890485.1 of uncultured Treponema sp. Taxonomy (GTDB): domain Bacteria; phylum Spirochaetota; class Spirochaetia; order Treponematales; family Treponemataceae; genus RGIG9060. The sequence continues at coordinate 3,392 of CALBXN010000116.1, forward strand.
GGAACAATTTTTGATGCTTCTGAAGATTTAGAAATAATTCAAAAATGTATTACTGACAAAAAAATTGTTGCTACAGAAATGTACTATACAGAAGAGTGGGGCTGGATTATCACTTTCTATGGACCAATTTTATCAAACAATTCTGTTGTAGGTGTAGTTGCCTGTGATTTTTTAGTATTTGATTTTCTTTCACAAGTAAAATTTGTTCAAACAATAATGATAATAATTGGAATAGTTTTTTTAATAATTTTTTCAGTTATTTCTGGAATTTATTTATCTTTATTCTTCAAAAAATTGAAAGATGTTACAGATGCCATGATTGGAATTTCAAATGGCAAAACTGATTTAACAGCAAGATTAGAAGTTTCATCAAAGGACGAGTTAGGTCAGTTAGCTTTGGCTTGTAATACTGTTATTGAAAAACTACAAAGTATGATTTTGCTTGTAAAAAAATCTGTTTCTGGTTTAACAAGTAAAAGTGAAAATCTTTATAACGATAGTGAAGCAACTTTATCACAAATTGAAAATATAAAAACAAATGTTGATGGAATTGATAATAAGGCAGAAAGTCAACACTCATTAACTATAAAAACTTATGAAAATATTGATTCTTTAAGAGAAAATATTTCATCGTTATCATCTAGTATAAACGAACAAACTTCTGCGATAAGACAATCTTCTACAGCCATTGAAGAAATTACAGCAAATATTGAATCAATTTCAAAAAATGTAAATGTTATTGCTGAAGATTATGAAACCATTGTAGGTGAAACAAAAGAAGGAATTAAATTACAACGGGAAGTAAGTGAAAAAATCGAAGAAATTGAAATTGAAGCACATAAATTACAAGAAGCAAATGTTATTATAAATGATATTGCAGAGCAAACAAATTTACTTGCTATGAATGCTTCTATTGAGGCAGCCCATGCAGGAAAAGCTGGAGCTGGATTTAATGTTGTTGCCGGTGAAATAAAAGTATTAGCAGAAACATCAAATAAACAAACTGCCATAATAAATGAGTTGCTTCATAAAGTTAATAAATCAATAGAAAGTATTGGACTTGCTTGTAAGACTTCTGAATCTTCTTTTATTTCTTTAGGTGAAAGAATTATCGATATGGAAAAAAACTTACAACAAATTCAAGAAGGAATAAACGAACAGAATATTGGAGCTCGTCATATTTTAGAAATGGTTGATGTAATTAATTCTTCTGCAAATTCCATTATGGAAGATTCTGTTAAAATGAATAGTGATAGTAATTCAGTTCATTCTAGCGTAGAATTTTTAGGAAAATCTTCAGATGAAATTTTGCAAAATACTCATTTAGTTGTAAATTCTTTGAATAAGATAAAAGATTCAGCAATGGTAGCTTTAGAATCTACAAATCAAAATTTAAAACTTACTGAAGAATTAAATAATTTAGTTGCAGGTTATAAAACAGAATAAAAAGAGTTGTTACTTCAAAATTGAAAATAACAACTCTTCTGTACTAAAAATTATTTCTCCATCAAATAATCAGCAATTGCTTCGTATGCAGGAATTGAAACTGGATCAATGTATTTGTTTGAAGAAAGTGGATTTGAAGCAAATCTTACAATTACCATTTCTGCAACAGGGTCAATGTAGATTGCTTGTCCGTGAACACCACGAGCCATAAATGCTTTGTGTTCATTATTTGTTATCCACCAAAAGTTATGATAGCTCCAACCTTTTAGTAATGGATATTCACCACCTTTGGCAAAAAGTTCAGGATCTCCACCACTAGAAAATTCCTCAACTGCTTCTTTTGGAATAACTTCATATCTTCCAAGTTTTCCGTGATTACGAATCATTTCCCCAAAGATTGCCATATCATTTAAGTTCAAACTAAAACCGCCACCAGCGTAAGCAATTCCTGCTGGATCTACTAAGTAATATCCATCATATTTTGCACCCATAGGAACCCAAATCTTTTCTGAAATTAATTCAGTAATACTTTTATTTGTAACTTTTGATATAACCCATCCAATTACTTCAGTGTTTACAGTTTTGTATTCAAATTTTTCACCGTGTTCTTGCCCAGGAATTTTTTTCAAAGTTGCAAGATATTCATAGTAATCATAAGGACCTGTGTAATTATCTGGTCTAAAAGGATTTCCGGATTCTGCATATTGCCAAACACCAGCATTAGGATTTGTGTAATCTTCTGTGTAATCAACAGAAGTTGTCATATCTAAAACTTGCTGAACTGTTGCATCACCAAAAGCTGAATCGGTTAATTCTGGAATATAATATGAAATAAATTTGTTTGTATCAATTTGACCTTCTGCTATTAAGATTGACGCAATTGTTCCTGCAAAAGATTTACTTACAGACATTGCAGTATGAATTCCATCTGGAGTTAAACCTGCAGGATATGTTTCATAAACGATTTTTCCTTTATGAAGAATAATAATTCCGTCTGTGTAGTTTGCATCCAAAAATTCTTGCCAGTTCATTGGTGTTTCTGAATTCCAAGGTGTAAACACGATGCTTTCAATTTCTTTATCATGTTTAGTTCTTAAAGTATAGTAATCATCTTTTGCAGAAAGAACTCTTCTTGAAGGGAAAAATTCTCTCATGTGATTTACACTATATCTTAAAGCTGGAAAATTAAAAAAAGAACCATCTTTTGCAGATAGAATTTTATCTTTTGGTGGTGGAAAGCCTTGCATCCACTCCATTTTATTTGGATTTGATTCTTCTGCATTTAATACAGTTTGTGTAGCAGTATTTTGAGATTCCTCTGTTGTAGTGTTGTCTGTTTGTGCAAATATACTAATCATACATACTACCATAAATATTGTTGTTGAAAGTTTTTTCATTTCAACCTCCTGTAAAAATAAAAGTTCACAATGTAAACTTTAAAATCTATAAATTTTATGTGAATTATAGATTTCATTTAAAATGATAATTCATTGAAAACTATAATTCAAATTTACTTGTTGACAAAATGCTATAAAATAAGTATTGTGTATATTAGATATACACAATGTAACAGAGGTGAAGAATGAACTTATTAGAAGTAGAAAATCTGTGTAAAACATTTCCGACCTTTTCATTAAAAGATGTTAGCTTTAAAATTGAAGAAGGTTATATCATGGGTTTTATCGGACGTAACGGTGCAGGAAAAACAACGACTCTAAAATCAATGTTAAATTTTATTTCAGCTGATAAAGGTAAATGTATTATAAACGGTTTTGATATTTCACAAGATGAAATGAATGTAAAAAAATCTATTGGATTTGTTTCTGGTACAGATGCTTTTTATTCAACTGCAAAAATAAAAAAAATTACTTCCATCACCAAAAAATTTTTTGATAATTGGAATGATGAACTTTACAAAAAATTATTAGTTACATTTAAAATTGATGAAAATAAAAAGATTAAAGAATTATCTGCTGGTATGAAAATAAAATATCAAATTGCATTAGCAATGAGTCATGATGCAAAATTGTTAATTCTTGATGAACCAACAAGTGGGCTTGATCCAGTTTCAAGAGATGAACTTATAATGCTTTTTAGAGAATACATCAGTGATGGTAAACATTCTATTTTATTTTCAACTCATATAACTTCTGATTTAGAAAAATGTGCAGATTACATAACATACATAAAAGATGGAAAGATTATTAAGTCTACAGATATTTGTTCTTTCAAAGAAGATTATATTTTAGTTGCTGGAAAAAAAGAACAATTAACAGATGAATTAAAAAACAATATGATTGGATTATATCAACATAATTTTGGTTTTGAAGGAATGATTGAAAAATCTAAAATGGATTTAACAAAAGATTTGCAAATTACAAATCCTAGCTTAGAAGAAATTATGGTTTGTATGGAAAGAGAAAATTTTAATTTGAAAGGAGATGAAAATTAAAAATGAAAAATTTATTGTTAAAAGAATTTAAATTATGTTTTAGCGTTGTGAATTATATATTTTTACTTTTTGCAGTAATGGTTTTAATTCCAAATTATCCATGTTACGTTTCATTTCTATATCTTGTACTAAACTGCTTTTTACTTTTCAAAAATACTGATTTAAACAAAGATTTGCAATATTCATTAATTTTACCAATTAAAAAATCAGATATTGTAAAAGCAAGATGTTTTAGCATTGGACTTTATGAAATAATTTTTATATTGTTATCAATACCATTTGCAATATTGAATATAAAACTTTTCCCTTGGGGAAATAATGCTGGAATAATTCCAAACTTTGGGTTTTATGGTTTTGTTTTAATAATGATTTCTGTATGCCATTACATATTTTTTACAATTTATTATAAAAAAGCAGAAAAACATGACAAAGCTTTTTTTATTACATTATTATTTTACATTATTTTATTCTTTATTTTTGAATTTCCTGTTTGGATTATCTATTCTGGAAATTTACAAGAGTTAAGTTTTTTAGTAAAAAGTGATTTTATATCTCTACTTAAGCAATTTCCAATTTTAATTTTTGGAATTATATTTTATATTTTAGGTTGGATTTTAACTTATAAAGTTTCTGCAAAAAGATTTGACAAGGTAAATCTTTAATGGATATAGTTTTAAATTTTAGTACAACTATTCCAATTTACACTCAGATTTATCAACAAATTAGTTCGCAAATTTTATCTGGAAAATTAGTTGGAGGTACACAACTTCCAACTATAAGACAGATTGCACAAGAATTAAAAATTTCCGTGATTCCTGTAAAACGTGCTTGGGAAGAACTTGACAGAAAAGGTTTGATAAAAACCATTACAGGAAAAGGAACTTTTGTTTCTGATTTAGAAAAAACTGAATTAAGAGAAATCAAAAATTCTAATTCTGAAAATTTTGTTAAAGAGTTTTGTTTGCAAGCAAAAGAAAATGAAATTACTTTAGAAGAACTAATTAAACTTGTAAAGAAAATTTATTAACAAAATTATTCTAAAATTGTAATTTCAACTCGGCGGTTTTTTGCCATACCTTCTGGAGTTTCATTTGATGCAATGGGTTTTGAACTTCCACTTCCTTTGTAAATAAATTTTTCAGCACTTATTCCTCGCTTGATTAATTCTTCTGCAATTGTGTAAGCACGTTCCACAGAAAGTTGTTTTTCGCCAGAAATGTTTCCTGTGCTTGCTGTATGACCTTCAACTAAAAACATTGAGTTCTTTGCTTGTTTTAATACTTTGGCAATTTGATTCAATCTGTTTTCTTCTCCAGGCAAAAGTTCAGAACTGTTTGGTTTAAATTGCAAATTTTGAATTGTTAAACGAATTCCTCTATTTGTATTTTCATAACTTATGTCGGGAACATCTTTGTCTTTGAAAAAATCTTTTTGAGTGTCATCATCATTTTTATCATCATTGTTTTTTGCAATTCTATTTAGAGAAGGAATTATAATTTCTCTGTCAACTGCAGGTGGATATTCCGTAAATAAAGTTATGAAACCTTGAAAGTTGATTTTGTTTCCATCTTGATAAACAAAAGTTTCGTCAACTATATCTCGAACAAGAAGAGCGCAACCTGTTTTTTTGCTTACATAAATATCTGCTTTGTGGGAACCCATTGCAGATTTTAATTCTCTATCTCCTTGGGAATCGAAATATGAAATTCCATAGCGAGTTGCCCACTGGGCTTTTAAAATGAAAATATCTTCATCATGATATTTTCCATCTCCTGTATATTGATATTGAATGTAAATTGGAAGTCGTGTGATTATTCCTTTGTTCAAAGGATCTACAGCGCGTTCAGCAGTAGCATTCCATTTATCTCCAATTTTAATTTTATCTTTTGGAAAAGTTGGAAAACTTCTGAAAGAAGGAAATCCATTATCTTCTATCATTGTTAAATTTCCATCTTCAGAGATTGTAAAAGAGGAGGGGATAGCTTCATTTATTCCTAAAGTAACTTCGAAGGAATTTCGTTTTGTTTTTTCTAAAACATAAAAATCCCCTTGATAAAAATTTTTGTATTTTGGATGTTCATCTTGATTTATAAAAGATCGAACTTCCCTGCTTAATAATCCGATATATCTGCCGTTATCGTATCGGCGTAAATCAGTTCGTTCAACTAAGGTATAAGTTCTATCTTGATTATATTGAATTAAAACTTGAGAAAAACAATTTAAATTTACAAAAACACAAAACAATACAAAAAATAATTTCTTCATATCGATATTATAACATAGGAATTATTTATTTGTTACTGAAATTTTTTATAATTATTTTTTTTAATTTTATAACAACGGTGCAAAAATTCTTACTATTATGCAATAATTACTTAACTGAAGAAAAAGTAAATATATAACATGGAAAATATTGAGGTACCGATTTTTGAAAGTGAAATTTCTAACAAAGTAGGAAGATAAATCTAGATGTAAACATTGACTTTATGAGTGTTTCAAGTTATGGAAATTCAACAGAAACATAGAGATCAGTTATGATTTTTATTTTGATTTTTCTTCCATAGTGATTTTTCCTTTTTCATCCACATAGATATTATAAATTTTTGTTTCTAAAGGCGCTTTTTCTTCCCAAGGACGTTTGTATTCCAAAGTCAAAATCGTGCTTCCTGAAGCAAGAGAACTAACCGTAAAATAAAACATAGAAGGAGCACCCACCATTCCCTCAGCACCAAGATATTTTACATCCTTTGAAATTTCCACAATATTTTCAGAAGACAAAACCACTTCCCAAGTGTACCCCGTAGAAGGATTTCCTTTTAACTCGATTGTTTCAGAGTCTGATTTAAAAGATTTTTGGCTTGTGCAAGATGACATAAAGATTGCTCCGAAAATTAAGGTGATTAGAAAAAGTGGTTTTAGTTTGTTCATACAGGATAATATACAAAATGATTTGGGATGGGGCAAGGGATTGGCACAAAAAAACGCCCTCCCCATTTTGGAGAAGGCGTGCTGGGTTCTTAAATAAAGGCAAAATTTTATAAATACATTATCTATATTCTATCGAAACACCTTTGATAAAAGAAAAATGCTTATCTCCAGTAACAACTGTTAAATTGTAAGCCATTGCACAAGCACTAACCATATATCATTTGGGCATCGGATGTCTTTCCATTTTTATCTATGCTTTGATTTTAGCATAAAAAGGAGAGATTATTGAATCTCGTTTTCACTCTTCTCCGCTTATCTCATCAGGAAATCGATTTTTTACTAAATCCATAATATCTTTTTCAAAAAATTCTCTAACGTCTTTGCGTGATTGGCTTGCGTTTCGTAAAAACAAATCAGCTGGATGTACCTCTAAAGCGTAAGCAATTTTTAATAATAATTCAAAAGATGGGAAATTTTTTCTTGATTCAATTCCGCTAATTGTACTTTTTGCACAATCACAAATACCAGAAAGCTCTAATTGAGATAATCCTTTTTTAGTTCTGTAAAAAATTAAGTTTTCTACGAATATTGTTTTAAAATCGTCCATACAGCCAAAATAATTGACTTTTAATCTAAAATATCCAGTTTAACTATCCGATATAAAATATAATACAGTTTACCCGACTTTTTATGATAAAAGTACGATGTAATTAAATTTTTAAGGATATTATCAATGTCAGAAAAAACACCGCAAACAAATTCACTTTATAAAAAAATTGAAGAATTATTAAAATCAATTCCAGAATTGGTAACAGAAGAAAAGGAACTTCGTTATAACAAAATTAAAGAAATGGCGGAAAATGGAGATACAATTTTACTCATTCCATTGATGCAAAATGCTGAAATTAAAAACGCGTTTTTCACTCCGATTTTAGATTCCTTTGTTTTTAAAACTAAAGAGTTTAAGGAGTTTCTTGATTATTCAAGTTCAAATAATTCTTATTCACAATATCTTGGAAAAAAAATTGGGCTTTATTGTGGTGATTCTGCTCTAACAGACAGAAACGAAGTTGTATTAAATTTTCCATTTAAAGATTGTGTTCTTGAAGGTGGTCAAAAAAAAGAAGATGGACTTGATACTTATTTTGAATATGATGAAAAAACTGGCGAATATGTAAAAAAACAATCAAAGCGTCGTGAAGTTTTCTTTAATGAAACCTTGGCAAAAGATGAAATTGATAATTTATTTTCCCCAAAAGCATTTTGCAATGTAAAGAAATTTTCTGCTGATGGAGAAGCTTCTTGCGTAGATTTTACTCGTGATGCAGAATTAAATAAAAAACGCGGACTTTCTGAAGATACAATTACAGACAATTTAATTATAAAAGGGAACAATCTTTTAGCCTTACATTCACTAAAAAAAGAGTTTGAAGGGAAGATTAAGCTGATTTATATTGACCCACCTTACAATACTGGAAGCGACGGATTTTCTTACAATGATAATTTTAATCATTCATCTTGGCTAACTTTTATGAAAAATCGCTTGGAAGTTGCAAAAGATTTGTTACGAGATGATGGATGTATTTTTGTACAATGTGATGATAATGAACAAGCGTATCTAAAAGTTTTAATGGATGAAATTTTTGGAAGAGAGAATTTTGTTGCAAATTGTCCAAGGAAGACAAGAGGGTCTGCAACAACAAAGTCTAATGCCGAACTTCAAAAGTTAAATGACTATTTATTGATATATTGGAAGAATAGAAGTGAATCTGCCTTTAATTTAAAAAAGAAAGGTGAAAAGAAATATCCAAATATTGATGAACGAGGGAAATTTTATATTGTACCATTACAAGATAATGGACCTCATGGAACAAGAACTGCAAGACCTAATTTGTATTATCCAATATATAAAACAAAAAATGGAAAATTTAATCTAGAAAGAGAAAATCCTGATGATGTGGAAATATTACCTAAACAACACAAAAATGATGATGGACGATGGATGTGGAGTAAAAAGAAATTTTCTTCGGATAATTTAGATTTATATGAAGAAGACGGTGTAATGTATATAAAACATTATTTTAATGAAAATGAAGATCAAAATATTTATGAACAAGAAAGAACTTGGTTAGACAATTTTCAAAATTCAAAAGGAACAATTGCTCTTAATGAAGTGTTTGGTGAAAAAGGAATTTTTAATAATCCGAAACCAGAGGAATTAATGTCATTTGTTTTAGGAATAGGTTCTGATGAGCATGACATCGTTCTCGACTACCACCTCGGTTCAGGAACTACCGCTGCAGTTGCTCACAAAATGAATCGTCAATATATCGGCGTGGAACAAATGGATTATATAAAAACTATTTCTTGTGAACGTCTTAAAAAAGTAATTGAAGGTGAACAGGGCGGCATTTCAAAATCAGTTAATTGGCAAGGTGGCGGTTCATTTATTTATATGGAACTTGCAGAAAAAAACGAAAAGGCTATGCAGCTAATTTCTGCTTGCAAAAATTACGATGAGCTTGTTTCAATTTTTAATACATTAGCTACAAAATATTTTCTTCATTACAATGTTCGAATAAATGATTTTATAAATAAAACTTGCAAAGAAGAACAATTTAAAAATCTTTCACTTGAAAAGCAAAAAGAAATCTTTTGCAGAATGTTAGATTTAAATCAACTTTATGTAAATTGTGATGACAGAAATGATAAAGATTCCGGTCTTTTAGAAAATGATATTAAAGCTACAGAAAATTTTTATCAAATCCAAAAGGACGGTGAATAATGCTTTTTGAAGAAATTGAAAATTCAAAAGAATATATTGATATTCCGAAAGTTCCTGAATATATAACAGACAATTTAAAATATTCTCTTTACGAATGGCAAAAACTTGCCTTGGAAAATTTTTTAATAAATGAAACAAAACGAGATAGAAAAATCAAAAAAGGAGAAAAACTTTCTCCAAACCACTTAATGTTTAATATGGCAACAGGAAGCGGAAAAACTTTAGTAATGGCTGCAATGATTTTGTATTATTACAAAACTTATCACATTACAAATTTCATTTTCTTTGTTAATCAAAATGCAATTCTTGGAAAAACACAAGATAACTTTATTCATAAAAGTCATACAAAATATTTGTTCAAAGAAAATATTATTATTGATGAAAAGCGAGTAAATATTCGTGAAGTTGAACAATTTTCAAATTCTACAAATGATATTCAAATAAAATTTACTACAATTCAAAAACTTCATAATGATATTTATAAAGAATGCGAAAACTCACTTTTATTGTCTGATTTACAAAAAAGAAACCTTGTTTTAATTGGAGATGAAGCTCATCATTTAAATGCAACAACAAGTAAAAATAAAGATATGTTTCAAAATGATATTGCTGCAATTGGAGAAGTAAAAGATTCTGCTAACGGTGAAGTAATTGAGCGTTCTTGGGAAACAACAGTTTTATATCATATTTTAAATAAAGGTAAAAAATCTTTTGATTCACAAAATAAAAATGTTTTGTTGGAATTTACAGCCACAGTTCCAGAGACAGAAGAAGTTCAAAAAAAATATGAAGATAAAATTATAATTAAGTTTGGATTAAAAGAATTTGTAAATGCTGGATGCACAAAACATATTCGTCTTGTTCGTTCAAATTTGAATAAAAAGCAGAGAATTCTACAAGCTTTGGTTTTAAATTGGTACAGATTTCAAATTGCATTAAAACATGATATTCCAAATTTTAAACCAGTTATTTTGTTTAGAAGTAAAACCATAGAAGAATCAAAAAATGATTATTTAGAATTTGTTGAATTGTGTAAGAATATAAAGGCAAATGATTTAGATTTTATAAAAACATATTCAAAATATTTATCACAGGAAGATGATGTTCCAAAAGTCTATTCTGGAAACAAAGAAATCTTTGAAAATCTTGCAAATTTTATTAATCAAAACAAAATTACAAATTCCCAAATTGCAGAATACATCGGCGAAAATTTTCAAGAAAGAAATTGTATCATCACAAACTCAAGTACAAATAAAACAAAGAAAGAAAAAACTGATTCTGAAATTGATAAATTGTTAAATAGTTTAGAAGATGTTCATAATCATATTCGTGCAGTTTTTACAGTTCAGCGACTTACAGAAGGTTGGGATGTTTTAAACTTGTTTGATATTGTTCGTCTTTACGAAGGGCGAGATATGAACTATAAAACAAACAAAGTTGGAACAAGTACAACTAGCGAAGTTCAGTTAATTGGTCGTGGTGTTAGATATTTTCCTTTTACTGTTGAAGGCAAAAATAAAAATCGTAGAAAATTTGATAATGATTTAACAAATGAACTAAGAGTTTTGGAAGAGTTTTATTTTCATAGCGATAATGATTCAAAATATATTAGTGATTTATCACTTGCTCTTAAACGAAGTAATTTGCTTGAAGATACTCGAGAAGAAAAGAAATTTGCTGTAAAAAAAGAGTTTATTCCAGAGTTCAAAAAAATGTATTTGCTTTGTAATAAACGAATAGAAAATGAAAATCGTAAATTAAAAACATTGCCTGATGATTTTGTGAAATTATATTTTTCATATAATTTTGAAAATAAAACATCGCAAATTATAAAAGTAAACTTAGATGGTGATGATGAAGATTCAAATACTAACGAAAATGTAAAACCAAATACTCAAAATATTCATATTTTGGATTTACCTAGAAATATAATTTACAAAGCCTTGCACACTTTAAATACAGATGAAAATTCATATTACAATTTTGAAAGATTACGAAAGCGATTTAATATTTCTGGAATGCAAGAATTTCTTGAATTTATAAATCCAATTCCCATTGAATTGATATTTAAGGATGGAATGTCAATTGAAAATGAAGAACCTTCTGAACTTTTAGAAATGGTTAAACAATTTTTTATTTTTTCTCAAAAAGAATTAGAAAAATTTGATAATCCATATACTGGAACTAATTTTGAACTTGTACCATTTGAACAATGTTTTCCTCTTGAAACAACTCGCATGATTGATACAAAAAGTAGCGATTATTCTACGAACCGCCATTTTGAAATTAAATGCAAAAATTTTAAATGGTATGCGTTAGATTCATTTTGGGGAACAATCGAAGAACGGGAACTTGTAGATTTTGTTTATCATCATTATTCAAATCTTGAAAAGAAATACCAAAATATCTGTCTTTTAAGAAATGAAGAAGTTTATAAAATATTTGATTTTGAAACAGGACAAGGTTTTCAGCCAGACTTCCTTTTACTTCTAAAAAGTAGAAGTGGAGAAGACGCTTATTTTCAAGTTTTTATTGAGCCTAAAGGTGAACATTTAAAAGGTGATGATAATGATGGCTGGAAAGAAAAGTTTTTATTAGAAATCTCAAAACGATATGGAACTGAAAAACCCTTTAGAAATGAATCTGAAAAATTTGTTTTATATGGATTACCATTTTTTAATAAAAATGATTCTGAAATGTATAATAAGTTTAAAAGAAGTTTTGACGATTTTATTAAAATCGATGTGAAAGATACTTCCTATGAATATGATGAAACAGAATTGTATGTAGCAGAAAATATGAAATAAGAATTTTCGACCCACAAAAAAAAACGCCCTCCCCATTTTTGGAGAAGGCGCTTGGTTCGACTACGCTCACCAACCGCATCAATCTCGGTAGCTGAGCGTAGTCGAAGCTACTTCAAATTAATAATACTCTTATCATAATCGCTTGGTGGAACAAATCCCATCAAGTTCATCAATGTTGATGGCCAGCTACTAATTCCAAGCCCTTCATTCAATTTTTCTGTATCATATTCACCTTTGTATTCTGGATCGTAGATGATTCCTGGAACTGGGTTTAAGCTGTGGGATGTTTTTGCTTTTGGTTCTCCGTCGCCACCTTTTTTAACGCTGCCGTCTTTACCGTGTTCGTACATG
>CALBXN010000117.1 GCA_937890485.1 uncultured Treponema sp.
TGCTACATTTATACCACGAGAACCTTTTACCAATTCAGCACCTACAGTAAGAACTTCAACTCCTGCTCTTCTAAGTAAATCAACAGGTGCCAAGGCTTCTATTTCTTCAAAACCATCTGCCAACATTACAACAACTCGTTTCATATTATCTCCCATAATTACACAAGTTTACAAGGAAAACTATCTCCAAGGGAAAATTAAATCTAAAAATGTTCTATGACCTAAAAGTTCTTTATCTTCAGCAATTAATTCTGCCCAAGGGATTCGAACTTTTCCCATGAAGTTTTTTTGTCGGTCTTTTTCGATTTCTTCTTTATTTTCTTCCATCCAATCATATTTGTACATTCTAAGTTTTACCGCATTACATTGTGCCAAAACAACCCCAGCAAAACCTGGAACCAAAAGAATAATGATAAAAGAAATTATGTAAAGAAAAATTGTGTACAGAAAAAAGAATATTGAAAATCCTATGTTATCAATAAAAAATATGAAGGATTTTTTTAGAGTTTTGAAAAAATTTCCATGCATATTCACATATAAAGGACAAAACCATTGTAATGAAAGAAAAAGAAAAACATAAATCCAAAATAATAAAATCAGTAATATTGTTCCAAAAACACTTTCATTTTGTGCATAAAAAGGGAATGCCACCAAAGCGACAATTATCAAAGTAGCAATCATAAGTCCAAAAGGAATTGCAACTTTACACACTTTAGGCAAATTTTTGAAAAAATCTTTTGTATCTATAGGCTTAAAACAAGCAATTTGCTGACAAATTTCTGCCATTGAAAAAATAGGTATAAAAATAATTGCAGTAACAACAAAAAATAAAGCAAGGGCTACATAAATATTAGATATTGTTGCAGAAATTGCAAAATACCCACCGATGCACAACATCAATGTAAAAAAATTGTAAAAAATGATTTGGAACATATTATCCCAACCATCTACAAAATTCTTTCTTAGTAAAAATTTAATCATAAATAAAATATTATTCTATTGTTTATGTCTAGTCAATGGATAAAATGAATGATAGAATAAAAGCATATGGAAAACACAACTCAAACTCAAGAAAAAAACCTTACAACAATTTCATCACTGATTGCTCAAATACAAAGTGATGCAAACAGTTACTTAGATTCTCAACTAAAAAAATTTGGATTATCAGAAATTACAACTTCTCATGGATATATCCTTTTTATTCTTTCTAAAAACAAAAACAAAGAAACAAAAGAACTGGACCCCATGAGTATGAAAGAAATTTCAAAAAAAATTGATAAAGATAAATCTACAACTACAGTTCTCATAGAAAAATTATTAAAATATGGATACGTCATTCGAGAAAAAAATAATTCAGATACTCGATATTCATACATTTCCCTTTCTGAAAAAGGAAAATCTTTTATTCCAGAAATGGAAAGAATTTCTAAAGAACTTTCAGAAAAATTTTACAATGGTTTTTCCGAAGACGAAAAAAAAACAGTATTCTATCTATTAGATAAAATACTGTCTAATTTTAACTAAATTTATTTAGTATAACTATTATTTCCACAAACGGCGAGGATCCATACTTTTACCATTTTTGTAAACAGCAAAATGTAAGTGATTTCCTGTACTAAGTCCTGTAGTTCCAACTGTTCCCACAATAGTACCAGTTGTTACAGATTGACCTTTTTTTACTCTAATTTCTGTCATGTGGGCATACAAAGTTTTATATCCAGAATGATGTTTAACTTCAACAAAGTTTCCGTAAACGGTGTCGTATCCTGCTCTCGAAACAGTACCAACTAACGCAGCATAAATCGGAGTTCCTGCAGGACAAGCCATATCAATTCCACCATGAAAAGTTCTCTTACCAGAAAAAGGATTGCTTCTCCAACCGTAGTATGATGAAAAATAATAGCTACCTCTAAGAGGGCGTGAAAACAAATCCCCGTTAATTTCTTGGCGAGTAACCCAGTCTAATTCTGCATCAGGTAAGAATAAAGTTGTTCCAGCTTTCAATGCAACTTTTTGTTCTAAAGAATTTACTCTTGCACATTTATCAGAAGCAATTTCGTATTTTGAACAGATTGATTCAACAGTTTCGCCATCAGCTCTAACTGTATACATAATTCCTGGCATAGAAGGAATTTTAAAATAATCACCAATTTGAATCAAACGACTTTGCTTTACACCATTCACACTGATAATTGTATCTTCTGTAACTCCGTATTGTTTTGCAATATTTCCGATACAATCATCTTTTTTTACTCGATAAACAGTGTATTCCAAAGTAGGCTCGTTATAAACAGAAGTTTCTTCTGTAAGAATAATATCATCATAAGAAACTGGTGCAGACAAAGTATCGTATCCACCTTGCCCGTGAGTTTCTTCTTTTTGACAAGAAACAAATAAAGAAATTATTATCAATAAACTAAAAATAAAAGTATATCTATTTCTATTCATATTTTATCCTTTTTTATTAAGACCTATTAAATAAGTCTCAAAAGATTCTGTTCTACAAGCTTCTGGCTTAAAACCTCTTGCAGAAACAAAAATTTCGCGCATTTGTTTAAGAAGTTGTTGCTGATCTCCACCCTGAAAAATTTTTACTACAAAATTTCCACCAGGAGCAAGCATAGTTTGTGCATAATAAATTGCAAGTTCCACAAGCCCAGTTGAACGAGCTGTATCTACAAATTTATTACCAGTAGTACGAGGAGCTGCATCGCAAATTACAGATTGATAAAATCCGCCTTCCATTGCTTTTGCTCTAACTTCTTCGTCGTACAAATCCCCTTGGATAAAAGTAAGATTATCACCTTTCACATCTTTTGCTAAAGGATTCAAATCTATCGAAGTTACATGCCCCGTACCATCTAAAGTACGCAAAGCAAAAACAGTCCAACTTCCAGGAGAAGCACCTAAATCTAGTATGCGGCTATTTTTTTTAAGCATACCAAATTTTTCATCAATTTCTTTTAATTTATAAACAGATCTTGCTGGATACCCTTCAGAAAAAGCCTTACGAGACCAGAAGTCCGGTTTTTCATAGCTATTATTTGCCATCAATATTCCCACTAAATGTTAATAAAAATTCACAAAGCAAACTTTACTCTCTTTTACTTTTCGGCAAAAAAAAGTATACTATTAACATGAAATTTAATTATACACCTAAAATCCAAAAAATAGAAGACATTTTAGATAACTTTCTTCCTGAATTAGAATCTCTTTCAAACATTGATGATTGGCAAACCTTAAACTTTGGAGCATTGCCTCAGGGAGTTGAAATAAAACATTTTAATCAACTTGTAAATCCATGTAGAAATTTAATGAAATTGGGAGGAAAACGTTGGCGACCTCTTTTTATGGTTTTGTGTGCTGAACTAATAAAAAACTCAGAAGATGTGGATTTAGCCTACAAATTAACTCCACTTGTGGAACTTGTACACACAGCAAGTTTAATTCACGACGATATTGAAGATGGCGCCGATGAACGAAGAGGGAAACCAGCCACTCATCTTACTTGGGGAATTGATACTGCAATAAATTCAGCAAGTTGGCTTTATTTTTCTGCATATTCTGTAATCGAAAAAGAAGTAAAAGATATTCAATTGAAAAATGAATTTTACAAAATGCTTTCTATGCAACTAAGACGACTTCATCTTGGGCAAGCCATGGATATTTTTTGGCACAGAAATCCTAACGAAATTCCTAGTAAAGAATCTTATAGCGCCATGGTCAGAATGAAAACTGGAACTTTGGCATCCCTTTCGGCTCAGGCAGGAATTATTGCAGGGGGAGGTTCTTTTGAACAAGCCTTAGAACTTGGAAAAATTGCTTCAGAAATTGGGGAAGGTTTTCAAGTTTTAGATGATGTTATCAATATCACTACAGGAAATAAAGGAAAAAAACGCGGAGATGACATCATCGAAGGCAAAAAAAGTCTTCCGATAATTCTTCACTTACAAAAAAATCCAGATGATAAAGAAACTATCATCAAAAATTTTGAAATTGCAAGTCAAGAAGGAATTGAAAGTTCTGCTATAGAAAATACAATTCAAATGCTTGAATCTTCAGGTGCAATAACTGAAGCTAAAATTTATGCTTCAAAGATGATTGATAACTCTTGCAAAAAAATTAATGTGCTTTACAATAATAGTAATGCTAGTTTAGCAATAGAAAATCTTTTTACAAGTTTGTTATAGGTAAAATGCTAGAAACTCCTGAAAATCTTAATACACAAGCCATTGAACTTGCCTCTCAAGGTTACTACAAAGAAGCAGTAGCTTGTTTAAACAGAGCCATAACAATCGACAAAAAAAATTATCTTTTATGGTACAATCTTGGAATAACCTACAGAGATATGGGTAAAATAAGAGATGCCAAAAAGGCTTTTCTACAAGCATACAATATTAACGATATAGACCAAGATTTATTAGAAACACTTTCTGTACTTTGTTTTGAAATGAAAGATTTAGATGAAGCTTTTAGATACTGTATGGAAGGGTTAGATTTAAATCCTACAAATCCTCGTTGCTGGAACAATATGGGAGTTTTCAATTTTGCTGAAGAAAAATATGAAGATGCAGCAGAAGCCTTTGAAATGGCATTATCTATTTATCCCAATTATTATGATGCACTTTTCAACTTGCGAGATACATATTTAGAACTTGGAAATAAAACTGGGGCAAAAGAATGCACAGAATGTATGAAAAGATTAAAAACTTCAGGAAGTATATATGGTTGATAATGCGATTATTATAGATATTTCAGAAAAAGATATATTAGTTAGACCTTTGATAACTGACGCTTGCATAAATTGCGAAAAATCAGGTTGTGCAAAACAAGGTAAGCCTTTTTCAGTTGCAAATCCTAAAAAATTTGAAATAAAAAAAGGTGATATTGTAAAATTAAAAGCAAATTCAGTAAGTCAAACTTTACAAGGATTTTTTTCGTTAATAGTTCCAATTTTGGGTGCAATTTTAGGATTTTTTCTAGGGGAAATTTTGGCAAATCATTTTAAAATAAAAAATGTTGAACTTTTCCAGGCATCTGGAGTAATTTTAGGATTGATAATTACTTCCACAATAATTTTTTTACTTTCTAAAACTAAACTTCAACTAAAAAAAAGCGAAATTGTAGAAGTTTTGTAGGGAAAGAAGTTTTTTTAATAAGAAAAATTATTGTTAATTAAAATACATTTTAATTTTGGTATTTTTCTAACATTTGTGCAGTTTCAAGTAAAAACTTACGACTGTTAGAGTCTAATCGTTCTATAATTTTAAATATTTCCTCGTAAAGATAATAATCACTTTTTTTTGCTGTATCTGCTAAAAATTCAGAAACATCACATTGTAGGTATTCAGCAATAGCTGAAAGTGTTTCTAAGTTGACTTTAGTAATTCCTCTTTCAATTTGGCTAACATATCCCACCGTTACAGAAATTGCTTCGGCAAGATTTTCTTGCGTTTTATTTTGCGATTTTCGTTTATTTTGAATCCTTTGCCCTAAAATATAAAAATCCATTCCCATGGATTCTATTTTCTTAGTAATAACTAAATTTTAACAGATACCTATTACTAAATATTTAGTTATAAGTATATAATCTAAGTATAATTTTAATTAAGTTTGCGTTGCAGACTTTACAAATTTTTTTAAGGAGTTTTTATGAAAAACAAAATTTTATTTGCACTTTTAGTGCTAGTTGTTGCTTTTAGTTTGGTAGGATGTGAACCTTCAGCATCTCAATTTTATGGCAAATGGAAAAGAGATACAGGACATTCTTATTATGACTTTTACTATGAATTGACAGAAGATGGAAAATGGAATTACATAGATCCTTATTTTGGAGGTATGTTGCTTAATAGTGGAACATGGGTATGGAATGGAGATCATACAGCAACTTTAGTTGATGAAGATGGAGATGAGTTTACAGCTGTGAAAAGTAGCGAGTATAAAAATGAAAATGATGAAAGTCGTACATCTTATCTACTAATCGATGATGAAAAATTTTGGAAAGTAAAAGAAGAAGTTGAAGACGAAGAATAATCATCTTCACTATCTAAAATCAAAAGCACTACTTACTTACACTTCAAATTAGGTAGTGCTTTTTTTTGCACAAGTAAATTTTTGTTATCGATTATCTCTTGCAAGTTTGCTGATTGCATCTGCCATTTCTGAAAGAGGAACTTGTCTTTGAACTGCACCGTATTCGTAGGCAACTTTTGGCATTCCATAAACGATAGAAGATTCTTCATCTTGCCCCAAAGTCCAAGCACCTTCACGACGCATTTCGGCAAGTTGGGCAGCACCGTCTTTTCCCATTCCAGTCATAATTACACCTAATGCTCTGTTTTGAAAGCATTTTGCAACTGATTCAAAAAGTACATCAACAGAAGGTCTATGTCCATTACACAAAGGAGCGTCACTTAATCTTACGATAGTTGCTAAAGAACGCTTTTCAACATACATGTGCATACTTCCTGGAGCAATCAAAATTCTACCAGGTTTTAATAAATCCCCGTCTTTTGCTTCTTTTACTTCCAAAGGACAAATTTGATTCAAACTGTTGGCAAATTCAGCAGTAAAACCTGCTGGCATATGTTGAACAACTAAAATTGGCTGAGTTAGATTTGGATCAATTTTTGCAAAAACTTCTCGTAAAGCATTTGGACCACCAGTTGAAATTCCGATAGCAATAACTTCAATTTTTCCAGGTTCTCTGTAAGCTCTAATTTCTTGAATTTCCTTTTTTTCTTGGCGAGAAAAACCAAAACTAAAATGAGTTTCAATTTTAGTTTCTTCTCTTTTTACCGTAGAAGTAGAAAAATTTGCTTTTTCCGAATTTAATTGTGATAGTTGAGAAGTTTTTAAGAAATTTGCTTTCTCTCTTAATTCCTTTGTTTTTTTATATTGCTGTCCGTAGGATAATAATAATCCAGAAAGATTTTTTGAAACTTCATTTAAATCACCAGACTCAGAAGAAGGTTTTGTAATAAAATCCGAAGCACCTAAAGAAATACATTGCATTGTTACAGAAGCTCCTTCTCGAGCAACTGACGAAAGTACAATTACAGGAATATCAATATTTTGCAACTTTCGTTGTTTTAGGAATTCAATTCCATTCATTTCTGGCATTTCAATATCAAGAACGATAATATCAGGTTTTATCAAAGGGATTTTTTCTAAAGCAAATTTACCATTGATAGCTTTTCCGATAACACATAAACCTGGAGTAGATTCAATTATCTTTGAGATTAAATTACGCATAAATGCTGAGTCATCTACAACAAGTACATTTACTTCATCCATAAAAATCCTCTAAACAACTTTTATTATATATTTTTTTGATATAAACAAGCCCAATCTGTTTTCAAAAATTCAAAACCTGTTTTCATACCAAAAAGAGATTCAGAATGTCCAATAAACAAATAGGATTTTTGAGCCATAGAATCCCAAAAACGATTTATTGTTGCAAGTTGAGCAGCTTCATCAAAATAAATAAGAACATTTCTACAAAAAACAATATCTAAATTTCGCAATCCAGAATCGTTTTTTAGATTGTGGTAGTCAAAGCGAATACAGTTCATTAAATCACTACAAACTTGATATCCACCTTCAGTTTTTAAGAAAAAAGAATTCAAATATTTATCGGGAATTCCAGCAATTCTTGAATCTGGATAAAATCCTTGTTTTGCAACCATTAATGATTTCAAAGAAATATCAGAAGCGGTAATCTGAAAAGAATAAGGTGGTGGCAAAATTTCTTTTAGAATCATTGCCATTGTGTATGGTTCTTCTCCAGTAGAACATCCAGCACTCCAAATTTTAATTGTGGATTCTCCACTACGTTTTTTATTCTCGATTACTTTAGGAATTACATAATTTACAAAAGCATCCCAGTGAGCTTGATTTCTAAAAAATCTAGTAAGATTTGTGGTAACAGAATCAAGAAAAACCTTCATTTCTTCTTTATCTCTAGAAATCAAATTGTAGTATTTATCAACTGTATCAAATTGTTTTTCTCGTAGTCTTTCTTTCAAACGACTATCAAGAATAGAACGATTAGTTTCGGAAAAAGTTATTCCACTTTCATCGTAAATGCGTTTTCTAAAAAGTTCAAATTCGTTATCTGTTAATAATTCTGTCATTCCTACAGTTCCTTATTATAACTATAACATTGTACAATACGAATAAAAAAAAGTAAATCAAATGTTTTGTAGATGTTGACAAAAATCATACTAGATGTGAAAATTAGAGCAATGAAGAAAGATTTTCAATTTTTTTCTATTTCAATAAAAATAATGTTTTTTCTCATTTTGTTTTATGGTTGTTCACTTGATTATAGTTCAGACACCCCAGAAAAAATAAGAGCACCAGAATTTACTTTTGAAAAACTTTCATTAACAAAAATAGATAAGGGTAAGAAAATTGCAGAAATTAAAGCAGATGTTCTTGAACAATATCATAAATTAGATGCATCTTTTGCAAAAAATGTACACTTCATACTTTATAATGACAAAAAACTTATAGAAGTTGACGGTGATGCAGAATTACTCTCAGTAGATAACAAATCACAAATCTACACAATGCTAAATTATGTTACAATAACTTCCTACGAACAAAACATAAATATTGAAGCAAAACATCTAAAATGGAATAACAAGACAGAACAACTTACAAGTTCGGAAGAAGACATAGTAACAATTTCAAATATAGATGAAGATTCTAAAGAAGGTTATGTTAAAGCCAAATCTGAAAATGATTCAAAAATTTTTTTACAAGGCAAAGGTTTTTCAGCTAGTGGAGTAACAAGGCAATATGCGTTCAGAGAATCAACTTCAGGAAAAATTGTAACTCAAGGGGAACAAAATAGTTCTATAGGTGAAAACACAAATGAAATTCAATAATAATAGATTTTATATTTTCATGTTAATTTTTTTCTCATCTTTATCTTTCATTAACGCAGAAGAAATCACTTTTACAGCAGATAAAATGAATGGTTCTACAGGGGAAACAGAATACACAAAACTTTCAGGAAATGCTTTTATTAAAACTGAATCTATGGAAATTAAAGCTGATGAAATCATCCTTTCAGGAAAGGATTTTAGATTTATCAACGCAACAGGAAATGTATCTGGGAAAAGTGTTGAAAGTGAATTTGATTTTTCTAGTCAACAAATGGAATATGACAGAGAAACTGAAATTGCTGTCTTGAAAGGCAATGTTTCAATGATTGATACAAAAAATGAAATTAACGCATCTGCTCAAATAATTGAATATAACCAAAAAACAGAAGTTGCTTATATGCAAATTAGTGTAAAATTAGTGCAAAAAGACAATACTTGTACTGGAGCAAATGCAATTTACAAGAAAAAAGAACAAACTCTCGAACTTTCTGGAACTCCTCAGATTATAAAAGATAAAGATACTTTTAAAGCAAATGAAATTTTTATGAATCTTGAAACTGAAGAAATTATTTTAGACGGAAAAGTACGAGGTTCTGTTACTGATACTTCATCCGAAAAGGAAGAATAGCAAAATGAGTGTACTAAAAATTAATTCCCTATATAAAAGATTCGGAAAAAAAGAAGTTGTTAGAGGCGTAGATTTTTCAATGGAGACCGGAGAAGTTCTTGGGCTTCTTGGGCCAAATGGCGCAGGAAAAACTACAAGTTTCTACATGATTGTAGGTTTTTATCGACCAACTAGTGGCGAAGTTTTTCTAAATGACACTTGCATCACAAGACTTCCCATGTACAAGAGAGCAAGAATGGGGATTTCCTATCTTCCACAAGAAGCTTCTGTTTTTAGAAAACTCACTGTAGAGCAAAATATCTGGGCAGTTTTAGAAACCAGAAAAGATTTAACCAAAGCAGAAAAACAATATAAACTTGATGAATTAATCGGTGAATTCAATATAGAAAGAATCCGTAAGCAACCTGCTTTCACTCTTTCTGGAGGAGAAAGACGAAGAACAGAAATTGCACGTTCCCTTGCCATTGAACCAGAATTTCTTTTGTTGGACGAACCTTTTGCAGGAATTGACCCAATTGCAGTTTCAGATATAAAATCTATGATAAGATTGCTTTCTAAACGAGGCATTGGAGTATTGATTACAGATCACAATGTTCGTGATACATTGGAAATTACAGATAGAGCAATTATTATTAGTACTGGACAAATTGTAGCACAAGGTGGAAAGCAAGAAATTTTGGATTCGCCAATAGCAAGAAAAATTTATCTTGGCGAAGAATTTAGAATGTAGAATTATTATCTTTTTTCCATATTATTATCTCTTTTAAAAGTATTATTTGACAGAATAAAAAAGTTGTGATATTCTTACTGTGAACTAGTCTAGTTTGGAGGATTGAATATGCAACTTATTTTGTATATCGGTCTCCCTATTGCTGGAATTGTTCTTGGATGGACTATTCGCTGGCTTTATGCCAGATTTCAACTATCTGCCTCTGAACAAAGGGCAGAACGAGTAAAACAAGATGCTATAAGAGAAGCAGAAGCTCAGAAGAAAGAAATTTTGCTTGAAGCAAAAGAACAACTTATTCGAGAACGAAATCAACAAGAACGGGAGAACCGTGAGCGTCGTGGTGAACTACAACGCATGGAACGCCGTCTTGTTCAAAAGGAAGAAACTTTAGATAAAAAAGGCTTAATTCTTGATGAACAGGAACAAGCATTCTCAAAAAGAGAAAAAGCAATAACTGAAAGGGAAACAGTTCTTGCATCTGAAGAAGAACGTTATCGACAAGAACTTGAACGGATTTCAGGTCTTTCTGCTCAAGAAGCAAAAAATCTGATTATTCAAAATCTTGAAAACGAAGCTCGTCACGATGCACAAGCTTTATTGAATAAAATTGAACAAGAAGCTCAACTTACTTCAGAAAAGAAAGCAAGAGAAATTCTTGTTACAACAATTCAGAGAATCGCTACAGAAACTACAAGTGATATTACAGTTACAACAGTTTCTCTTCCAAGTGATGAAATGAAAGGTCGAATTATCGGTCGTGAAGGACGAAATATCCGTACTTTAGAAACATTAACTGGTGTTGATATCATTATTGATGATACTCCAGAAGCAGTTGTAATTTCATGTTTTGATCCAGTTAGAAAAGAAATTGCAAAAGTTGCTTTGGAACGACTTATTTGCGATGGAAGAATTCACCCTGCTAGAATTGAAGAAGTTGTACAAAAAGTTACACGAGAAATTCAGCAAAAAATCTATGAAGAAGGTGAAAAAGTTCTTTTCGATCTTGGTATTCATAATATGAGTCAAGATGGAGTAAGAGCTTTAGGTAGACTTTACTTTAGAACAAGTTACGGTCAAAATGTATTGAATCACTCAAAAGAAGTTGCTGTAATTGCAGGAATGATAGCTGCTGAAATTGGGGCAAATAGAGATCTTGCAAAACGTGCTGCTCTTCTTCACGATATCGGTAAAGGAACTGAAACTGATTCTGAACAGAACCACGCAGAAGTTGGTGCAGAAATGGCAAGAAAGATGGGTGAAGATGCACGAATTGTAAATGCAATTGCCTCTCACCATAATGATATTGAACCAGAAAGTATCGAAGCAGTTATTGTACAAATTGCAGACGCAATTTCAGCTGCACGACCAGGTGCAAGACGGGAAACAATGGATAACTATGTAAAACGTCTTGAAAACCTAGAAGCAGTTGCAGAAAACTTTAATGGTGTAGAAAAAGCATATGCTATTCAAGCTGGTAGAGAATTACGCGTTCTTGTAAATAATGAAAAAATCCCAGACAGCGATGTTAAAGATTTAGCAAGAAAGATTGCAAAACAAATCGAAACAGACTTGAAATATCCGGGAAGAATCAAAATCACTATGATTCGCGAAACCCGAATCGTCGAGTATGCTCGCTAGGGCGTATTTGAAGAGCGAAGTAGCTTGAATTTCGCAAAAGCAAGAAAGGTCATCTGTAGCAAATTGTTACGAGATGACCTTTTTTTATTTTAAATAAATTATC
The DNA here is from genome assembly GCA_937890485.1 of uncultured Treponema sp. GTDB lineage: Bacteria > Spirochaetota > Spirochaetia > Treponematales > Treponemataceae > RGIG9060. The sequence goes on from CALBXN010000117.1 coordinate 11,994, forward strand.
TTTCGCAGTGCATCCAGGTTAATTCATGCTTGTTATAATTTAAGTGAACAACAATACTATTTGGAATATCTGCAAATTTTTGAACCAAAGCCCAATCAATCTCACCTTGCATTTTGATTGTACAAATCATATTTTTTACTAAACCACTTTTCAACCAAACATTTACCCATTCATATAACCTTGTTGGATAACAAATAACATCAGAAAAAACCCAATCAAAATATCCTAGTTCTTCAGGCTTTAAAGTAAATGCATCATGTTTTAGAAATTCAACATTAGAATCAGCCATCAATGAATCAACCAATTCTGCTCTATCAACAGCAAAAACTTTTGAATCTAATTGACGCAAAACCCAAGTCCATCCACCAGGACAAGCTCCTGCATCAAAACATCTTGAATTTTTATCAGGCAAAGAAACTTGAAAATGAGAAACAAATCTACACAAAGCTTCTTGTAATTTTAAGTATGCTCTACTAGGCGGATTCTCATGATCTTCTTCAAGAGTAACATTCCCCGCTGGTAAAAAAGAAGAAGTTTGTGCTGAACCAATAATTGTATTTTGATCGATTAAAGTATAAATTCCAATAGGACTTTGAGGAATTGCAAAAGGAAACTTTTTTGCTTTCAAATTAATGTATGGTAACTTTTCTTGTATAAGAGAAGCTCTTCTAAACTGAGTAAATTGATAAGGGGCCCAATTTCGCTGAATAGATTTTAATTCACGAGCAGCTTCACTGATAGAATCAAAATACAAAACAAAAGGTTTTAATAAAGTTGTCTTACTCCAATACGGTAATATTTTTTTTGAAGAATTTTCCATAATATCGTATAGAAGAACATCACCATAAACTTTTAAGGGATTTTTATTTATAGAAAATCTAGATTTTAGTTCAGATTGCAATAACCCCATCATTTCAGGATATGCAAGGAATCCTATATTATCGATGAATTCAATCACAATTCAATTCCATTAAGCAATTCTTGTTCTAATTCAATTTCTTGTTTTTCTTCAATTAATTTTTCTACATAATTATCGAATTTCTTAAAATCAGGAGAATGTAAAATATTGAACCCGATTTCTGTAAAATCCTCTGTTGTTTTTTGCCAAATAGGTCGTACCATAATTAAAAAAGAATCATAACAATTAAATCTTACTGGGGAAATTTTCATCTCAAATTCAGAATCAGTATTCACCAAAAAAGATGTAGGGAAACGTACTCTACAACCTTTTTTACTAACATCAACAAAAACACCAGGGAAAGGGCATAAATCAAAAGCTTCAACTTTACCCATATCCATAAATCGTTGATTTTTTCTTTTTTCAGTATTCATATAAGATAAGAATGCACTTGTTATAAAAAATTGTCAAGGTACTATAATAAAATTAACAAAACATAAAAAATCGCTAGTTGATTTTTTTTAAAATAAAAAGTAGAATATATCTAGATTTCTGATTTAGAAATCAAATCTCATCTTTTGGAGGTAGATATGGGTTCGGACCCGGGAAGTAAGCAAAATTACTCATTTACAAAAACTGCCTCTTTATTCATTTCTTAGAATTTTCTGTAAAATTGAATTTGTGAGGCCACATTCTTAAAAAGAAAGGAAGAAAGCCCATGATAACTTTTTGGCAACAGGAAGATGGAAAATTCATTCACAAAGAACAAGAAGAACTAGAAAAAAATCTACCACGATGGATTGATGCTCGAAATGTAAATCGAGAAGATATGAGAATTTTGGAAGAAGAATTTCATATTGATCAAGAACATATTTTAGATATTCTTGACCAAGACGAACTTTCTCGTATCGAAAAAGATGATGATTACACATTAATTATCTTACGTTTACCTGTTTTTGTCCCAGATGCAGACATTAGTTATTTTACAATTCCGCTAGGTATTATCCTTTGTGAAAATACAATTATCACAATTTGCTGGACAGATTGCGAAGTTCTTAAAGATATTGCATCTAACCGTTTAAAAGGATTAAATCTAGCTGATTTTCCTGCATTAATAACTCGAATTTTAAGTCGTGCAGATACAATCTTCTTGCGTTACCTAAAAGAAATAAATCGTCGTTCAACTACAATTCAAAATGAATTACAGCTTTCTGTTAAAAATAATGAACTTATCCAATTATTGAACTTAGAAAAATCTCTTGTATTTTTTACAACTTCTCTTAAAAGCAATCAACTTTTGTTAGAAAAACTTTTAAAAACAAAATATCTTTCATTTGACGAAGATGATAAGGATTGGCTTGAAGATGTTGTAATTGATAACAGACAGGCTATTGAAATGGCTGATACTTACAGCGACATTCTAACAGGAATGGTGGATACATTTGCTTCTGTTATTTCAAATAACTTGAATATCGTAATGAAAAAACTTACTATTATCTCTTTAATTATGATGGTTCCAACTTTTATCGTAAGTTTTTTTGGAATGAACGTTCCTCTTCCTTTTGAAAACTCTGGTTGGCTAGGAGTGATTTTTACAACATTCTTGTGCGGACTTGCAACTTTTATTGCAGCAAGATTGCTATTAAAAGAAAAAACAACTGAACCTAAAAACAAACCTTGGGTTCTTTTGCGTGAAGAACGAAAAAAGGCTAGATTAGAGCGAGCTGAAAAAAAGAAATTGCTAAAAATTGAAAAATTAGCAATGAAACAGTAATATATTTAGTTAGATAAAATCTAATTTAGAAAATATTACAAACAAAAAAATTTATTTGTAACTTTTGGTTCAGATAATTTTTATATTTTTGACTTATATTTGGAGGTAAGAGAAAGATGAAAAAATTATTTTTTTATTTTATTATTATTCTAATTGCAGTTTCTAATTTTTACACACAATCAAGACCTGTAAATGAATGGTATTGGGTAAATCCTCAAAAAGGGACTGGAGGAAATGCAAAAAAGGAATTATTAAACGGACTTGATATGATAACAATTACAAAAAATCCTGAAAAATTTGTAATTGGCGAAAACACACAATCTTTTACAGCAAAAGTAACGGTTGCACCTTTTGAAATGAACAAATATGAAACAACATACCAACTTTGGTATAAAGTTTTACAAGAAGCACAGAAAAGAGGATATGAATTTGCAAATCCAGGCCAAGAAGGTTCAATGGGACGAAGAGGGAAAGCTCCTACTCCAGAAAATCAACTTGAACCAGTTGTAAGTGTAAATTGGCGTGATGTTATTGTGTGGTGCAATGCTTTAAGTGAAATTCAAGGACTTACTCCATGTTATACTTACAAAGGGAATGTTATTAAAACTTCTGTAAATGCGGCAGAAGTTGACTTGGTACAATGTGATTGGAAAGCAAATGGTTTTAGACTTCCTAGCGAAGCTGAATGGGAATATGCCGCAAGAAAAACTAAAAATGGATTAGGACGTGGCGATGAACCTTCAGGAAATCCAGAACCACAAAATCCAGAATCCTTAAACCCTAAAAACAAAATTTTACCATTGCTTACTTTAGCGATGAGTGAGTCAAATATAACACCTCCAAATTGGGCAAATATAAATGGAGAAAAAACAAATGCTGTAGCAACTTCTGGAGAAACAAACGCTGCAGGCTTATTCGACATGACAGGAAATGTTCTAGAATTTTGTTGGGATTGGTATGGATTTTATTCAGACTCAACAACTTTTTCACCAGATGTTAAAATTGGAGGACCAGAATACGGAAAACTCAGAACTAGCCGTGGAGGAAGTTGGAACTTGTACACACCATTCTATTTTGCTGGGGATAGATACGCATTTGACCCATCAGAAGCATATAACTATCTAGGATTTAGACTTTGTAGAACACTTAAAAATACACGATAATCCAATCAGATAAAAATTACATCTAAAAAGGTCTGTTTTGAAAAAACTTATTTCAAAACAGACCTTTATTTTTTTTACAAAGATTTTAATTCAACAGAAGTAATTTGTGCAGGTGCATCAAGTATATTCATATCCCACTGAACTTCTACGATAGCATATTTACCTTCACATAAAGCACCTGGATTAAGAACAGGAATTTCACCAATATAATCTAAACTAGCACTTTCATGAATATGACCTGTTATAACTAAAAATGGATTATTTTCTTCTATCCAAGTTCTAATTTTTTCAGAACCAACATGAATTCCACCATTTATCATATCAG
>CALBXN010000118.1 GCA_937890485.1 uncultured Treponema sp.
TATCTTAACTATTTTATTTTCAATATTTTATTTACAGTTCAACACTTTTCCGATAATATAAAATTTGTCAGAATCTTTTATTTCTATTTCTTCAAAAACTTTATTATCCCTTTGAAAAAAATCTTTATCTTTTTCATCTATATCCACAAAGTCTTTTACGATTTCTGAATTTGCTTTAACACCAGTTGCAAGTAGAACTGTACCTTCTATTTCTCCATAATTTGTTATAACTGATGTATCTGTAATTTCTTTAATAATGACATTTTCATGTATCATTGTATTTTTTAATAATTTAGATACAATATACTCTTCAGCTTCAGTGTCATTTAGTATTTTAAGGAACTGTGTTCTACATAATACATCAACTTGACTTCCCATTGAAGAATAAATCCCAGCATATTCTGCAGCAGTAGAACCTCCACCAATAATAACTAAATCATAAGTTTTCATATTACTCACCTTTAGTTTTTCTTTTTAGAATGCTCTTCATAAAAGTCTGTATATACATCTGCAATTTTAATTTCGTATTTGCCCTTTTTCATGTTTTTATCTTGTTTTACCTTTAAAATCACATCATATGTATCTTTTAATTTCAATATATTTTCTCTTTTATGTCCGACTACATTATTAACGTCTAGAGGGTGTACTGTAACTTCTACTTGTTTTACTTTTACACTTAATTTTTTTATTTTTTCTAAAATAATGTCATACCATACATTAGATTCTACAAGTTGTCTAAATGCTGGATGATATGGTCCTGCTACTACTTGACTTAATTCATTTTCAGGACTTGATATTTCATCTGTATTTTGTAATCCTGGATGATATACCATTGTTATTGTTATTTCTTCTTCTGTAGTATCATCCTGACGAGTATCATTCAATTGGCCACCAACAAGTACTATTCCAGGATTAGTTTCTTCTCCTATTTGACCTCCTGCTAGTTCAAATGTCCCTCCTGTCATATAAACATTATTTCCTGTTCCATCATTATTTGAAGTATTACTTTTTAATACTCCACAGTACATTAATACTGTTCCATCAGTTACAAATCCTCCTCCACCGAAAACAGCTTCATTTCCTGTTACTAATGGGTGAGTATTAGGTGCTGTATGTTTACTATTTGTATCTGTACATCCTTCAATTCCAATTATAATGCTTCCTCCTTCAGCATAAACAGCTCCACCTTCATTAGAAGCTTTATTATATGTAACTAGATTATTTATTATTTCCTTTTTAGCATTAATTATTTTTGATACAACATCCACGTATCAAATAGAAAAAGAACTAGATAAAATTCCTTTATTTAAAAAGTTTAAAATTTCACAAACAATAAGTTTAACAATTTTATTCATTCCATTGATATTTCGTTTATGGAATAAAATTAATTTAGCTTCAAAAGCAAGAATATGTAACAAAAAAAATTACACAAAAAATATTGTTTTTAATTTATTTCAAAGTTTTTCTACTTTATTTTCTTGTTTACTTGAATCTGCTGAAAACACAAGAAAAGCAATTTTAAATAGAAATAAAATCAATTAAATAATTTCTTTATATAATTTTTCTTACCAATCTTTTCCAATGCTTCTACAACTAATTTTTTATTTTCTGGTTTATTAAATTGCAATAAAGCTCTTTGTAATTTTCTTTCATGTGCACCTTTTGCAACATATATTTTCCCCATTGTTCTCGGATTTAATTCTGTATAATACATACAAGTTGATAAACTACCAGGAGTTGGATAAAAATCTTGAACTTGATCTGGTACAAATTTTGTTTGTTTTAAATACAATGCAACATCAAGAGCATCTTCTAAAGTTGCCCCAGGATGACCTGCAATATAATAAGGAACTAAAAATTGCTTTTTATTTATTTCACAATTTATTTTTTTATACTCATCATAAAATTCTTCATAAACTTTATGAGAACTTTTTCGCATAAGATTTAATACTTTATCACTAGTGTGTTCTGGAGCAACTTTTAATTGTCCTGAAATATGATATTTACATAAATCCTTAAAAAAAGTTTTATCTTTATCCATCATTAAATAATCAAATCTAATTCCACTTCTAATAAATATTTTTTTTATTCCAGGAACACTACGCAATTTTTTCAACAGGCTAACATAATCCGTATGATCAACATTTAAATTTTTGCAAGGGTTAGTTCCTAAACAATCTTTATTTTTACAGGCTCCATATTTTTTTTGTTTTTCACAAGCATCCTGTCTAAAGTTTGCAGTTGGACCACCTACATCATGGATGTATCCTTTGAAATTTTCCATTTGTGTTAAAATTTTTGCTTCCTTAATTAATGATTCATGACTTCTAGATTGAATCCTTCTACCTTGATGAAAAGTTATTGCACAAAAAGAACAAGCACCAAAACAACCACGATTACTAACAAGTGAAAAAATTACTTCACTTAAAGCAGGAACACCTACTTTTCCGTTACTTGCTTTTTTATCATACATTGGATGCCATTTTCTTGTAAAAGGTAATTCCATAACTTCATCAAAATCTTTTGTAGATAACGGAAATGATGGAGGTTCCTGAACAACAAAACGTGATTCACTTTGTTCAATTAAAACTTTTGCAGAAATAGCATCAGTATTTTCTTCTTGCAATAAATATGATTTAGCAAAATTTATTTTTGACTCACTAGTATTTTTACTTACAAACTCAAAACTAGGAAGATAAATAACTTGACTTTCATTATTATTTGCGTCAAAACAATTTTTAGGAAGTTCACTTTCTTTACCGGTTCTCCAACAAGTTCCTCTAACACCTCTAATTTCGTTTGCAGGAATTCCATCTTTTAATTTTTTTGCAACTTCTAAAATTGAATACTCGCCCATTCCGTATAAAAGCAAATCTGCTTTTGAGTCAAGCAAAATAGAATGCTTTACCGTGTTAGACCAATAATCATAGTGAGCCATTCTGCGTAAACTTGCTTCAATTCCACCAATAATTACATTCACACCTTTATATGCTTCACGAATTTTTGAAACATAAGTTATGATTGCTCTGTCTGGACGATGACCTTTTTCTCCACCATGAGAATAGGCATCTTCTGAACGTGGTTTATTATTTGCAGTATAATTTGCAACCATTGAATCCATACTTCCAGCACTAACTAAAAATGCTAATCTTGGTTTACCTAAAACTTTAAATGACTCAACATCTTTCCAGTTTGGTTGTGGAATTACACCAACAGTGTATCCATTTTTTTCTAATAGTCTACCTAAAAGTGCAACAGCAAATGAAGGATGATCAACATAAGCATCTCCTGAAACAAAAACAAAATCTAATTCTTCAATTCCTCTTTCACTAAGTTCTTCTTTTGTTACTGGCATAAAATCATTTATAATTTTATTTTGTTTCATCATTTAAATTTCCTTTTACATAAACTTGAATCTTTTTATATTCTGGATGCAAAAAAGTTTCTAACTTTGTATTAAAGCAAGTTGATAAAGTATCAGATGTTAAAATTTCTTCACTATTGCCAATAAGTAATTGATTTTCATTTTCAGAACATTCATTTATTTTTTTTAACAAGAAAATTTTATCAGCAAAGATTGATGCTAAATTTATATCGTGAATTGAAATTATTGCACAAGATTTTTTTTCTTTAACAATTTTTCTAATAGACTTAAGCAATGAATATTGATAATTAATATCTAAATTAGAAATTGGTTCATCAAAAAGTAATACAGGTGTATTTTGAAAAATTGTTCTTGCAATTCTTACTTTTTGGAATTCACCACCAGATAACTGATTTACATTTTTATTTTTTAATTCAAATATATTTAATGTTGATAGAATTTCATTAATTTTATTTTCAGAAATATTTTTTGAAAAATAATTTCCTAAACAAATAAAATCATAAACAGAAAAATTCCAAACACAAGATTCATTTTGTATCATGTAAGAAATATTTTTTGCAATTTCATTTCTATTCATTAAGCTAATTGATTTATCATTTACCCAAACAGAATTTTTTGAACAAACAAAATTTTTAAAATTCATATTTACTAATGATGACAACAATGTTGATTTTCCAGAACCATTTGCACCAATTAAACAAATAACTTCACCAGCATTTACTTCAAAAGAAACATCTTTAATAATCAATTCTTTATAACCAGAAAATAATTTTTCTACTTTTAAAATACAACTCATTAAAATTCCTTTTGTTTAGAAAAAATTAGTGAAATAAAAAATGGAGAACCAAGCAAAGAAGTAATTACACCTACTGGCAATTCAATTGGAGACAAAACAATTCTTGCCACTGTATCAGATACTAATAATATAATTCCACCAAGTAAAATTGATAATGGAATTAAATATTTATGTTTTGAAGTAAAAATAATTCTAATTATATGTGGAGATATTAATCCAACAAAACCAATCGTACCTCCTGCACAAACAGCACAAGATGCACATAAAGAACCAGTTAGTAAAATAAACAAACGAGTATGTTTTATATCTAATCCTAAAGTCTGTGCAGAAACTTCTCCAACAGATAAAAGGTCTAAAAATCTTCCGCTAAAAAAAATTAATATAATAGAAATGATAAAAGGAAATATCAAAAAATAAAATTCATTCCAGTCTTTCCCAGAAAAACTTCCTAACAACCAAACATAAATTGAATGTAATTGATTTTGTTTTGACAATAAAATTATTGATGTGATAGATGAAAAAAAAGTTCCTAATGCAGTTCCTGTTAAAATAACAGAGGAAGAACTTGTATAGCCATTAGATTTTTTTGATAATAAAAAAATTATTACACCAGAAATCAATGCACCTAAAAATGCAAAAAATGAAATTGGCTGTAAAAATTTAAAAATAAAAAGATTTGGAACTAACAAAGAAAATACCGCTCCTAAAGTAGCTCCAGAAGTTATTCCCATTATTCCAGGCTCTGACAAAGGATTTCTAAAAAAACCTTGAAATACACATCCTGCACCAGCTAATACAAAACCAGTAAACATAACAAGCAAAGAACGAGGTAATCGAATTTGAAAAATTATATTTTTTAAAATAGGAATTTTATTATTTATGCCATCACTTTTTTTTATTGAAAAAATATTTATAAGTTCACTTAATGAAATTTTTTGAGAACCAACACACACAGAAATTACAAAAGAAACAAGTAACAAGATTATAAAACTAATTATTAAAATTACAAACTTTTGTTTTTCTAATAATTTATTCTTCATTAATAATTTCCTTTAATAAAATTACTGCTTCTAAAACTCTTGGACCAGGACGTGTAAAAATATCTCCAGAAACTGAAAATACTTTTTTATTTTTTATTGCATCAATATTTTGCCAACCATTTCTGGAATAAATTTTATTTAAATCATTTTCAGAATAATCTGGGGCTAAAATAATCTGAGGATTATTTACAATAATTGATTCTTCACTCACTTGTGGATATGTTGAATCTAAAAAATAAAAAATATTTTTTCCACCAGCGTATTCTATAATATCATTAATAAAAGATTTTTTACCACAAGTTAAAAATGGAGAATTAAAAATTTCACAATAAATATTTACATCACTAGAATCTTCTTTTAAATTATTTAATTCTTTTTTCATTTTAGAAACATAATTTAATCCAACTTCAGAAGCATTTAATAATTTTGAAACAGAAATTATTTCCTTAAAAATATCTTCTATTGAGTTGATATCGGAAACATAAACTTGAATTCCAAAATTTTCTAATGAATTTATAAGATGATTATGCATTCCATTGGATAAATAAACAAAATCAGGATTAAATGCTAATATATTTTCTAGGCTAAAACTTTTTCCATCAAAGCCACCTACAGAATCTATTTTTTTTGCTTCTTCTGGGAATGTACAAAAATCGGTACGACCTACAAGTTTATCACCTAATCCTAAAGCAAAAATAATTTCTGTTCCAGAAGGTGAAAGAGAAACAATTCTTTCTGCTGCAAATACTGAAGATATACACAAACAAAACAGAACTAAAGCAATAATTATTTTCTTATTAAATTTTTCTTTTGATAAAATTTTCATATATCTATAAAATAAAACAAATATAAATACTATTCAAGATGTAAATTTAAAGATATACTTAAAAAAATATTTTAAGGATACAACTATCAAAAACTTACAGATTTTATATCAAGATAAATATCTTATTGTAATAAATAAACCTTCTGGACTTCTTTCAGTTAATTATGAGGGATTTAAGGGTAAAAGTGCTTTATCATTAATTGAAAACATGATGTATAAACGAGGCATTTATTCAAAAACACACAGACCTTTTCCTGTGCATCGATTAGATAAAGATACTTCTGGTGTAATGATGTTTGCTCTTTCACAAGAAATGCAACAAAAAATTATGAATACTTGGCACAAAATGATTTTAGAAAGAACTTACATTGCAGTTGCTGAAAATCCTTTAAATCAAAAATATTATTTTACTGAAAAATCTGGAATTATTGATGACAAAATTACATACAACAAAAAGCATATTGGTTATATTTCAAAAAATAATGAAACCACAGATGGCATTGTTGCAAAAACTCACTACACAATTTTAAATGAAGGAAAACATTATTCTCTTTTTAAATTGAATCTTGATACAGGAAGAAAAAATCAAATTAGAATTCATTTATCTAATAAAAAATATCCAATTGCAGGAGACAAAAATTATCATGCAAAAACAAATCCTTTAGGACGCCTTGCTTTGCATGCTAGAACTTTATCATTTATTCATCCTGTTACAAAAGAAAAACTTACATTTGAAATTCCTGAAGATTCTACTTGGGAAAAACTTGTAACAAATAAAAATATAAAATCATAAAACTATTGGAAGCTCATTGAAATTCGTTGTATATTCGGGTGATAAAAAATTTCTATTCATTATCCAATCTGCATGATTCCCTTGAGAATTAAAATCAGCAATTTGATTTCTTATTCCAGTGTGCAAAGTTCCTTTCCCGTATTTTTCATTTACTGAATCATATACTTTCATTATAGATTTTTTTTTGTTAAGAATTTCTATTGATGTTTCTTCAAATAATTCTCCTTGAATATGTTTATCTTCAGTTAAATCAAGAAGAGTTATCATAACTTTTTTATACTTATATCCTTGTAAAAAAATTGAATGTAAAAGTTTTATTGCAGTTCCTAAAATTTCTGGCAAAAAACTTGTATGTTTTTCAAGAGAAGCATGAGCAACATTGTAATAAGATTTTTCATTTTCGTTATATGACTTTCCTGTTAAAATACAAACACTAATAAATTTACAGGCAAGATTATTTTCACGCATTCGAGATACAGCTAACTGTGTAAATTCACTTAAAGCAGTTTCAAGTTCAACAAGAGTTTCTATTTTTTTAGAAAAACTTCTTGATGTAGTAATATTTTTTCTTGTAATAGAAGTTTCAAATTTTAAAGATGGAATTTCATTTAATTCTCTAACGGTATTAAAGCCTGTAATTGTCAAATATTTTTTTACCAAATGCAATGGATAATTTTTTAAATCATAAGCAGAAAAAATTCCTTTTCGTTCTAATAAAGCTGCTTTTGATCTTCCAATTCCCCAAATATCGTAGGCTTTAAAATTTTTTAATTCTTCTTCTTGATTTATAGAAAACCAAGAACAAACTCCGTTTCGTTTTTTTGCAAGTGAATTACAAAACTTTGCTAATGTTTTTGTAGGTGCAATTCCAACCGACACAGGAATATGAACTGATTGCCAAATACAATTTTTTATTTCAAAAGCTAAATTTACAAAGTCCATATTTTTCCAATCTGGAAAATTTAAAAAACTTTCGTCGATTGAATAAAATTCAACTTCTGGACAATAGTATTCATAAATCATATTTATTCGTTTACTAATATCTGCATACAAAGTGTAATTTGAACTAAAAACAAAAACATTATTTCTTTGATAACGATATTTTTCTTTTGCAAAAACATCTCCACGAGAAAATCCTAAATTTTTACATTCTTGATTTAAAGCAATTGTCATGCCATCATTATTTGACAAAACTGCAATAGGCTTATTATCTAAATCTGGTCTGAAAAGTCTTTCACACGAAGCATAAAAACTATTTGCGTCTATATGTAAAATCATTTTAACAACCTTACAATCGTTTTTACTACACCAAAAATTTCAGAACACATTTTTTCATTTCCCTTTGTATCTGAAAAAAAATATTTTTTTGCATTTAAATCATTTTTAATTTGTGTAATGGGATGACATTCAAAGCCATCATAAGTTCTAATGATAACAAGAGAATTTTTTGTTGGAACAACTGAGCAATCAATTACAAGCAAGTCGCCTTTTTTAACAGCATGACTTTCAATTCCTTTTCCTTCATAGCGTAAGGTAAAAGTACTCGCAGGATTTTTGATAATAAGAGAATTAAAATTTAATGATTTTTCTTCATAACCTTGAGCAGGAGAAGGAAATCCAGTTGCATTTGCCATAATAAAATACTACATTCTTGTATAGTATTTGTCAAGAAGTTTTTTTATTACACTTATATCATGATTGGAAAGATTAATATAAACAAATTATTTAACTACGCAGAACTTGCAATTACAATTGGTGTAAACTTGCAAGAAAATCAAGAGCTTGTAATCAATGCTGATGTTACAGATTGTGAATTTGCAAGAATCATAGCACAAACTGCTTACAAACATAAAGCTAAAAAAGTAACAATCATGTGGAGAGATGAATTATTTACAAAACTTAGATACGAAAATGAAGACTTAGAAAATCTTGTAAATATTCCTCAATATCAAATTGATGAAAGAAATTATGCTGTTAAAAAAAATGCAGCCTACCTTTGCATTCTTTCTGAAGACCCAAATTTAATGAAAGATATTTCGCCAAAAATTTTATCAGAAACAAGCAAAGCAAAAAATATTGCATTCCAAAAATTTTATGATGCCAGTATGAAAAATCAAATTCGCTGGAACTTAATTGCAATACCAAGTGTAAGTTGGGCAAAAACAGTTTTTCCAGAATTACCAGAAGAAGATGCAGTAAACAAACTATGGGAATATATTTTTAAAACAATGCGTTTAGATAAAGATAATCCCATAGCAGAATGGAAAAATCATATTGAATCTTTAAAACGACGTTCAGAAATTTTAAACAGTTCAAATTTAAAAGAACTTCATTATAAAAATTCTATTGGAACTGATTTAACTATTGGTTTGCCAGAAAATTATCTATTTGAAGGATGCGGAGAAAAAGCTTTGGATGGAATTCCTTTTGTTGCAAATATGCCAACAGAAGAAATTTTTACGGCTCCTCATCGATTAAAAGTTGATGGGAAAGTTGTAGCATCAATGCCCCTTGTTTACAATGGAACAAAAATTGAAAACTTTGGATTCGTTTTTGAAAAAGGAAAAATCGTAGATTTTTTTGCAGAAGCAGGATACGAAGTTTTAAAAAATTTAATTGAAACAGATGAAGGTTCTCATTATCTTGGAGAAGTTGCCTTAGTTCAACACAACTCTCCTATTAGAAATTTAAATACACTTTTTTACAATACACTTTTTGATGAAAACGCAAGTTGTCACTTAGCAATTGGCGAAGCATATCCATCATGTTTAAAAGAAGGAAGTTCAAAATCTAAAAAAGAACTTTTTGAATTAGGACTAAATGACTCATTAGAACATGTTGATTTTATGATAGGAACAGAAGATTTACAAATTGAAGGAATTACTGTTGACGAAAAAAAAGTTACCATCTTCAAAGACGGTAACTTTGCATTTTAATTTGTAAGAAATTATTTTTTTAATTCAGAAATAATTTCTTGTTCTAAATCTTTTGGTTGTGTTGGTGGTGCAAATTGTTTTACAGGTAATCCATCTTTACCAATTAAAAACTTTGCAAAGTTCCAAGTAATTTCTGCACCAGGAACTTTTCCTGTTGCGTGACGAAGATATGCAAACAATGGATCAGCATTTGCACCATTAACATCAATTTTTGAAAATTGTTCAAAAGTGATTCCGTAATTTTTTACACAAAATTCATGAATTTCTTCATTAGAACCAGGAGCTTGTTCACCAAACTGATTACAAGGAAAATCTAAAATTTCAAATCCTTCATCTTTGTATTTTGAATATAATTCTTGCAAACCTGTATACTGAATTGTAAATCCACAATGAGTTGCTGAATTAAGAATTAGTAAAACTTTCCCCTGAAATTTTTCCATGGAGATTTCTTTTCCATCCATAGTTTTTACTGAATAATTATATACAGACATGTTGCCTCCAAAAATTTTATCATAAGTATTATATTTAATATCAAAAATTTAATCTACATAATTATCAATTATTGCTTTTGCTGCACTTAGATAATTTTGCCCAAAAAGATTTAAATGATTTAGAACATGATACAAGTTATATAAATCACGACGAGAAGTATATTCTGAATCCAAAAATCCACTTTCTTCGTAAGCAGAATAAAATCTTTGAGGAAATCCTCCAAAAAGTTCAGTCATTGCAATATCTGCTTCTAAATTTCCAACATAACAAGCGGGGTCTATTAAGTAAGGCTCTGAATTTTTTCCACAAAGAATATTTCCACTCCACAAATCACCATGAAGTAACGAAGGAAATTTTGGTTCAACTAAAAATTTATCTAAGTTATCTAATAGCTTTGTAATTTTTTTAGATTCACTTTCAGAAAAATATTTTTGTGCTAGTTTAAATTGTGGAGCTAATCTGTTATCTCTAAAAAATTCTATCCAAGATTTTTTTGCAGAATTTATTTGCTTTGTTCTTCCAATATAATTATCTTGCAAAAAACCAAAATTACATCCAGCATCAAAATCATCTTTAGACAAAAAAATCGTTGCATCAGATTTATGTAATTGTGAAAGTTTATGCGCAAGATTTTCCCAAAATTGATTTGTTGGATTTTCCTCTGGAATATATTTTAATAATAAAAATGAATATCCAACATTTTCCCCCTCATCAGTTCCGTAAGCTATAACTTCTGGAGTAGAAATTGTTTTAGTTTTAGAAATTGCATTTAGATTATTAACTTCCTGTGTAAAAAAATCTACATTGCTTTTTTCGTTTGCTTTCATAAAAACATCAACACCATTTGAAAGTTCAATTCCGTAGGCTTTGTTTATATCCCCACCAGAAAGTCTAAAAGTTCTAGATAATTTTACATCAATTCCATAATTCGTTGATAAAGCTCTTGCAAGAGAAGTATAAAAAAATTGTTTTTCCATAAAATCATTATATCACTTTCTCAATTTATTTGCAAAACATATATATTATCAATAAAATCAAATTGAAAAAATTTTACATAAAGTTTAGAATATAAATATGAAAAAAACAAACGCTATGAGAATTTTAGATTCCTTACAAATATCTTATGATGTAAGAGAATACGAAGACAACACTGACCATGAACTTACAAAAGGGGCAGCAAACAGAACAGCAGAAAAACTTGGTTTAGAACCAGAAACTGTATACAAAACAATTGTTATGCGTTCTGATAAAAAAGAAATTTTTGTATTTTGCCAAAGTGCAGATAAAGAAATAAATCTAAAAAAAGCAAGAACAGTTGCTGAATGTAAAGAAATTACACCAATAAAACAAGATGAACTTTTATCTATTACAGGTTATATTCGTGGAGGATGTTCACCATTAGGAATGAAAAAACAATTTACAACTTTTATTGATGAATTTGCAACCTTACATGAAAAGATTTGTATTAGCGCAGGTCAAAGAGGATTACAAATAATTATTTCTCCAGAAGATTTAGCAAAAGCCTGCAACGCAGAGTTTGTAGATTTGGAACTGTAGGAAAAATTAATATGAATATTGAAAATTTATGTAACAAAATAAATTTACAAGGTGAAATAAAAAAAGAAGTTTTAGATTTTTCAGAAAAATTTGATTTTAATTCTATTTCTGATTTACTAAAAGATTTTTGTAATTACAATAAAATGAAAGAATCTAGAATAAAATTACAAAATCAATTAAACGATAATGATAGAAATATAAAAATTCTTTCATGCATGTTAAAAGCTTCTTGTGATATTTATAAACTGTACAAAGATAAAAATATTGATGATACTATTTATTTTGATACAATGAAATGTTACACCAGATTTATAAGCGAAACTTATGAAATTACAGGTAAACTATTTTTTGATAGATTTTGGTGGACAACTCGACAAGCAGGATTTCATTTATTTAGAATTGGTGAATTAGAATATGAAATTGTAACTGATAATTTTTCAAAAAAAATAATTTCTATACATATTCCTTCTGATGCAAATTTTAATCCTATAAATGTTGATAAATCAATAAAAAATGCAAGGGATTTTTTTTCAAAATATTTTTTACTAGATTATAATACAGAATTTCAATGTCATTCTTGGATGTTAGATTCACAATTAAAAAATATGTTACCAACAACATCAAATATATTAAATTTTCAGAATAGATTTTCAATATTTGATAAAGGCGAAATCTCATCTGAAATATTACAATGGATTTTTAAAACAGACAAAACTGATTATAAAATATTACCTGAAAATACATCTCTTCAAAAAAACATAAAAAAGCATCTTTTAAATGGTAAAAACATTTTTACTCCAAGAGGAAAATTAATATGATAAAAAAATTATATCCAAACGGGAAAGAAAAAGCTCTTAATCTTACTTACGATGACGGAATTTATGATGATTACAAATTTGTAGAATTATTAAATAAATATAATTTAAAAGGAACATTCAATTTAAATTCAAAATTAATGAAAGAAAATTTTTCTTGGACACATGAAACAGGAAAAATTATAAAACGAATTTCTCCACAAGAAGCTGTTTGTTTATATAAAGGACATGAAGTAGCAAGTCATACTTTAACACATCCTTATATGAACAACCTTACAAAAAAAGAAATTCTAAAAGAGCTAATTGATGATAAAAAAAATCTAGAAGAAATTTTTAAAAAAGAAATTTTAGGTTTTGCAGTTCCTTTTGATTTTTATAGCAAAGAAATTTCTGAATGTGTAAAAGAAACAGGTTTTGAATATGGAAGAATTTCAGAAGAAAGTAATTCTTGGATACCATCAGAAGATTATTATTTTTGGAAGGCAAGTATTATTCATTTTAATTTAAATTTAGAAAACTTTGTAAATGAATTTATAAAAACAAATGATGAACTTGCCCTTTGTCAAATTGTAGGACATTCTTATGATTTAGAAGTTGAAAACAAATGGAATTTAATTGAAAATATTTTTAAGAAAATTTCTGAAAGCAAAAATATTTTACCAATGACAAATATAGAAATTATAAAATATCTTAAAGCAATAAGAAGTGTAAAGATTTCAGAAAATAAAATAATAAATGATTCAGATTTAGAATTATGGTTTGAAGTAGATGGTAAAAAAATTTCGGTTCAACCTAAAAAAGAATTTTTTATTAAATGGGATAATGTATAATTATGAATGAAATTTTTGATTTTACAGTAATCGGTGCAGGAGCCTCAGGATTATTTGCACTTGAAGGATTAAAAGATAAAAAAGTTTTAATCTTAGAAGGAAACAAAAAAGTTGCTCTTAAACTTTTAGCAACTGGTGGAGGAAAGTGTAACTTTACAAATTTAAATTTATCACATGAAAATTATGTTTCAGAAAATCAACATTTTGTAAATTCATTTTTGGCAAACTTTGGCACCTACGATTTTTTAGATTTAATCGAAAAAAACAACATTCCTTACGAAGAAAGAGGCAATGGAAAACTTTTTACTTTATCAGGAGCAAAATCAATTTTAGATATTTTATTAAATAAAGGTTTTTCAGAAAATCATATTTTAAAAACAGATTGTATTGTAAAAAATATTTTTAGAATCAAAAATGAAAATCAATCTACAGATGATTATATTTTTAAAATTGAAACTTCAAAAGATACTTTTTTTTCAAACAAAGTTTTAATAGCAACTGGAGGATTATCTTATCCTCAAATGGGTGCAACAAATATTGCATCTAAAATTGCAAAAAATTTTGGAATAAAAGTTATTCCTATGTCACCAGCTTTAGCAGGAATTCGTTATCCAGATTCATGTAAAAATAAATTTGAAAAACTTTCTGGAATTGCAATTACTGCAAAAGGAAAAATTGATAAAAGAGAATTTACAGATCAGTTGCTTTTTACTCACCGAGGTTTCAGTGGTCCACTTGCATTGAATCTTTCATTGTTTGTAAATGAAAATACAAAAATTAAATTTAATTTTATTCCAGAAATAAATGTTCTTGAATTATTACAAAAAGAAAAAAATAACAAACGAAGTTTAATTAACATTTTATCTGATTACATTCCAAAAGCTCTTGTAAAAACTTTGCTCGATGACAAAGATTTTAATCTTCCAACTATAAAAAAAGATGAAATGGAAAAAATCTCACAACTTTTTAATTCCTATGAAATACAAATTGATAAACTTGATGGATATGACAAAGCAGAAGTTACACGAGGTGGAATTTCAGTTGATGAAATTTATCCAAAAACTATGGAAGCAAAAAAAGTTTCTGGACTCTATTTCATCGGAGAAGCCTTAGATGTAACAGGAATGTTAGGTGGATATAATTTACATTGGGCATGGACTAGTGCAAATATGTTTATAAAAGGGTTGAAAAAAAATTAATTTATTTTTTCATATTATTATACAAAATCACTTCTGGGCGATATTCAAAATGCATATTATCCCAGATAATCCATTTTCCACCCCACAAAAAACCGTGACTTTCAAAAATCTCTATAACTTTTTGAGGTGGCATCCAACGTCTTTCTAAAGGAAGCTTCATCCAATTATCACCATCGATATCTCGCCGCCAAGCCCAATAAAGATTTTTTTGTCCCCAGCCCTTTGGAAGAACATCAATAGCAAGTCCCATACTATGAAAAGAACGATTTCCTGAATCGCTAATTTTTCTCCAAGCATAAGAATCGGCACTGTTCAAATTATCCAAAAAGAATTTTACTTCATCATTTATTTTTGAAACTTCAAAAATTTCTTTTTGTACATCATCTAATTTTTTATGAATGTAATTATGTGCATTAGTTCTTTTATTTAAAAATAAAAAAGTTTTAATATGAGTTTCAGTAGAAAGTCTTGTTTCCACATCATAAATAATGTTGTACAAAAAAGGTGCAGTTCCCTTCCCTTTTGAACGATTTTTGGGATTTGAAAAATCTTTGATTCGTTGAATATCTTCCTGTGTAAAATTTTTTGGATCAGCAACTTCTTTTGGATATGGATATAAAAAAGCTGAATACAAATCTTTGCTACCCAATTCTTCCTTGGGTAAAAATTTTCCATCTGCCCAATATAAAGTTGCGCTACGATTTTCACACTGAACTTTTATTTTCCAATCATTTACAGATTCATCAAAATTTATTTCAAAATCAACCTGAGGATAAGCCTTTTCAAAAATTTTTATTAATTCACGATTCTGTAAAATTTCTTTTGAAAGTTGTTCTTGAGCAAAAATGTTTACAGATAAAATGATAAAAACAAAACTAAGTAAATATTTTTTCATAAAGATAATATATACAAAAATATTAATAATTTCTATATTTTGAAATAAAAAAGAAAATTTGTATAAAAAATAAAAAGTTACTATTGACAGAAACATCTATCTAGTGTATATTCAAATTATGATGTTACTATAAAAAGAAACATTTATGGAGAAAAATACAATGGAATATTTAAAGCAATATCCTAACAAGGAAGGTTATTTTGGAGAATTTGGTGGGTCTTTTGTGCCTGAGGTTCTTCAAAAAGAAATGGATAAAATTACAAAGGCTTATTACACAATTAGTAAGTCTCACGATTTTATAAATGAATTACGTAGTATTAGAAAGCATTTTCAGGGGCGACCAACTCCGGTTTATTATTGTCGTCGGTTGTCTGAAAAATGTGGCGGACGAATTTACTTAAAACGTGAAGATTTGAATCATACTGGGGCTCACAAGTTAAATCACTGTATGGGTGAGGCTTTACTTGCAAAATATATGGGCAAGAAAAAAGTAATTGCTGAAACTGGAGCTGGTCAACATGGGGTTGCTTTGGCAACTGCAGCGGCTTATTTTGGACTTGAATGTGAAATCCACATGGGAGAAGTTGATATTGCAAAGGAACATCCAAATGTGGTGCGTATGCAACTTCTTGGAGCAAAGGTTGTGCCGGTTACTCATGGGTTAAAAACTTTGAAGGAAGCCGTAGACTCTGCCTTTGAAGCATATTTAAAAGATCCTGAAAATAGCATTTATTGTATTGGCTCTGTTGTAGGCCCTCATCCTTTCCCAATGTTAGTGCGAGATTTTCAGCATGTTATCGGTGTAGAATCTCGTGAACAATTCTTAGAAATGACAGGGGAACTTCCTGATGAAGTTTGCGCTTGCGTTGGTGGTGGTTCTAATGCTATGGGAATGTTCAGCGGATTTTTAGATGATGACGGTGTTCGCTTAACTGGTGTTGAACCTTCTGGCCGTTCTTTGAAAATGGGAGACCACGCTGCAAGTCTTTCTTACGGAACTCCAGGAATTTTGCACGGATTTAAAACATATTTGCTACAAAACGAAAAGGGAGAACCAGCTCCTGTTTATTCAATTTCTAGTGGGTTGGATTATCCTGGAAGTGGTCCAGAACACTGTATGCTAAAGGATATGGGACGTATTCAATACACTGTTGCAAGTGACGCTGAATGTTTGGAAGCTTTCTACACACTTTGCCGTTTAGAGGGAATTATTCCAGCTCTAGAAAGTGCTCACGCTGTGGCTTATGCTATGAAGGCTGCTCAAGAAAGACCTGAAAAATCTATTTTGGTTTGTTTGTCTGGCCGTGGAGATAAGGATATTGACTTTATCGTAGAAAACTACGGAACTGGGGAAGAATATTTGAAGTAGCTTCGGCTTCGCTCAGCTACCGAGTTTCCTGAGCATAGTCGAAGGAGACAATTACCGAGCTTCCTGAGCGTAGTCGAAGGACAGTTATAGGATTTGTATTATCGAAAAAAAAGGTGTGTTAGTGTTTTGGCTAACTTTTGGGGTGCACTTCAAACTCGCCTTTTTTGTGGGGATTTTTGTTATTGTTATTAAGCTGTCTAAACTTTGTCTAAAAAGGCAAAAATTAGACAGCATTTTTTTTATAAAAAAAGTTTACACAAAACTAGAATATATCTGATTAATTTTTTCTGTATAAATTCCAGGCTTTTCATAAACGATTAAATTTTCTTCAATTTGTAACCTTGGATTTGCGTTTTTTCTTGCTTCAATTAAAACTAAATTTGGCTCTTTTTGTAAAAACGGAGAAACTAATTCCATTCTTTTAGGTTCAATTTTGTACTTTGTCAATAAACTAAAAATTTCTGGAAGTCTAAAAGGTCTATGAATCATAAAAAATTTTCCGAAAGGTTTAAGCAAATAATCTACAGCACAAATGATATCTTCAAGATTACACAAAACTTCATGACGAGCAATTGATTTTGCTTCGGTTGGATTTTGTTTTCCATGTTCATTTATCATATAAGGCGGATTTGAAACAACTACATCAAAACTATGCTTTGTAAATTTTTTTTCAACTGCTTTTATATCACCATGAATGATTTGAATTTTTTCTTCAAGTTGATTAAGTTCAACACTTCTTTTTGCAATTTCTACATTTTCTTCTTGAATTTCGAGTCCCACAATGAAATTTGCTCTGGACTTTGCAATCATCAAAGGAATAATTCCGTTTCCTGTTCCTAAATCGATAACTTTTTCATTGTTTCTAATTTGATTAAAAGCAAAATGACTTAGAAGAATTGCATCAATTCCAAATTTAAATTTTTCTGAATCCTGAATAATTTTATATCCGTTTTTTAAAGTATCCACAACTTCCATAAAATGAATTATAAAAAAGTTTGCAGATTTTGTCAGTATTCTTATTGATTGATAAACTGCGATTTATAGCAATTCAAAAATCTTATCTAAAACTTCAATATCCGCAGGAAGCCAATTCACACTTTTTAGAGTAGTTTTATCAAGCCATTTTGCACAATCATGTTCTAAAAGAGTAATTTCCTGTTCGTTTAAAATTTTACAAGCAAAACATTCCATAGAAAGATGAAAAGTTGGATAATCATATTCTATTGTGTAAATTTTTTCTCCAACAGAAATATCTACTGCTAACTCTTCTTTGATTTCACGTTTTAAGGCAACTTCCGGAGTTTCTCCTGCTTCGATTTTTCCACCAGGAAATTCCCAGCCACCTTTAAAATCGCCGTAGCCTCGTTGAGTTGCAAGTACTTGAGGTTCTGATGAGTTGCCTGGTGCAGTGCGAAAGATGAGCGCCGCTACTACATGGATGGTTTTTCGGGATTGTTCTTGCATTTTGGATTAAGCTCCTTCTAGGTAGTTATAAAGATTTTGTGGAACAGGGGGGACGATATCAAATTGAATATTTACAATAGGAAGCATCTGCCCATTTTCATTTTGAATATGAGTCTGTTCTTTCGAATCAAAATCTGTAATCATTTTTCCAATATAATAGAAATCTTTCCCTTCCGCATCATCTTTTTTTATAAAAAGTAGAACGCAAATGTGATTTTGTAGATAAGAGTGTAAAAAAATGATATGATATATATATAACATAAAAACTGTACAAATGTAAAGATATATATTATAATACAACTGTAAAGGAGCTCATTGATGAATATAGTTAATGCAATTTGCAATTTAGTAAAAAATCCTCAGTATAAACTTAAACAGTATACATCAAGTAGAAATCGTGCCAATGGTATGGGTGAAGCTTTAGAAGAATATATAAAAGATCTATTTGCGGGAGTTCCAGAAAATTCCAGTTCTGAAATGAGAGATGCTTTAATTCAGAATACCTTTAGTTATACAGGAAATCAAAATAACCCACCAGACGCTATGCTTTGGTGTGGAGATGCAATTGAAGTGAAAAAAATAGAAAGTAAAAACTCAGCTCTTGCTTTAAACTCAAGTTATCCTAAGCATAAACTTTATGCAGATAGTCCAATGATTTCAACCGCATGTCGTGAAGCAGAAACTTGGACAGAAAAAGACATAATTTACGCAGTTGGTGTATTAAATAAAAAAACTGAAAGTTTATCATCATTAGCTTTTGTGTACGGAGAAGACTATTGTGCTTCTAAGGAAGTTTATGAAAAAATAAAAAATACAATAAAAGAAGGTGTTGAAAGTATTCCATATATTGAATTTACAGAAACTAAAGAACTAGGTCATGTAAATCGAGTTGATCCATTAGGAATAACATATTTAAGAGTTCGTGGAATGTGGGGAATTGAAAATCCTTTTAAAACATTTGAAAAACATTATGAAAGAGATGATTCAAAAGATTTTAATTTTATGTGTATTATTAATGAAGAGAAATATTATTCTTTTGAAAATTATTTAGAATTAGAAAATTTGTCTTGTCAAAATAATAATTTATCCATAAAAAATATTAAAATTAACAATCCTGATAATCCTAGTAGATTGGTTCCAGCTAAACTTATTTCATTTTTTGTTGAAGGTGAAAAAAATGAAAGTAATTAGTTTATTTTCTGGTGCAGGTGGATTAGATTTAGGATTTGAAAAAGCTGGTTTTGAAATTGCAATGGCAAATGAATATGACAAAACAATTTGGGATACATACGAAAAAAATCATAAAGCTCCTTTAATAAAAGGTGATATAAGAAACATAAAAGAATCAGATTTTCCTTCTGATATTGATGGAATTATTGGAGGACCTCCTTGTCAAAGTTGGAGTGAAGCAGGTTCTCTTCGTGGAATTAATGATTCACGTGGTCAGCTATTTTTTGACTATATACGAATTTTAAAAGATAAAAAAACAAAGTTTTTTTTAGCTGAAAATGTTTCTGGAATGTTAGCAAATAGACATTCTGAAGCTGTTCAAAATATTTTAGGTATGTTTAATGAATGCGGATATAATGTTTCTGTGACACTTGTAAACGCTTCTGATTATGGTGTACCTCAAGATAGAAAACGTGTATTTTATATTGGTTTTAGAAATGATTTAAATGTGAAATTTCAATTTCCCTCTCCAACAACGGCTAGTAGTGAAAGTAAGAAAACCTTAAAAGATGCTATTTGGGATTTGCATGGAAAGGAAATTCCTGCTTTATCAAAGAATAAAACAAATGGAAAACTTGAGATTTTGAATCATGAATATTTTATAGGAGCATATTCTACAATATTTATGAGTAGAAATCGCGTCCGTTCATGGAATGAACCAGCTTTTACAGTTCAAGCAAGTGGTAGGCAATGTCAATTACATCCTCAAGCTCCTAAGATGGAAAAAATTGGATTAAATAAGTGTCAATTCGTTGAAGGAAAAGAAAATCTATATAGACGCTTAACTGTCAGAGAATGTGCTAGAGTACAAGGATTTCCTGATGATTTTGAATTTATATATCAAGATATAGATGATGGATATAAGATGGTAGGAAATGCTGTGCCTGTAGAATTAGCAAGGATTGTGGCGGAAGCTATAAGAGAACAAATAGAATTAAGGTGAAAAAAAAGGAGTTTTGTATGTTTAATAAATATTTTGAAACAATGAAAGACGTGGAAGAAGCTTATAAGCCGTTTAAAATTATGAAAAATGGTTCAAAATCTGACAAAATAATTAACATTCTATTATGGGTTTTATATTTTGCTACAAGTTCATATTTTTTTGTATCAATGTTATTAATAATAAATCTGCACATTTAGTTGTTTCTTGGATTGCTTTTGGTTTTTCTTTTATATTATTGTTTTATATACAACTAATATTCAGCAAAGAGAATCTATTGTTTATTCTCACAAAAATTCATCAGATGTAAAACAAATAGAAAATTTTGTTTCTAATTTAAATAAAAGAAAAATATCACCTGAATTATTTGAAATAATAATTACATTCTACAAAGAGAAATTAAGTAAATTTACAAACGAGAAAACAAATGAAGTAATTATTTATTTAACATATTTTATTCTTCCTGTTATAATAAATGTTATTACTTCCAATCAATGTTTTCATTTTGAATTACTAATAATTATATTTATAGGAATGCTGTTAGTTCCTGGTATAATTTTTGTGGTGCAATTATTTATTAATAGGAAAAAAATTTTGTGTGTATGAAAGTTTTTCAAAATTGGTTTTTTTGTTTGGTAATTATCAGCCAGAAAAATCAACCTTAAAATTTAATAAAAATCTTTTTTCTTCTATTGTAAAATTACGAAGTTCAAAAACATTTAATCAAGATACTCTTTTGCTTTTAAAAAATATGCTTGATATTATAAATTATCTTGATAGTTCAAATGAAAAACAAGATTTTATTTACGGTACAAATTCTTTTCATCATATTTTTGAACAAATGGTCAATTCCCTTTTTGGCGAATCTGATAAAGAAAAATTTTATCCAAAAGTTTATTGGAAACTTAATAATTCAGACAAAACTTTTACATTTACAAATCAAGAAAAACGAAATTCTCTTCGGCCAGATACCATAATGATTACAAATCGTGGGAAAGATAATCAAAAAGTATTTGTGCTGGATTCAAAATATTATCGATACGGAGAAACAAAAAATCCAAATCATCTTCCTGATAGTTCTAGTGTCGTAAAGCAAATTGCCTACGCTCAATATATTGAAAATCCTGAAAAAAATACTATTCCAGAAGATGTAAAAAAATATACTTCAAATAACCAAATCTACAATGCCTTTATTTTGCCCGGAAAAAAGATGATGATTTTGAAAATATTGGATTTGTCATTAAAGTCTTTATAATACTACGAAATAAAAACTCTAACTATAAAATATAATTTAGGAGGAATTTGGTTATGGCCAACAATAATGATTTTTGGGGCGATCTTGAAAGAGAGATGAGTGGTACTGCAACTGAAAGCTCAGACTTTCTCGAGGACGGAAACGATGTTGAACTTCGCACGATTTTTATGTATTTGGTGTATGATGTGTCGGGTTCTATGGGAAGATATTCTGAAACAATGTTTGATTCGTGTATTCAAACGTGTAGAGCTCTTAGTTCTGCTCAGAATGAAGACCTTAATTTTCGTGTAAAGTTAGTTACATTTAATGAAGAAGTCGAAGAAATCAACAAGGAATTCCAAGATCCCGCTGATCTTGAAATGCTTTTATCAAAAGATGACTTTGCTTGTGAAGGACAGACAAGTATCAGTAAGATTATTACATACTTGGACAAACAGTTTTCAAGAGACGCACTTAAAGAGCGAAAACTGCACAAGATGGATCCAAAATCCGTTGTGGTTATTGTAAGGGACTATCAGCCGGTAGGCGAGACACTAGAAACAGTAACTGCTGCAACTAATAATATTCTTTCCAATCGCTTTTATAACAAAGCAAATAGGACACTTTGTATTTTTTGCGGAGAAGATAAATTGAAAGCAAATGCTGCTG
>CALBXN010000119.1 GCA_937890485.1 uncultured Treponema sp.
TGTTGATTTCATTTTAACTATTTAAACGCCTACTTTTAGGAGTTGTAATGTATAAATTCTTATCAATGTGTTGATAAGCAATGCTTCAAACGCCCTATTCTTCAGTGCTGAGATAAAATCAACACTTGGAAAGGCAAAAATGAAGCAGAACAAAATATATCATGGTGACTGTTTGGAATTAATGAAAGAAATTCCAGATGGTAGTATAGATATGATTCTTGCAGATCCACCATATGAAAGAACTCAAAATAGTTGGGATTCAATTATTCCATTGGATAAAATGTGGGAACAGTATTTACGAATCATAAAAGACAATGGTTGTATTGCTTTGTTTGCAGATGGAATGTTCATGGCAGATTTAATGAAAAGTCAACCGAAGTTGTGGAAATATAATCTTGTATGGGATAAAGTATTAACTTCCGGCTTTTTAAATGCAAACAGACAACCATTAAGACAGCATGAGGAAATATGTATATTTTATAAGAAGCAGCCTACATATAATCCACAAAAAATTCCAGGTAAACCCAACCATAGTAAAGGCAAGAAAAAGGATTGCCAAAACAATAATTATGGTGAATTTGGTTTTGTAGATAACAGAGAAATATTAGGAGATTTGAAACATCCTACAAGTATTCTAAAATTTTCAAAACCACATCCTTCTAAAGCAGAGCATCCAACAGAAAAATCATTAGAATTATGTGAATGGCTGATTAAGACATACACAAATAATGGCGAACTTATTCTTGATAACTGTTGTGGTTCAGGAACAACATTAGTAGCTGCATTAAAGAATGGAAGAAACTATATTGGAATGGATTTAGAAGAAAAATATTGTATAGTGGCAAGAAATCGTATTAATGAAATTAGTCTGGAAAACCAGATTTAAAAAATAATATAAACAAGCAAAAATAAAGGAGAAACAAAGAATGAATAGTAAAGTTCTTACAATCAAAAACGCACTCAAAGACATGGAAGTATCAGTAGAGAGCCAAACAGATAAAGAAATTGTTATCAAAATTAGAGTGCCAGAAAGACAGGTGAAATTAGCCGATCTTAAACCTGGAACTGTTTTTAAAGTAGGTAAAAGAGAATTTATCGTACTTGGTCATGGTAAAGATACAACTGCAGTTATTCTTAAAGATTTCTTATATACAGGAATCTTTGACAAAAACTCTAATAACTATGCAAAGAGTACAGTCAGAAAAGAAATGAATGGTGATTTCTGTAGAGAAATCGAAGCTACAATTGGTGCAGAAAACTTAATTCCACACAGAGTTGATTTAACTGCAAATGATGGTCTTAAAGATTATGGTTCATGTGTTGATAAAGTCAGCTTAATGACTGCCGACAATTATCGCAGATATCGTGAATTTCTTCCTGGTTATGGAAAATGGTGGTATCTTGCAACAGCATTTTCAACAGAATCCAATGGTTATTCTCGTTGTGTTTGTTTCGTGTGTTCCGATGGTGCTGTGGACGGGCATGGCTGTGGCTGTTCCGGTGGGGTTCGTCCGTTTTGTATCTTTTCATCCTCAATCTCTGTATCTTTACCAGAAGAGGAATAAAAGAATAAGTCTATGGCTCAAGAGAAGTTAGACGTTATCGTAAAAGCTATTGAATTATATGATTACACACTTACAACTACATCCAACAGAAAGAAATACCCAGCAAAATATCGAACATTAATTGAACGTACACAAAACACGTGTATTGATATTTACGATAATTTAATGGAGGCAAATCGACAAAGATTGGATGTTCCAGAAGAACGTATTGATAGAAGAAAAATGCAAACCAAAGCAATTACATATTGTGATCGTTTGAATCTTCATATAGAAATGGCAATGAATCATGAGTTGATTTCTAAGGGAACGTGCGAATTTTGGTCAAAACTTGTATGTGATGTTAAGAGAATGGCAATAGCTTGGCGTTCAAAAGACGAAAGGCGATAACATAATTTAGGTTATGTGTTGTATCTCGTAATGTTTGTTACGTGAATTCCAATGGTACTGTGAACAGGAATGACTGTGACTATTCCAATGGGGTTCGTCCGTTCTGGTGGTATGTGAGGGCGAGTAAGCAATATGCTGAAAGGAGTGCACCACTATCAAAAGAACACATATCCTTTCCCTGGCAAGGGATAAATAAAAAGGTATTTAAGTTGACAGATTTTGAGAAAGTCATAGACTTTGGAAACTTGTACAAAGCGTACAAGCGTTCCAAAAGAGGAAAAGGTTATAAGGTGAGTGCAGCGAAATTCGCCACTAGAGCACTTGAGGGTGTTCATATGCTGAAAGAAATGTTGATAGACAGGACTTATACAGTAGCACCTTATAACCAATTTAAAGTATTTGAGCCAAAAGAGAGAATCATAAAAGCAGGAGCATTTAAGGATAAAGTTGTACAACATAGTTTATGCGATAACGTTCTGTTACCGAAACTGAAAGATGTATTTATTCGAAATAACTTTGCCGGACAAAAGGGTAAGGGAACGCTATTTGGTCTTGATCAGCTACGAAATGATATGCTCAGTTTTTACGAAGAATATGGAACTGATGGATATATTTTAAAATGTGATATTACAAAGTTCTTTTATACCATTGACCATGAAGTATTGCGAGAAATTGTATATAAACACTTCGAGGATGAAGGAATTCGTTGGTTGTGTGATTTATACATAGATAGCACAGAAGGTCTTGGATTACCTTTGGGTAATCAGATAAGTCAAGTATTTGCACTTCTGTATTTGAACGATATGGATCACATGATAGTGGAAGAACTTGATATCAAATATTATGGCAGATACATGGATGATTTCTATTTGATTTGTCATAGCAAGGAACACTTAAAATATTGTCTCGAAAGAATCACAGAACATGTTCATAGCTTGAAGTTGACGCTCAATAACAAAACTCAAATTATTCCCTTTAAAAATGGTGTAGACTTTTTAGGCTTTCATACATACGTGACAGTTGATGGTAAATCAATCAGAAAGTTAAAGGGAAGTAATAAAAGACATATAAAGAAAGAATTAAGGAAGAAAAGCAAATTAGTAAAAGCTGGCAAAATATCAATGCAAGAATTTAATGAATCATATAGGTCATGGAAAAATCATGCTCTACACGGAAACTGTTTTAAATTAGTTCAAAGCATGGATGAATTTGTCAAGTCTTTATTCGATTAGAGGTAGCAACATGTGTATAGACATTGTTAAATATATTCCATTTGGAAAAGAAAATGCTATCAGTAGAGAAAAGTTATGTGCTGCCACTGGATTGCCTGATAGAAGCATGAGAGATTTGATTAATCAGGCAAGAAAGAGAACAGTAATTATCAACCTTCAAAATGGTAGTGGTTATTATCGTCCTACACAAGACGATAGAGCAGATGTAGAAAAATTTAAAAGACAGGAAGAAAACAGAGCAAAGGAAATTTTTAAAGGACTTCAGCCTGTGAGAAAATTCCTAGCTGGAACATAAGGAGGATATCATGGCAGATAGAAGTAAGAGCTATATTTATCTTAAAGGATTTGCCAATGGTTGTAGTATGCATAACACATTAAAAGCATTACATATAGCCGAAAAATTTCATAAAGATCAATTTAGAAATGATGGTGAACCATATATCAATCATCCTTTAAGAGTTGCAAACGAATTAATCAATCTTGGTATTAAAGACGATGCAATCGTGGCAGCAGCCTTATTACATGATATCTTAGAAGATTGCGAATTTGAATATGGTGGGAAAGAGTTGGTTACACAGTATCATTTAGAACAAGAAGTTTTGGATGTAATCAGACTTTTAACTAAACATAAAGGTGTAAATGCCGATGAATATTACAAAACAGTTTTATCAGATAAACGAAGTGCAATTATCAAGATTTCTGATAGATGTCATAACATTTCAACGATGGTAGGAGTTTTTACTATTGAAAGAATGAAGAAGTATCTAAAAGAAACGGAAGAATATGTTCTTCCACTTTGTAGTAATGTAAAAGACTTATATCCAGAATATTCAAATGCTGCAACAGTTATGAAATATCATATAAGAAGTATGTGTGATGCAGTTAAATATTGTATCAAATGTAGTGAAAACACAGAAAAAAGTAAATAAAACTATGTTTTTGTTTAGTTTACTTAAAATGCCTAAATATAGGCATTGAGAAAATGGAGGATTATATAATATGAAATGTTTGGACTTGTTTAGTGGAACAAGAAGTATTGCAAAAGCCTTTAAACTTAGGGGTTATGAGACTTTTACAATAGAACTTGACCGTCAACATAAAAACATAGATTGGTATGCAGATATTATGGAGGTTACGGCAAAAGATATAATTGAAAGATTTGGAAAGCCGGATGTAATTTGGGCAAGTCCACCTTGTACAAGTTATTCGATTGCTGCAATTTCTCACCATAGAGTTAAAGAAGCAGACGGAAATCTTGCACCAAAAAGTGATTTTGCCAAATTATCAGATGAACTTATTCAGCATACATTGGATTTGATAAAGGAGCTTAACCCAAAATATTTCTTTATCGAAAATCCACGTGGCGGTTTAAGAAAGATGAATTTTATGAAAGATTTACCACGATACACTGTCACTTATTGTCAGTATGGTGATACAAGAATGAAACCTACTGATATTTGGACTAACCATCCAAATCCACAATTTAAGCCGATGTGTCATAATGGCGATTCGTGTCATGAAAAAGCTCCAAGAGGAAGTAAAACAGGGACACAAGGTTTAAAAGGTGCAGTGGAACGTAGTGTAATTCCTGAAAAATTATGTTTGCATATAGCAGATATTTGTAAGGAGTAATTAGATGAAAAAGGTGATACATGATTGCACATTTGAAGAATTTCTTAAATGGTGTAATCGTAGGGCATGTGATGGCAGATGGAGTGCTATAACAGCTATGGTTTGTATTGACATTATAAACGAGGTACGAAAAGTAAAACCTTTGTTTTTCAGAAAGAAAGCCAGAGAGAAGTATTGGAAAGAACATACACATGAATGGTTTAAGAAAAACACTGAAATCGAGGTATAAGCATGAAAGTATTTGCCAGAACAAAACGAATTTATGATGAACATTGTTTTCCAGTTCCATACAATATAAATATCGCTACAGCGATAGAGGGTTTTCATGAAATGGGTTTTGAAATTCATGAATATGAAAAATTATCAGAAGCATACGATTTATACGAAAAGGGAGATATTGTATTAGATGGAATCCTACAAGTAAATCATTGTTTAAGTAAATTTGATATTAAAACAAACAATGTGGATTATCCAGAAGTTTTAAAAGAATATTTGGGAAGAAAAATTTGGAATGATAAAATCAATCATATAAACAATCATCCTGAATTATTCCCACTTTTTGTAAAGCCTGTTGAAGATAAAAAATTCACAGGTATTGTAGTAAAAGAAATTAAAGATCTAATCGGATGTGGATCTTGTTACGATAATGCAGATGTTATCTGTTCAGAAGTTGTTGATTTTGAATTTGAATGCCGAGGATTTGTTTATTATGACAAAATGATAGATTTGCGACCATATAAAGGTGATTGGCGAAACATGAATAAAATTGACACTAAAATAATTAATAATGCAATGAAAGATTTTGCAACATGGAAAGACAGACCAAACTCTTGTAGTTTAGACTGGGGAGTTACAAAAGATGGTAGAACATTATTAATTGAAATGAATAGCAGCTATAGTTTGGGGTGTTATGGATTGCCAAGTATTTATTACGCAAAAATGATTTCGGCATATATTAGCCAAATCAGTAACACGAAAGATGAATGTGATTTCAGGTGGGCAGAATGCAAGGATTAACAAAGAGGGAAAAGATATTATTTCATGCATTAAGAACAGTATGTAAAATGCTAAGAGACAATCCAATGGGAGATTTATCATCTTACCCAAGAGAATTATTTAAATGCCTAATTGGTGGTATGGAACGTGATCCAGAAGGTAAAGAATATTTTGATTATTTTTACAAAAAGGGCAAAGAAATAGTTGAATCGGAGGAAAAGAATAATGTCAAAAGTTAAAGTGGATTTATTGCCATGTCCGATATGTGGCTCTAAAGTATATAGTAAAGTTGAATTCAGAGGAAACAATTGTGCTACAAAGATATTTGACTTGAATATTCAATGTCAGAATCATAATTGTGGTTTAAAAAAGACCACACGATTAGAAATTTGCGATACATCTTTTGATGATGTTATAAATGCAATTAATTGTGCTGTTACATCATGGAATAAAAGATACGATAAATATGAGGATGACGGTAAATAAGGAGGACTTAAATGGCTAATTATTATATTGCCGATCTGCATCTTGGTCATCTAAATGCAATGGTTAGATTTGATAAAAGACCATTTAAAACATTAGATGAACAGGACAAAACGATCATCGATAATATAAATAGAGTTGTAACGCCACAAGATAATCTTTTCTTGTTGGGCGATGTTTCTTGGTATAAGCCGGATAAAACAGCAGAGCTTATCCGACAAATTAATTGTAAAAATAGATTTTTGGTTCGTGGTAATCATGATAGATGGGCAGATGATAGCACATGTAAAAAGTTGTTCCAGGGAATATACGATTTAAAACGTATTGACGATAAAGGACGAATTGTTGTTCTGTGTCATTTTCCAATGGCAGTTTGGGATCAGTCACATAGAGGTAGTTATCATATTTATGGACATGTACATCGTAATATAACAGAAACAGAAATGAAAACTACAACAACACATAATATTTTGAAGCATGAAGAAATGATAAACGCATTTAATGTAGGATGTATGTTACCATCTATCAATTATATTCCAAGAACATTAGATGAATTAATCAAAACAAGCAATAATAATGTTGACAAATAAAGAAAATGTGATACAATAGCTGCGAAAGGAGAAAGGAAATGTTTACTTGGAATCCAGTATTCAATTTTGTATTGAATATCAAAAGAAAATACGAAGAGAAATTTGGAATAGTTGAATATAAAGAATATGTAGTAGAAGAAAAGACGCTTACATGTTTGGAATATTGGATTGAAATGCTCAATGATGATGCAGCCAAAGAAAAAATTAAATATTTGGAAATTAATCAGAGCGATTCTCTTATACTTATTAGATATGCAAAACATAGTAGCGTATCAGATGGACAATATGAAATTACAGCAGAAAACTTATGGGAGATTGATGGGGGCTTTTACCTCGAATGTAGAAGCGTTGTAATCGACCTTAAAGAAGAATGTATTGTTATTTCTCCATTCAAAAAATTTCGTAATCTTAATGAGTGTCCGGCAAATGAACTGTCTGTCGTTACAGAAGAAATTAAGAATGCTAAAACCATTGAAATTACCAATAAATTAGATGGTTCAATGCAGTGTGCAAGATGGTACAAAGGAAAGTTGTTTATGACAGGTAGCCAAGCTATTGAGCTTGAGAAGTCATGGCGATTAGCTGATGGTTATAGAATGATGAAAAGTGATGTTAATTGTGTAAAAATGGTTCGAGAAAATCCAGATTATACCTTTATTTTTGAATACATTTCATTGGCAGATGCACACGTTGTAAAATATGAAAAACATGAAGAGGGATTATACCTTATTGGTGTAAGGCATGTATATTCTGGCAGACAGTTATCATACAAAGAAGTTGCAGATTTAGCTTCAAAATACAATGTTAAAATGACTCAAATATACGATAAGACTTTTGATGAAATTTTACAAGAAGTAAAATTTATCAAATCAGACGATCAAGAAGGATTTGTAGTCAATATTGATGGTCATATGATTAAAGTTAAAGGTGATGATTATGTGAAAATTCACAAAATCCTGTCACAGATTTCTTCAATCAACTTGATTATTCAAAGCATTGCAGAGAATCGCATGGATGATTTATTAAGTAAAGTTCCAGAGGCATATAAGCCAAGAGTAAGAAAAGTTTCAAAAGTTGTTTATGATTACATAGCAAAAATGGAAGAGGAAGTAAATAAGTATTATGAATTTGCTCCGAAAGATGATAGGAAAACATTCATGATTTGGACAGAAACCAGTGTTCCTGTGAAGTTTAAGAAATATGTAAGAAATAAATATATTGGAGTCAAAAATAATTACTTAAAATATGGCAATGATAAATGTCCTGGTTATATAAAACTCAATCAAATGGGTGTTACTGATTACAAGACTATCTTTACGGAGGACGTAGAATAATGGAAAAACCAATGTTTATTATGATGTGTGGATTGCCTGGAAGTGGCAAATCAAGCAATGCAAAAGCATTGTCAAAAATTTATAATGCAACCATTTGTTCTTCAGATGCCATTAGAGAAGAAGTAACTGGTTCTGTAAGCAACCAAGACAAAGATCCAGAAGTGTTTAAGATATTACACGATAGAATCAAAGAAAATCTATCGAGGGGGATTTCTGTAATTTATGATGCTTGTAATATTAGTTACAAAAAGCGAATGGCATTCTTGAACGAAATAAAGAAATATGATTGCATGAAAGTATGTTATTTTGTATATACACCATATGAAAAAGTATTAACGAATAACAAAAACAGAGAGAATGTTGTTCCAGAATATGCAATTAAAAGAATGTATAAGAATATGTATGTTCCACAGTATTTTGAAGGCTGGGATATTGTTGTTATGAATTGTGAACAAGCAACAATAAAGAAAGGCTTAACAGAGCTGTTTTACGGTGATGATGGAATGTGTAAAATTGAACATGATAATCCACATCATACATTAAGTATTGGTGATCATTGTATTGCGTGTTATTTGAACATTCTCACTGAAAATTCTGGAAATATGAATTTCAATTTAGCAACTGCAGCATTATTACATGATATTGGAAAGCCATTTACGAAAGGTTATAAAGATAGTAAAGGCAATGAAAGTGATCATGCACATTATTATCAACATCATTTAGTATCAGCATATGATGCTATAGAGTATTTACTTGATAGAAATTATATGGATATCTTGGATATCGTGGCAATGATTACTTATCATATGCATCCTTATTTTTGGGAAAAAGAGAACAATGAAAAAATGAAAAAGAAATATCGTCAGCTTTGGGGTGAAAAAATGTTCGAGAATATTATGAAGCTCCATGTTGCAGATATGAAAGCACATTAGAGGTAGCAATGAAATATATAAAAAGTCCACTTAATTATCACGGAGGTAAATATAAATTACTTCCAGAGATAATGCCACACTTTCCAAAAGACATAGGAACTTTTGTTGATTTGTTTGGTGGTGGATTTAATGTAGGAATTAATATTGATTCTGCAAAAATCGTTTACAACGACATAAATGAACAAGTGGAGGAATTGCTGAATTATCTATATAAAACTTCCACAACAGAATTAATCAAAAATATACATAGTATTATTGATGATTTTGGACTTAACAAAACGAATAAAGATGGTTATATGAAACTCAGAGAGTATTATAACGCCGGGAATAGAACTCCACTTGTTTTGTATGTCTTGATATGCCATTCATTTAATAATCAAATACGTTTTAATAAAAAAGGTGAATTCAATTTGCCATTTGGAGAAAGAGAATTTAATCCTGCATTAGAACAAAAGTTTATTGAGTTTGCAGATAGATTACATGAACTACATATTGAATTTCGCAATAAAGATTTTAACGAGATAGAAATATCAGAGTTTAGAAATAACGATTTGATTAATTTTAGTAGTTAGTAATAAGAACTTCTAAATCCTTGAAGTTTAGGGATTTTCGTTGGTAATTACAATTATGATAATTACTGTTTATATAGTGAATATTGTATTTCTTACTCCATTCTTTTAGTAAATCATTCGATTTTCCTTTTGACTGAAGTAAGTTTGAAAGTGCAAATTTTATATTGGCTCTATCCAACAAATCTAGCCAATTTAAAAGATTTTGTTCGCACTCTTCGTTCCATTGACCATTTTCATTATAGGTTGCTTTTGAGATAAGGTATGGTGGATCACAATAAATGAAATCGTTATTTAATCAGATTTATGAGGTGAAAAATGAAACTTAGAAACGTATTTAAACATTTCAAATTGATAACAATACATCGTTGGTACGTTTTCTTAAATTGCTGTAAAGCTGGTATGCCAATTAGAGGTTTATGCCATGACTTATCCAAGTATTCTCCAACGGAGTTTTGGGAAAGTGTTAAATACTTTCAAGGAAACAGATCGCCGATAGATGCTTGTAAAGAAGTAAATGGCTATTCTATGGCATGGATGCATCACAAGGGCAGAAATCCACATCATTATGAACACTGGCAAGATAATTTTGATAAAGGTGGTCAAGCTGTTCAAATGCCTTTTAAATATGCACTTGAATTAGTATGTGACTATCTTGCTGCCGGAAGAGCTTATATGAAAAAAGATTTTTCGTATATAGCGGAATATGATTGGTGGTGTGGCAAAAAGAAAAATCCAATCGCAATGCACCCACAAACCAAAGAGTTTATTGAGTTGATGTTAAATCAAATGAGAATTGATGGTAATAATGATTGTTTAGCAAAACCAGTTGCAAAACATATCTATAACATTGCAGAAAGAAATGTTTTAAAAGAGGTAAAGAAATGAGAAAATTAACAACTATTCAAAAAAGAGAAAAACTTAACACTGTATATGCAATTGATGAACCTGGTGCTGGTGGTGCAAATCATCTATACAAAATTGAAGCTAATGGTAGAGATGGTGAATATGCATTAATTCAATTCCAACAGGGAGCAAGAAAAGATGAAAATGCAATTCATGGAATTATTGATACAGATTTGCTTGAAATTGTAAGAGATAGATTGAAGAGTTTTCAAAATGGAAATTTCGCAACAGCTTACAACGAAAAGGCTCTTGAACACATTGAGATTGCATTAATGTATATGAATCAGAGAGTTGAAGATCGTATCGAAAGGAATGTTCTTGGCACATATAATGCTTAGATTCAAAACCAGAACAATAGATGAATATTTTGGCTCTGAGAAAATATTAAAGTTTATTGAATATGGCGAAACCAACAAACATTTACTTGGGAGATACGATGGCTCTTTATCATTATATCGAAGGTGTAAATGGATTAGAAGTATAGACCATCATATTTTTAAATATGGTAACGATACATACGGTATAAATTATGAGTATGCAAAAAGACTAATAAGAAAAACGCTCAGAGAATTAGAAATTTGGGAGAAAACAAATGCGAGTAATATTTTTAGATGTTGATGGCGTTTTGAACTCCATGTATGACGCAGAACAACAAAACAATAAAAAGGTTTTCTATGATGAAGTGGAAGATAGACCGTTGAAATTGTTGCAAGAATTAGTAAATACAACCAAAGCAAAAATTGTTATTTCTTCAACATGGCGAATTGGCTGTGCAAGAGATAAAAATGGAATGAATCATTTTGGAGAAGCATTATTTCAAAAACTTGAAAATCGCTTGAAAGATTATGGAATGGAAATTTACGATATAACACCTGTTTTGAGAGGTAGTGATAAGCAGCGTGGAGATGAAATTAGAGAATGGTTAAAACTCCACAATGATGTTAAATCGTTTGTAATTTTAGATGATGATTCAGATATGCGAGAATTTACAAGCACCAACTTAGTAAAGACTACATTTGAAAAAGGGCTTCAGCCGGAACATATAGAAGTTGCCAAAGCTATTTTAGAAGCAGACACAACAGATATTGATAAATTTATGGATATTCTTACAAGAAAATGGAAAGAACACCCAGAATTAAGATTTGGTCAGTTGGTTGTAAATATACTTGGAACAGATCCGTTTTACATTGAAAATGCTAACGCTAT
Source organism: uncultured Treponema sp. (assembly GCA_937890485.1). Classification (GTDB taxonomy): domain Bacteria; phylum Spirochaetota; class Spirochaetia; order Treponematales; family Treponemataceae; genus RGIG9060. Next base: position 11,833 of record CALBXN010000119.1, read on the forward strand.
TAATTTAATAAACAATTATAAATAATGGGGTGAAATATGAATGAATACCACAATAAAAGCCCCACTTAAAAAGCCACAATTTATACCATTACCAATATATGTTATGACAGCAACACAACCACAATCAGATATACACTATGGAATAAAAAGGATATGGAAAGGTAAAGAATTGAAAATGCCTGCATGTGGTGCAATGAGTACATATATGACAGACGATTTAAAGTTATGTACTTGTAAAGAATGCATTTCTTCCGTAATGAGAATGGTATTTGGTGGAAAAATTAAAACAACAATAAACTATGAAGGAGAAGGAAAATATGAATCAGAATTTAACTGAAATGGTCTTGATTCTTGATATGAGTGGTTCAATGAGTCCTTTAACATCTGATACAATTGGAGGTTACAACACTCTTATCAACCAACAGAAAAATGAACCAGGCAATGCAAAAGTAACAACAGTTCTGTTTGATAACAGATATATTATGTTGCATGATAGTGTTGACATTCAGGAAGTTTCAGAAATGACAGCAAGAGAATATATGCCATGTGGAATGACTGCAATGTTAGATGCAATTGGAAGAACAATTAATTCAGTAGGTCAGCGTCTTGCAAATATGCCGGAAGAAGAAAGACCAGCAAAAGTAATTTTTACAATTATTACTGATGGATATGAAAATGCAAGCAAAGAATTTACATATTCAAAAGTAAAAGAAATGATTGAGCATCAGAGAAATAAATATAATTGGATTTTTACTTTTATTGGTGCGAATATCGACACAGCAGAAGTTGGAAATAATTTAGGTATTGATGCGAAATTATCAAAAACTTATACAGCTTCTAAAGAAGGAACAGAATCAGTATTTATGGCAACATCAAAAGCTATGTCTTATACAAGAGGTGTAGGTGGACAGTCTGTAAATTGTTGTGCGTTTGCAGATAGCTTATCTGACATTTTGGACGAGGTGGAATAATGAAGTGTTTTTATCATAATGATATGGATGGTAAATGTGCTGGTTCAATCGTAGCAAGATTTACAGGTAATTATAATAAAGAAGATTATATTATGTACGATTACTCAGCACCTTATCCAACTGAGTTAATTGAAGATGGTGAAACAGTCTATTTTGTAGATTTATCATTTTCTTCTAATTCAATTGATAAGTTGGAAGAAATTCTTCACAAGAAAAATTGTAAACTCATTTGGTGTGACCATCATACATCGAGTATGGAAGTACTTAGAAGTAATCCAGAATATAATAAAATCTCAGGAATTCGCAAAGAGGGAATTAGTGGTGCAGCACTTACATGGATGTATTTCAAATCTTGTTCATTCGAAGAAGTACCTAAATTTGTGAAGTATGTAAGTGATTTTGACTGTTGGAAATTCTCATATCCAGACACTATGTTTTTCAAATATGGTCTTGAATCAACAGAATATGATGCACTTGACATTATTTGGAATCAGCTTGTAAGGGATGAATCAAAACATACTCTACTTAATCAAATGATTGAAAAAGGAAAGGCAATCAATGCCTATGTAACAAGAGAATATGCCTTATATAAAGAAAAATATGCATATGAAGGAAGATTAGAAGGATATAAATGTCTAATTGTAAATCGTAGTTGTAATAGCTTGATTTTCGGTGATTCAATCAATAATTATCCTATCGTTGCAATTTGGGCTTATGATGGCAAGAAATATAAATATTCACTTTATTCAACACATAAAGATGTTGACTGTTCAAAAATTGCTGAAAAATTTGGTGGTGGTGGTCATAAAGGTGCTGCCGGATTTGTAAGTGATGAACTTGTATTTAAAAAATAATATGAAAAGATTATCAGAAAATGAAATTAAACACATAATCGAGAATAATGATTTGAGCAAATTACCTTGCAAACCAGGTGATAAATTTTGGGAATTAAACACCAACTTTATTGAACCTGTAATATATCCTAGAATAGCACATACAATCAAACATTGTATATATGTGTTGGAAAGGCTAGGAGAGGTTACATTCTTAAATGAAGAGGATGCTCAAGTAGTACTCGATAAATTAATTGAAAAGAAAAAGGGAGAACAATAATATGTCAAAGAAAGCAAAAGAAGTAGTTGGAATTTTAGAATTTAATTCAATCGAAGAAATGGCAGATTTCCATGATATGCTGCTTGATTTAGCAGAAGAAATTGAAGGAGTACTTGGAGTAGAATATGAGGATGAAATTGGTATGAGTATCAACTTGGAAGATGAAATTGAAAAAGTAACATTCAATGATCCTGCAACAATTGTATTCTAGAAAGATGGAACAAAGACAGTTTCTAAGTGCCATAAGGGTGATACATATAATAAAGAAACAGGTCTTGCGATGTGTATTATTCGTAAACTTTGTAATAACAGAAATTATAACAAAGTATTTGAAAAATTCATCAAATAACAAACAAAAATAAAGTTGACAAAACAAGAAAGTATGATATAATAAGTGAGAACTTAAAAAGGAGAATATTATGTTAAGGATTGTTATAGCCGGATCAAGAAGTTTTAATAACTTTGAATTGTTAGAGAAAAATTTAATAATGGTATTATTCGACTTAAACAAAAAATATCCTCAACTTAATGTTTTAACGATTGATAAGCAGAAGCATTCATATAGAATAAACCGTGAAAATATTGAAATTATAAGTGGTAAAGCAAAAGGAGCAGACACTTTAGGCGAAAAATTTGCTGAGAAATATAATCTTGCATTAAAAGAATTTCCGGCAAAATGGGATGATTTGAGTGCTACACCATGTAAAATTGTAAATAATATGCATGGAAAGTATAATGCTTTAGCTGGTCACAATCGTAATCGTGAAATGGCAGAATATGCCTCTTCCGATAATTCCTTTGGGGTTCTCACTTTATTTTGGGATGGACAAAGTAAAGGTAGTAAAAATATGAAAGCTCAAGCTGTGATATATAGTCTTGAACTTTATGAATTTACTGTAAACAAACAGAAATAAAGGGTGATAAAATGTGCGAAGAATGCAGAATGATACCATGTCATCCAAGATGCCCTAACGCTACACGAAAAGTCCGTGGTCAATGTGATCAATGTGGCGAAGAATTATATGAAGATGAATACTATTACACAGATGATGGAGGTTATACATATTGTTCCGAAGAATGTGCTATTAAAGCTAATGGTATAAGAGAAACTGAATGGGAAGAAGAGGAACGATATTAGTTGTATATGAAAAATGAGTTTTATATTTTAATTAACACGATTGATAAAGTAAAAGACTTTTCCAGCAAAGTATTAAATGTAACACCAGACATTGATATTATTGTCGGAAGGTATGTCATTGATGCAAAATCAATTATGGGATTATTCAGTGTTGATTTAAGCAAGCCTTTACTTTTCAAAATTCATTCAGATAGCGAAAATATTTGTAATGAAGTAAAAGAAAAGATTAAAGAATTTATTGTTGAGGTATAGCAAATGGCAATAGCAGATAAGTACTTGTATGAGGATATCGAAGTTATTTTAGGAAATGGATATTTAGACGAAAATCCACGTCCTAAATATAGCGATGGGAAACCAGCTCATACAATTTCAGTAAACCAAGTGTTACGAAAATATGATTTAAGTAAAGGCGAATTTCCAATTTGCTCACTTAGAAAAGTAGCATGGAAAACAGGTATTAGAGAAATATTTACAATATTCCAGAAACCAACAAACGTAATTTCAGAGATGGAAGATATGAAAGTTACTTGGTGGAAAGATTGGGATATTGGAGATGGAACTATTGGAAAAAGATATGGCTACACGGTTAAACATTATGATTTAGTGAATAACTTACTGGAAGATATCAAAAAAGATCCATTTGGAAGAAGAAAAATTATGTCATTGTGGCAAGAAGAGGATTTGAGAGGATCGGATGGTCTTGCTCCATGTGCATTCCTTACAATGTGGAATGTCAGAAAAACTAAGAGTGAATATTATCTTGATATGACTCTTGTTCAACGCTCTGGTGATATGCTTACTGCTTCTGGTGCTGGTCAAGTGAATGAAGTACAGTACGCAGCATTATTAATGATGATTGCAAGACATTGCAATATGAAACCGGGAGTTTTTGCACACTATGTTCAAAATGAACAGATCTATGACAGACATATCGAAGTTGCAAATGCAATCAAAGAAAGATTTGAGGAAAATGAAGAAAATCTTGTGCAGCCTACAATGATTTTAAACCCAATCAAAACAAACTTCTTTGATTTTGATATTGATGATTTTAAATTGATAAATTATAAACCACTAGAGCCAAACTTTAAACTTGATTTAGGAATTTAGGAGAAAACATGGTATCAGCAATAGTATGTTGCGATAATAACTGGGGTATTGGTAGAAACGGTAAATTACTTGTCAATATCCCAGAGGATATGAAATTCTTTCGTGAAACAACCAATGGAAAAATTATTGTAATGGGAAGTAAGACTTGGGATTCATTACCAAATAAACCATTACCCAACAGACTGAATTTGGTTGCAACAAGCAGAGAACCTGTTGGGAAAGAACATGGTTGTTTTGTAAGCTATGAATTTGTAAAAGAATATGTAAAATCCAAAGGATTACAGAATAACGATATAGTAATCATTGGTGGTGGACAAATCTATAAATCACTACTCAAATATTGTGATGAAGTATATGTTACAAAGGTTTATGAAAACTTTGAAGCAGACACATATTTCCCAAATATCGATGAAACATTTGGGTGGGAAATATACGAAAAATCTAACATGAAAGAATATAAAGGTATTAAATACCAGTTTATAAAGTATAGGAGAAAGAGCTTATAGGATGATTTGTTTGATTGGTGGTAGTGCATCTGGCAAATCCACAGTAGAGAAAATTCTATGTAAAGAATATGGATTTGCCAAACTTACATCTTACACTACCAGAAAACCTAGAGATGGTGAAATCGATGGAATAGATTATCACTTTATCTCAGAAGAAGAGTTTATTGAGAAAGAAAAACTAGGATTTTTTGCTGAATCTGCAGTTTATAATGGTTGGAGATATGGAAGTGCAATAGAAGATTGTACAGATGATAAGGTAGCCGTATTAACTCCACATGGATTTAGACAATTAAAGAAAAATCCTAATTTAGATATTGTTAGTTTTTATTTTAATGTGCCACGTAGAGACAGACTTGTTAAGATCTTACAACGTGGAGATAATATTGAAGAGGCAAAACGCAGAGATGCATCTGATGTTGGTCAATTCGATGGATGTGAGGATGAAGTAGATTATGTACTTGCAAATCCAGGCTACGAAATTAGACCTGAGTTTATGGCAAAAAAAGTTTACTTTATGTATAACTCACATTTAAATAATCTAAAAACAAACAAAAATAAAGGCAAACTAACGATACTGTGTGATGTAGACGAAGTTGTAAATGATTTAGTAGAAAAGATTTTGGTTAGATACAACGAAAAATATAACGATAATGTAAAAGTCGATGACATCACAGATTTTTATATAAAGCCATTTTTAAAAGAAGAATGCAAAGATGTATTTGCTGAATTTTGTACAGATGAATTTTTAAAAACATTAGAAGTGCAGCCAAAGGCAAAAGAAGTAATTGATGGGCTTATGAAAAAACATAATTTTTACTTTTTAACATCAACACATCCTTCAAATGTAAATGCAAAACATAGATGGCTTAGTAACTTGTTCCCAGCTTATACACAGAAAAATTTAATCATCTGCATGGATAAAAGTCTTGTTCATGGCGATGTTCTCATAGATGATAACTTAAATAATCTTAGTGATTCAGTAAAGTACAATTTAATATTCGACAAACCGTGGAATAGACAGTGTGGGTGTTTTAATTTCAAAACTTTCAGGGTGAAAGATTGGGAAGAAATTGAGAAATACATTTGTTCACTGGAGGAATCAACGCAAGATGATAGTTATTAAACGTGATGGAAGAAAGGCAGAATTCAACCCTAAAAAGGTTGAAAATGCCATTCTGAAAGCCTTTGTAGAAATTGACAAAGAGACAACACAAGCTGCAATTCACAAATCAAAAGATATTGCACAACATATTTCATCATTAGATAGAGAAGAAATCAATGTTGAAGAAATTCAAGATTTAGTAGAAAACAAACTCATGGCAAGCAATAGAAAAGATGTGGCAAGAGCATACATTATTTATCGCAATGACAGAAGTCGTGCCAGAGAGAAAAACAGTAGAATTATGAAAGAAATTTCAGAAAAACTAACTGCATCAAATGTACAAAATCAAAATGCAAATGTTGATGAAAAATCATTTGGTGGTCGAATGGGTGCAGTAAACAGTGAAGTATTAAAAAAATACGCACTTGATTACTGTATGTCAGAAATGGCAAAAAACAATCATTTGAATAATCTTATCTATATTCATGATTTAGACCATTATGCTGTAGGTGATCACAACTGTTTATCAATTCCTTTTGATAAGTTGCTTGCAAATGGATTTAATACAAGACAAACCGATGTAAGACCTGCTCAGTCAGTAAGCACAGCATTTCAGCTTGTAGCCGTTATTTTTCAGTTGCAGTCATTGCAGCAATTTGGTGGTGTAAGTGCAACACATCTTGACTGGACAATGATTCCATATGTAAGAAAGAGTTTTGCAAAACACTTTTTAGATGGAATTGAATGGATTTGTGATAACAATGTTGTATATGACAAAACAGAATTGTCAAAATTGCCTATCGATGCAGAAGCATATAAAGAACAGCCTAAAGCATGGGAATATGCAATGAAAATGACAGAGCGTGAGACATACCAAGCAGTTGAAGGTATGTATCATAACTTAAATACGCTTCAAAGTAGATCTGGAAATCAATTGCCGTTTACAAGTGTAAACTATGGCACATGTACCATTCCTGAAGGAAGAATGGTAACAAAAGCGTTATTAGAAGTTTCAATTAAAGGAATTGGCAAATTCCATAAAACGTCAATTTTTCCATGTGGAATTTTCCAATGCATGAAAGGTGTAAATAGAGCACCTGGAGATCCAAACTATGATTTATTCAGACTTGCATTGAAATCAACTGCACAAAGATTATATCCAAATTATGCAAATGTTGATTGGTCTGGAAACAACGGATATGACATTGATGATCCGCAAACATATTTTAGCACAATGGGTTGTAGAACAGCTAATGGTTTCGATATCAATGGATTTGGTCAGCTCAAAGATGGTCGTGGTAATATTTGCCCAGTAACAATCATTATGCCGACATTGGCAATGCAAGCAAAAGAATTTTCTAATAGCATAAAAGAGTTTCAGAATAATAAAGAGGACGATAATACAGTAGAGTATTTTATGTCGTTGCTTGACACAAAAATTCATGAAGCAAAAGATATGTTACTTGAAAGATTCGAATGGATTTGTAGCCAATCACCAGATTCAGCAAAATTCATGTACGAAAATGGACTGATGGAAGGGTATGTTGAAGAAGAAGGAATTCGTTCTGCATTAAAACATGGAACTATTGTAATTGGTCAGTTAGGTTTAGCAGAAACATTAGAAATCCTTATTGGTTGTAATCATACAACAGAAAAAGGAATGGAACTCGCTAAACGAATTGAACAGTTGTTCAAAGACAGATGTACAGAATTCAAGGAGAAATATAAATTAAATTTTGGTGTTTACTATACTCCGGCTGAAAATCTTTGTTTCACTGCAATGAAGAAATTCCAGGAAAAATATGGTGTAATCAAAAATGTTTCCGACAAAAAATTCTTCACAAATAGTATTCACGTTCCTGTATGGGTTGAAATCAATCCAATGGAAAAGATTGATATTGAATCACAATTAACAGGGTATAGTTCTGCTGGCTGCATTACATATGTTGAATTACCAAGTTCAGCTAAAAACAATCTTGATGCACTTGAAACAATCGTAAATTATGCAATGGATCACGATATTCCATATTTCGCCATTAATGTGCCAAATGATACATGTGCAAATTGTGGATATTGTGACGAAATTGGTGATACATGCCCTATTTGTGGATGTGGAACTATTTTAAGATTGCGTAGAGTTACAGGCTATCTTACAGGTAATTATACAACTGCTTTCAATGATGGAAAAATTGAAGAAGTAGAAATGAGGGTAAAACATATTAAGGAGTTTGAATAATGAACTACCATAATATAACTTATCCAGATTTAAATAATGGAATCGGCTTGAGAGTTACTTTGTGGCTCTCAGGCTGTGACAATAGATGCAAAGGTTGCCATAATCCTCAAACATGGGATAAGAATAGTGGCATAAAATTTGACGATACAACCAAGAAAAAACTATTTGATGTTTTATCCAAAGACTATATAGAAGGAATAACATTTTCAGGTGGCGATCCACTACATGAAAATAATATCGCAGAAGTAAATGAACTTATTAATGAAATAAGAGAAAAATATCCCCATAAAACTATATGGCTATTCACTGGAAATACCTTAGAAAATATTTATAAAGAGAAATCAATAAGAAAAGAAATTGTTGAAAAATGCGATATTCTAGTTGATGGAAAATTTATAGAAGAGCAAAAAGATTTATCTTTAGCATGGCGAGGTAGCAAAAATCAGAGAGTAATAGATATACAAAAAACATTGAGAAATGAAAAAATTATGTTGTACGTAGAATAAGGAGGACGAACCAATGGGCAGAGGAAAGCCTAGTATGGCTGCCAATGTTGATAAAGAAGATATCATTACAACAGATGAAAATACAGGTTCAGTACCATTTTATCTGATTGATGACGAGTGGGGAATTGCTGCAGATGAATACTGTTATGCTTTATGTCGTGGGAAAATTGCACACAAAAAAGATATAGTAGATGGAAAAGAAGTAATCGTTTCCTATAAAAGATGGAGTAAAGTAAGTTACTATAATTCCATTTGGTCAGTATTAAAAGGATATGCAGAGAAAAAGGAGAAAATTGATTTAAGTCAATTGAAAACAACCGACATTGGCAAGATAGCTCAAATTTCTGAAACTATTAAAGTTATCGTAACAAATAAAATGAATGAGTATGTTTTCGATACTAATATAGAAGAGATTGGCAAACTTGAGCAAACAAAGAAAAAATTAATGAAAGAAGTAAAAGAAATAGCTGCTATGAAAGAGTCATTGCAAAAAGAGTATGACGAAACTATGGCACTGCTTAAACAAATACGAAGCGAAAAATTAAAAACGAAATAGGAGAAAGAAATATGGCAAAAAAGGTTGCAAAATTTTATAAAGTTTCATTTGAACAATTCATGAAAGACTTCCTTGATACATTTAACGAAGCTAATATGTTAAAATATGGAATCCCACCATATAGTATAAATGAAGCTGCAGTTAAAAAAATCTGGGAAGATATTGAACTTCCAAAACGTGAAACCACTGGATCTGCCGGTCATGATTTTAAATCACCAATTACATTCACACTAAGACCAGGAGAAACAATTAAAATTCCTACAGGTATTAGAGTACAGATTCATGAAGATTGGGTATTGAAATGTTATCCTCGTAGTGGTCTTGGATTTAAGTATCGCTTACAGTTAAATAACACAGTAGGAATTATTGACAGTGACTATTTCTATTCTGACAATGAAGGTCATATGTTTGCAAAAATCACAAATGACACTAATGAAGGAAAAGAATTCACAATTGAAGCCGGAAAAGGATTCATGCAAGGTATCTTTGTTGAATATGGCGTTACAGAAGATGATAACCCTACAAAGAAAAGAAATGGTGGCTTTGGTAGTACAGATAAATAAAGCATAATAATGTATTTTTTTGTTTTGGCTGTTTTATTTATTGATGTAAAGACTTTTACACCTAATAGATAGAGCAGTCAACAACAGAAATAAACAAACATAAATAAAGTGGTGGTTGAATGGAGAAAAATAAAAACACAATAGATGCACAAACAGGAGCATTAATACTTATTGATATGCTGTATAAGCAACAACTAATTAATGAAAAAACATACAACAATATACAAGCTAAATATAACCAGAACGGAGATAAAAAAGCGATTGCAAGATAGGCTTTTCTTATGTATAATTAGAGTACAAAGATAGGCTTATTTTGTTATTTCAGAAAGGATGATATTATGAACAATATACCTTACAATGTATTTAGTACCGTTCTTGATAAAAATAGACAAAGAAAAATGTGTTTTTATGGGCGAGTTTCAACAGAGCACGAAGCTCAATTATCGGCATTGCAAAACCAGATGCAATGGTATGACGATCAATTAAAATATCACAGTAATTGGATTTTAGTAGATAGATATATCGATGAAGGTATTACAGGTACACAAGCAAAGAAAAGACCAGCTTTTTTGCGTATGATAGAAGATGCAAAAGCTGGTAAATTTGATTTAATCGTAACAAGAGAAGTATGTAGATTTGCACGTAATACAGTTGATACCTTAATTTATACAAGAGAATTAAAAAATAAATACGGTATAGAAGTGTTTTTTGTAGAAGATAACATTTGGACAATGGATGGCGATGGAGAACTTCGACTGACAATCATGGCAACATTGGCACAAGAAGAATCTCGAAAAACTTCAGAACGTGTAAAAGCTGGACAAAAGATTAGTAGAGATAATGGTGTTTTATATGGCAATGGAAATATTCTTGGATATGACCGTGTTGGAAAAACATATGTCATTAATGAAGAACAGGCACAAACAGTTCACATGATTGATGAAATGTATCTATCAGGAATGGGCGAAAGAAAAATAATGAATGAATTAATACGTCTAAAACGTAAAGATTCAAATGGAAATGTTAAGTGGAGTGTTTCAAAAATTGACCGTATTTTAAAACGAACTACTTATATGGGAGTATTAACTTATGGACAGTCATTTAGTAACAATTATCTTGAACAAAAACGTGTAAATAATAAAAATCCAGATTTTTACCAATATGCTGAATTTGATTATCCGAGAATCAGAGAGCCAGAAGTACATTATCAAATTCAAAAATTAATGCAAGAAAGAACAAAAGTAATTCAGAATGGCGAGAAATGCAATGGAAAGAAAAAATCAGAAGATGTATGGTTAAGAAAGCTCAAATGTAATTGTGGTTCATCATTTAGAAAAAATAAATGGAGAACAAACAAAACAACAGGTGAAGTAGTATTTGGATATCAATGTTATAATCAAGTTAATTATGGCAGCAAAACTTTTAGAGAAAAGCAAGGGCTTGACACAGAGGGATATTGCGATATAAAAATGATTGCAGATTGGAAACTTGACTTAATGGCAAAGGAAATTATCAGTGATATTTGGAAAGATAGAAGTGAATCGGTAATTCTTGCAATGCAAATGATAATAGATTGCTATGAAAACGAACCTACTTCAGCACAAAAAGCAATCAAAGAAATAGAACTTAAAAAACAGAAAGTGCAAAACAGAATTAGTAATCTTATTGAAATGAGAACAGATGGAGAAATTTCAAAAGATGAATATTTTATAATGAGAAAGAAACTTGATGATCAACTTACACAATTAAATGAAGAATTGGATTCTTATAAAGATGAAGTTGATACTGTAGAAACACTAAAAGACAAATTAAAAATTATAGAACAAGTACTGAATGAAACTATAGATTTCACACAACCTAAGTTACCAGAATATATAATCGAGAGATTTATACAAAGGGTTACGCCTCTTGACAACAATATGTTCAAATGGTACATTTCAATTGATGGACTCAATGGCGATGGTGGCAATCCAAACGATAATAACGAAGGTGAAGTTATCATTGGTGTTACTGGCAGAAGGGGTACAGCAAAAATAATAGATGAATGTGGAGAAATTAGCCTACCTACGTACCAGAACAGCACAGGCAGCTATCGCACAAAGATAGGCGAATTATTAGTATATAATATCGTTATTCCTTTCGAAAATGCTAGAGCATATCGAAAAAGTTCAGGCAGATATTTACGTTGTAATCAGTGGGATGATATTTCATTAGAAGTTCACATTCAACTTTGGTAAATAAATGCGTAAAAAAATAAGGGTTGTGGGAAAATCAAAAATCCCATAACCCTTATATATTTTATAATTTACATTCTTTTTCTTTGAACGTAAAAACAGTACGTCCAAGCATCTTGTAATAAGGAATTGGCAATTCCTCATAAACATAATAATTTATAGCATCTGCCACGAAGATTCCTATAACTGATAAAAAGCACCAAGCAATACTAAATGGTAAGCAAATTACTCCCATAAAATTTAATGGCATATTTGAGTAATCCCACATTTGAGGAAGAGAAGTGTATAGTGCCACTATCCCTATAACTAACTCAAATAATGTGACAATTACCGAACCAATAATTGCTTGAATTGTTAAATCAGTTTCCCAAGAAATTTTGTTGTTTATCTTATCTAATAGAATCAAAGTGATTCCACCAACTACACCCATTAATGGATATGAAAAGCCTCGAAATAATACTTCGATTGTGATGTAAATACAAAAACCAACAGTAAATAAAATTACATTTTTATCTAACATTTTTTTCATTTTACATCGCTCCATTCTGTGCCATTTGTGCCATCAAGTCTTTTAAAATATCTGATTGATATTCTTCTGGAATAGCACAACCGTATTCAATAGCTGAGATTTCCTCGATAATTGCTAATGAATTAACATATGCCTTTAATGAATTAAAATATGTCACATGATATGTTTTAAATGCTGTTGCAGTATCTAAGATAGTGTTAATATCTTGTACTGAGTAATAACGGCATAACTCACCATCGGCATGATATGGAATTTCAGTCTGCCCAGAAGCAACCAAAGAAGAAAGGGTAATCAAATTCAATTGGTCTTGAGTAGTGAGCGAAAAATGGTATGGTTGACCATCACTTAGGATAGCATCAAAACCATTTGTAATTACTTGATTGCATGTGGTATTTAGAGTAGCAATTTTTTGCTCTTTTACATATTCAAGAGTGAGTTGGGTATTTGGATCTATGTATTCTTCCTCTTGTTCTGGTTCTGTAATTTCTGGTTCAATTACTATTTCATCACCAGATTCAATTGAGTTAAGTAATATATCGTATTCACTTTTTTCAATTTTAACAACAGTCACTTCTTCATAAGCATACTTATCAGATGTAATCGGCAACATCCAATACGTATGATATAGTTTTTCTTTGTATTGAATGTATTGTGCCTGAGATTCATCACATGTCAAAAGAATTTGATGTTTCTTTTGAAATCTTCTTAGACTAAGAGTAGTGCCGACTCCGATAAACTCAGAATCAGTCATTATCTTATAATATTTTACATCACTCATAAAGCTGCCTCCTGTTTTAATTTGTTTTGATTGTGCCTATATTTTCGAGTTAATCCATAACCACCAAATAGTTCATCATACAGTTTCAACATTTTCTTTTGCGTTTGATAAGACCTTGCGACTTTTGAATGTGCCAACCACGATTGCATTGAGTTGTAAACATCATCAAGAGTCATCTCACCATTATCAACTTTATTTTTGAATTTCTTTAATTTTCTTCTCATACGAACAACACCACTACGTACAAGTGTGCGAATTACTTTACCATCTTCTCTAACAAAATATTTTACTTTCATAAAAGTAAAACCTTTGGATATCTTGGTTATTTTGGTTTTCTTGTGATTAAAATGTAAATCAACACTTTCTGCAAGTTCATCAATTTCTTTTAGTAATTGCTTTAGAAATTCTTTGTCGTTGTGCAAAATTACTCCATCGTCCATATAACGTATATAGTACTTTACAGATTTTTTGTCTTTTATATAATGATCTATCACATTAGGAACAATCAAAGCCATAACTTGAGATATTTGGCTGCCCAAACAAATCCCAACACCTTTGTTTTCCTTTGTCAATTTAATAAAGGCTGAACGCTCTTCATCATCTTCAATTTTCCTAGCTTCACGGAGAGGGTAGGATTTGATGATTCCAAGTGTCAGCCCAACAATATATTTATCATTAAATGAATCATTTAATGTTTTTAAACACATTCTATGAGAAATGCTGTCAAAGAAACTTTTAAAATCAAATGTTAATGCGTAATAATCTGATCCATATTCTTTAACTGCATTGTTCAAATGCTTATACAATCGTTTTCTAGCAAAGTCAACTCCTTTGCCTTTCATACTTGCACCATTATCATAGATTAGAGAATGTGTAAAAACAGGAACTAATGCATTATCGCACAAAACTCTCTGTGTCATTCTGTCATTAATTCTAATTGGTGTAATGATGCGTTCTTTTCCTCTTTCACGGATATGAACCTTTTTGATAGTTCCGAGAGTGGGAATTTTACCAGATTCAATTGTACGAATAGTAGAATTTATTCGTGTAATAGCTTCTTGATTGTACTCTTGAACGCTACTTTTATAATTAACACCTCTATTACAATTTTTCAATGCTTCTACATAATTTTGAGTTGTAATTACATTTGAAAAATTGTCATATTCTTTGATGAACTCTTGTCTTTTAGCAGCACGTCTAGCCTTATCTCTTTCGATACGTGCAGCAACCCTTTTGTATTTTGTCATAATATAACTATCCTCCTGGCAATATATTTCTATGGATTACTGTTCAATTGCTTGTCACTTATGGTATGAAAATTGATAAAGTAATCGTTATCAATCCATGCATCCGATTAAATATAATCGTTACTATCAACCATGTGACCAGGAATGCCGTTATTCAGCATACCTTCCATAAATCTGGTTGGTTATTTATTTATCAACGTACACACGTTGAGAGGTTATATTCTCCTTCTCATAAAATTGAAAATATTTACATATTGTTTCACCCTTATTCATGGTTACTTGTTTTATGGGAATCCGGGCACAACGCCATTCGTGTTGCTAGCGTTGTTGTTGTTCAAGTTACCGTTGTTGTTCACATTCCAGAAGTTCGTAGTGTTGGTAGCATTAGGCGAACGCAACCACCAGTTCTGAGCACGAAGCCACAAACAAACTTATATATAGAACATAACCTAAGTGACAAAATATCTATTTTAAGTATTTAAATCTTTCATTATCAGATTTTCGCAAACCACTTAATAATGCTAATTCATCATTTAATAAATCAGACCATTCTCGCATAATACGTTCACTATATTGCATTAAATTGAACAAGCTAATTAATGGTCTATTCATTTTTCTCAAACATGAAATTGCATCTGATATATGATTTTGACGAATCGTAAATTCTTCTCTATTTTCTGGAACTTTCTTATTTGCCTCAATACAATGATACCAAGCATCATTAACCAATTCGATTAACAGAGCAGATTCTTGAGCATCATAAATTCTTTTGGCATTAATAGCTTTCGTATGGGTATAATGATGTAATTCAGACATTTTATATAAGAAATTAGCATTATTTATTTCTTCGTATGTATAATACATAATGTACTTAAAATCCCCATCATATTTTTCATTATAAAAAGAGTTGGCTTTCAACAT
Source organism: uncultured Treponema sp. (assembly GCA_937890485.1). GTDB lineage: Bacteria > Spirochaetota > Spirochaetia > Treponematales > Treponemataceae > RGIG9060. The sequence continues at coordinate 27,340 of CALBXN010000119.1, forward strand.
ACCATAAAGCAAATTTAGTTCATGGTTTATTGTGTCGCACCAACTCTTTCTATGTTTTAAATCTATGCACATTATATTCCAATAAGAATATAACGGATTTTGTAATTTAATTAAGCAATCTATCGAATACTTAATTGAATAATAAAATTTATTATCACGTTCTTCTTTATTTTTGATATATGCAGTATTTAACTCCATAACAGAAACGTAAGCAGAATTAAGCAGTTTGTGTATTGGAACAGCAAGCCAATTCTGTCTACGTCTTGGTATTTTGTACAAATTCTCTTTGGCAAATCTGTATAATACCTTAAAGCGATATTCGTATTCGCACTTAGACAACTTCCTATCATTTTTTAAAACAGCCATATTATTTTCCTCCTTTTAAAAGGGCTGGGCAAAAGCCAGCCCAGATAAAATAAGTCAAGCACTCCGTTTTAGATAGAGAAGCCGGGCACAACGCCATTCGTGTTGCTAGCGGCGTAGCTGCCCAAGGTACCGCTGCCGCTCACAAACCAGAAGTTCGCAGTGTTGGTAGCAATAGGCGAACGCAACCACCAGTACTGAGCACGAAGCCACAAACCTCCGTCAGCAGCAGTAAGATTACCGTCATTGTAATACCAATGAGAAGAGGCTAATTCAGGTGGAATATAGTAATATCCAATATTACTCTTATACCAAACATCGCCTTTCTTCACAGTTGCAGTTGATACAGTTGTTGGATCTGATGAATCCGTATAGTACGTAGCATCATCTGGGATAATCTGGTCACGGAATTTACATCTCACCATATTGGTTGTATACCAAGAAATACGAGCTATACATTCATTAACGTAAGGGCTATTTTGATTTCCGTCCATTTCTGTTGTACATGCAAGATATATATAATCTTCAGAAATTACGTTTTCCGTTGATTGATTACCAGCACTAGCATTAACTTGCACTTTCTTTAACATTGATTTCCATGCCGTAGGGAAAGCATTGTAAACCCTAGTTGACATAAATGTTCTCATTGCACATTTATCCCAACCACCAACGTTAGTATTTGAGCTGTTCATATTGTGAGCAAGCAATAATTCATGATTCAATAAAAATGATGCATTGGCACGTGTACTTACACCACCAGTTAATCTATATAAATTAGAACCATAATATTCAGCTCTCCAAGTTTCATGTGTCCAAGATACAAGCTCTTGTGCAGCAGTATCGCCTAAATCTTGATACCAAATTTTACACCAATTAATCCAACCAGTACCATAATAGTCATAACCACCATCACCGATAAACTTAACAGCACCAAGAACAAGAGTTGAGTCAGTAGAAGTTGAACGAGTACGTGTTAATTCATATTTGGAAATTGAATCTTTATAGACTTTAGGGCTATTATCAGTTCCAACGTTAAATGCATATACATATAATTTGTCATCGCCTTTGATATGACGCAGTGCACAAATTCCCCTAGATTGGTAATATCCAACATTTGCGTCTGTGTCTCCCCACTGAATATTTGGTTGCCCACTATATCTTAATCTAAAACCTTCAGAACCACTTTCTTCAAAACAAGATGCCAATGTATTACCACTGGTTGTATCTAAAAATTCAAAGTCAATAGCCAAAGTGAAAGACGGAGCATCGGCATTAAATAGCTGAATTCCAGTATCAAGTGTAGTTGCACCATCAAAATATTTATTTTCACAAATAAGTTCCTCTTCAACATTTGAGAATGAGTAATCTCTACCCATTTGAATGTCAATATAGTCCTTATCTTCGAAATAATTTGAAGCAAGACCAGCAGTTATAATACCGTAGATTTCTCCAACAGACATATCTTTTAAGTCTTTTGCACCAACAGCCGGTAGTTCGGCTCTATCCCATACTGCATAAACATCAGTATCTTCAGTAATATAACCAGTTGATTTATCCCAACCAGTAAATACTTTATATACATATGATGCCTCTTCATCTCGCAATGTTGGAATTTCACCATCATATTCAATACAATCACCATACTCAGCAGTTACGGATTTCAAAACAGAACCAATTTGAGTAAACCATCTTACTGTATAAGTACGTGTTTCAGTAGCATATACAACTGTTACTGTCGCATTAGCAATAATAGCAGTTTCAAGTGAATCCCAACCACTATAAGTATAAACATATTGAGCATCACTTTCACGTGTAGGAGTGTCAATTTCTCCAGCAGCAACAGGATCGTAAGGTGTTTCCCCACGGTCTACATATTGGACATATTCATTTCCGTTTTTGTCTAAAATAGGTGAGCCATCATAGTCAACGAACGTTACCTTATACTGAGTAACCATTGTGTCATACTCAATTGTCAAGTTTGCCCAAGCAGCATTATACTGGTCAAGTTTTTGTTGACGCATAAGTGGCACGTATACAATACCAGTCAATACAGATGTATCAATAGTATTATTACTTTCATTAAGACCATCCATGTTGTACAATTTATCAAGCAATGTAGTGTCTGCTAAATCCCAGTCAATATTAAGGATTCTGGCAATACTTAAATTAATGGCATTAGTCACTAATGCAAGAGAATCAATATTAGGGCAATCTTCTAAACGAAGCTGTTTTAAATTATCGAAACTTTCTAATGAAAAGTTTTCATCAGTTAATGCATATAAACTTCTCATATTTAAAGAAGTAGGTGAACACAATAATGCACTTTCAATTAAGCAACCAAGAGCAAAAGAAATACCTGTAAAACCACTTCCTCGAACATCGAGTTTAAGAAGTGCCTGACAACCTGATAAATCAAGAGTAGATTTGATATTTGGGCAATTCTGAATATACAATTCTTCAAGCATTTTATTTGTACCAAAACCTACCTCAATCAAGTTGTTGTTTTGATATCCTTCTGCAGTTGAACCAATTTGAATTGAACGGATTTTTGTAGCAGCAGAGTAGTCAGAACGTCCAGGATATAAACAAGAAATATCACCAACAGCCTGTACTAAGTTAGCACCGTGAATGTTGATAACAGTATCGTTCATGTTACCAGACTCAGGGAATTCGACTGTGTAGAATACACCTTTTTCTGCTTTTACACGTTTGAAAATACTACCAATCTGTACAACAACATATCCTTTATTATAAAGCATAACAGTTACTTGGGCTTTTGGTTCAACACCAGACCATTCAGAAGGTGTATAACCACGCAATGTAATAGATTTACTAATACATGCTGTTCCCATATACTGACTCGCCATGTAATATAAGTTATTTGTTACGAAAGATTCTCTTTGGTGGTTTTTCTTTCCACCTTCAAGCATTGGAATATATGTTGTAACTTCTTTCTGTTCATACAGACGAAGATATTTATACCAATAATCTTGATTGTAAACACGTTCTGGAAGATAATTCTGACGTTCTCTTGCAAATGCTAAATATGCTTCGGCATTCCAAGCACCAGCAGTTTCTCTGTTCGTCCACATTACTCTACGTGCTTCATACAGACCATAAATGAATCTCCAATATACGTTATCTCTACCGTTAAATACTGGACTATCATTAAGGTCATCGTAACCTTCACTACCAAATGGAATAATTAATTTACCAGTGTTACTATTTCCATCGGCAGTATCGTTATCGTAGTTTTTAGCAAGATGCCAGTGAACTAAATCTTCTGTTCCCCAGAATGTATTTTTACATACGTTATCTACCATTGCATGTTGTTCAATGAATACGTAATGATATACCATTGAATCCATAATCAAATAATCTTCACATTCAGAAAGCATTTTCGCCATACGATACTCATATGTATCATGTGTGTATGTTCCAGCATAATCACTAATTGTAACTCCAGCAAGAACTTCATCATCCTGACCTGTGCCTTTGAATGTATATGCTTCGAAAGTTACTTCAGAAGCCAATGCATTACCTGTCGCATTAGCTGGATTTCCGTTTGCAAACCAACGAACAAGTCTTACGAATGCCTCTTTCATTTCAGTTGTTGGAGATTCTGGATATCTAAATTCGAAGAAATCTTCACTATCTAAATCGTCAACACTGAAACTAGGATCTAACATCATACAGTGTGTAGAGTTGTTATCTTTTGTTTCAATACAACATTCTTTTGTATTTTCTAAATCATGGAATACAGCAGAGTTGTTCTTGCTGTTACCCATATTACAGATAGCATACATATGATAGTTGTCATCGCCAAATAATGTATGAGATTGGTCATGGATAAACTGAACACCAATATTATGTTCCATACAATCTCTAGCAAGAGGATTTTTCTGTCTATATAAAGTCTTGTATGGTTGATATCTGTTATACCATTCAGCAATACACATATTATTGACATTTTCACATGATGCAATATTTACCTTTGTATTAAAGTAATTTACACCAATAGAGTTATCAGACATACTATATGTATCAATATGATCACCATTACCATCTGTAAATCCTTCTGTAAAATTACCATCTGTATTTGCACCAGAATCTTTGTAGTCTACAGAAGAAGTACCCTGAATGTTGATTGTAACATTGTTTGCAGTTAATTGATGTCGTGCATCTCCAGCATTATAAATCTGCTGATAACTACAACCAGTTACATAGTCTTTTTTACCCTCTGTCATACGAGGAATGCTCCATAAATGAATACGTGCATTCGGATTTTTGAGTGCGAGTTTTTCATAAGAAATTTCACCAGAATCATCCAGGATGTCATTTCTATCGAAACGTGCGACCATTTCCTGTGCATTAGGAGCATCTGCAATAAAGTTTTCAATGTGATTATCTCTTGTGAGATATGTTTCGTATGCTTTGACCATATAAATATAAACATCACAATCAGGAGATCCAATTGTAATCTTCTGAGGATCTGTCTGTTTAAACTGGTCATCTGCAGCATATACGTTTGTGCTTGTTAATACACCATCGAGATATGTTTGAATATATCTATATGTATTTGTACTTGTTTCTGTAGGAGCAGGAGAAACGTCATATTCAAATTCAACATAAGAATCTTCTGAATATTGAACATTCAAAGTATTCTGACCTGAACTAGCAATACCACCGTTTGCACCAAGTTCAATACCAATACCATCATCCATACATGACAAGAAGATGGCATCACGATCACGGCTATTTACAGCTTTGAAAATCACCTTAAAGTTCTTTCCATTTACTTTTGCATCGTTACCAAATAATTCATAATTGATAGTTGCAGTAGTACCAGCTTTTACACAAATAAACTGACGAATGAATCCATTTTCATCATTTTCAGATTTAATACCACCATTATTCCAATCAAAATTATCTGAGAATGTAAGATTTACACCTTCGCTATTCCATGCTCTTAATGCCTCATTACCAGCAATATCACTAGCTTTTAATCTAAATGCATAACCTTCAATTTCGGCATTGTCAATATTAAGCTCATGGACAGTGATTTCAATTGTTTTTACGGTTTCACCACAAGTGATAGTTAATTGTTTTACGCCAAAATCATTAGGTGTATAATCCCAATTACGAATAGTTCTATCAACATCAGTCCATTCAGCCACTTGAACACCATCAACAGCAAGAACAGCATCAGATGTCAAACTAGAAGGACTATAAATTACAACAGGAATACGCATTGTATTGTATTGTGTCATTTCATTAGTTGAAATAGAACATGCGATAATTGGCGTATCATTTCCATCTTCAACAAATATCATATCGTGGAATACTGAATCAGAACGAATTTCTGTTCCATTTACAGTCGCAGTCAAATAAATTTCGAACATGTGACTTCCATGAGGATATTTGTCAATAATAATATATTGTTCTACACCAGAACGAGTTGTATCTAGTGTGGCAATTTCTTGTTTACCACCTTCATATTCATCTCCGTATACAACGATATGAGAAGTTTTGGTTAAATTACCATAAGGAGTCCATCTAATAGCAATCGTATCTGAAGTATTTGGAGTAGTATCATCGTAATCCCATACAACATACATATTGATTGCATTAACAGACCAAGTTTTAGTTGTGACAGTCGGTTCTTCACCACCAGTATCAACACTAACAGAAACTTTTACATTGTTACTACCAGCACTCAAATATTTACCAATATCAAATGTGTTAGTTCCTTGTGTAACAATACTTGTTGTTTTCTTAACATTACCTACATACCAAGTAGCAGTACCATCACCAACCATATCTCCGGCAGAGTCAAGAGCAGTGAATTCAAATTCGATTGGACATTCATCACCATAGACACATTGAGTTGATGAAGCTGTAATTCTTGTAATAGAAGCAGAACCAGTTGCAGCAGTGCCAGAACCACCAGAAATGGCAATATCTTTTGTACTACCATCTGTATAAACAATGGCAATACCAGTTTCACTCTTATTTACATCTTCTACCTTTACAGTAGTATCTTTCGTATCAACTGTCTTAGAACTTCCGTCCTTGTAATGAACTTCGACACCACCATCACTTTCAGTAACGTCAGAAACTAAGTTGCCAAGAGATTTCATTTCAGCTTCTACAACATCAATTCTGTTGTTCTGAATGTCGATTTTACGTGTCATTTCAAGGAATTTATCATCAACGCCTGATAACAGAACGGTAATTTCATCTTTAGTATATGAGTTACCACCGATAGCATGGAAACTTCCATTAATATAACGATAATGTACATATGAACCTTCTTCGGTTAGTAAGTAGTAATCTGTAAATTCGTTACCTGTCTCTGGAAGAGCAGAAACAACATCTGCAACAGAGCCAGCAACAACTTCCCAATAACCGTCAATCCATTTGTAATACAAACATCCGGCATCAGACTTTAAAACGTAGTCAACGTCTGAATCACCTGTTTCTGGAAGTTCAGTAACAACCATTGTGGAAGAACTACCAAAAACATCCCATTTTGAATCACCATTTGCATCGGTAATCCACCAATATTTGTCATAACCTGTTCCTGAATCGTTTGGAACAAGGTAGAATGTCATACTTTCACCAGTCACAGGTAATTCATCTACAATAGTAATTGTAAATGCTTTATAATCTGCCAACAGAGCTTGAGCATAACTTCTTGATAATGTAACAGCACCACGGATAGCATCGCCAATTTTTGTGTATACCAAAGTTTCAGTAAGTTTATATCCGTCTTGCAATTCTGCCTTTACATCATTCAAATTCTTTTGTACTGTATCTGCACGACCTTGTGCATAAGAGTAGATATCTACTTTCAATCCTTGTGGATCATATACACTTGGCTGCATAGCCGTATCAGCTTTTACAAGTGCTTCTTCAAAACCAGAATCAACTTTTTTACGTGAAATACTTCCGTCTTGAATAGTCATATTTGCAAGATGACCACTTGACAAATATTCTTCCATTTCAGCAGTTACGGCTTCTGAAATTAATTCAGCAACTACTTCATTGTTTTCAAGCTGAGTAACCTTGATAGTAAGGTCATCGACATCTGCCTGACTCGCTTTTAATGCAATAGCATCGGCATTTGCTTTTTCAGCAGCTTTCGCCCTTGCAATTTCAGTTTCTAAGTCAACTTGAGCAGCCTTTTTATTGATTTGAATTTGCAAATCTTTATCTGTTTCAATCAAATCGGCAGCACTTTGCTCATTCCATGTAGTTAATGTATTAACTTTTGTAACAAGCTGATTGTACAATGATTGAGAAATTTCAGTACTATTTGCGTCAGTAACTAAAATGTTTTCATCAATAGATAATGTTAAATAGTTTGTAGTTGCAATTGTTTTATCGTTACTACCATATAACATTACAGTACATGTACCTGTACCAATTTCAGCAGGAAGATAAGCACTATTATCATCGTCAAGATATTGATTATATGCGATGCCATTTTGTCTAAACTGAGCAAATGTCATCAAATCATCCCAGTCACCAGTTAAGTTAAATACAAGACGTACAAATTCTTGTGTTCCGGCAACAAGGGTTTTTAAGTTGGTTGCAATCTTCAATTTTTGATTGGCAACATTAACTAATATATCCATCTATTTATCTTTCCTTTCTCTATATGAAAAAAGAGTGGCAGATTTAGTATCTAACCACTCTTGAAATACTATATATTGTTGTTTCTAAAAGATAAAAAACGAGTTTTATCTTGCCACATCATATCCACGTAAATCTTCCACAAACGTATGATTTCTCATATGTTTTTCATAAGATTCAGTGATAATACGATATGAAATATCAACCTCTCCATTTGTCATGTTGTTTGACTCAATAATTGCTTCATATTCTTCGTAAATTCTAAAAATACGATGGAATTGCTCTCTAGTAACAGGAGCGTTTTCATCAATTACGTATTGTGCAAAATTAATGATAATAGTACGTTTACTATCAATTAACAGTGAGAGAGTATCTTCATTATTTTTGTCTAATTTCGCAGCCAATTCTTGAACTAAGCTATCATAAGAATCTAGTTTATGATTTACATTCTGAATCCAAGCATCACGCTGGCTGATATTATCGGCACTATAATGTTGTTCAACATTATTAAGTAATTCTCTTACATCTCGCAAAGTATCTGGTACTTGGCTAATCTGCTCAAACATTGACGGAAGTTGACTTAAAACTTCACGTTCTTTTTTCTTACGTTTGAAATATTTTCTGATTTTGATCCACTCAGGAACAACCTTTCCTCTGAATTCCAACACTTCGCCAATTACTTGCATAACAAAGAAAATTGCTGCAATCACAAAGGCTACTTTTGTCGGCATATTCAAATATTCAATATAATTTAGCATCTTCTCGTTTACCTCTCTTTAAAATAAAAAGGCATCCTGGGAAAGATGCCTTTAGATTCTAATTATTATTTTTTTAAATAAGCACTTGATACGAAACCTTTGTAATTCTCATAAACAACATAGTACCATTTTGTTCCACCAACAACAGTGAAATATCCATAGCAAGTAACTTTACTTCCTTTTGGAATTACACAAATTACACCTTTGCTAGTTCCAGCACCTTTTCTTAAATTCAAATTAGCAGTTGTTTTATATGTACCAGCTAATGACTTTTGATAAGATTCTGCATATTCTACTTTATTGTTGGCTGTTGTAGTTGTTTTATTTGTTTCTTGCTTTTTAATATATTTAGAAGAAACAAAACCAAACTTATTGTTGTATTTGATGTAATACCATACTACACCTTTGCTATCTTTTACAGAATCGCAAACACCTACAACTGCATTTTTCTTCAATGGACTAAATGACACTGTTTTGTTTTCTGTTCCAGCCCATGTTCTAACATTTAACTCGTCAGCAGTAACAACACCATTCCATTTAACAGTTTTATTTAATGCTGAATTACTTGTAGATGGGGTAGTAGTTGGTGTATTTGCAGAACCACTTGAACTTGCTTCTGCTGAATACTTAGGTTTTGCATATCCTCTGATATATCCCCAACCAACAGAAATAGTTCTACGTCCTACAATACCTCCACTCATATTACCTTCAATACAAGTGATTTTGCCATTACTAACAGATTCTACAATACCAATATGATCTGCATATCCGTCATTTGGCTGTGTTCCATCATCCCAGTTGAAACAGATAATATATCCTGGTTTTGGTGTGATTGTTCCATCTTCTTCCCAAATACCAGCTTTCTTAAATAGAGCAATATGGTTTTGTACACCACATTCTGTACCACCAATAATATCTACATTACCAGCTTTGATAAATGCTGCAGAAACAGTAGTATCACAGTAAGCGTCAGTATATGTTACTTTATAACCTCTTGCTCTAGGTGTGTGGCTGTTATATAAATCAATAATGTCTTTATGTGTTCCGGCAGAACGACTCTTACCAATCCAACCACGCATAATATTAATGATTTGACTTGCAGTAACTCCCATATTATTTCCCTCCGTTTTATTTGTTGTATTTACAACTGTTTTCGAATCATACTGAGTTAAGTTATACTGAGTAACAAGTTTCATATTGTTTTCAACATAAGTTGAACTTGTTGCATAACCATCAGCTTTAATTGTTTCAAGATATTTTCGTGGATCAGTAATTCCCCTCAAATTCTGATAACGTGCGAGTTGGATAAATTCAAAGTAACCTTTGATACCTTCCTCCATGCTGTCATAAACACGGAAATTATCTTTGATAGTTGTATATGTTCCGACTGTATATTCTTCCTGTGTTGTCATATTCACAGATTTACCAGTCCATTTACTTCCACACTTCAATCCAAAATAATTGTGATATTGTGCAGATAGTTTCGATTTTCCCCATCCAGACTCTAAAATTGCTTGTGCAATAATAGGGCTATGTACTTTGATTCCATACGAATTTGCATACTTTTGAACATACTTTGCAACATTCGTAATAAATTGTTTCTGTTCTGTAGTCATAATTTCACTCCTAATCACAGACAAAAGAGGGTAGTGCAAAAACACCACCCTCATAGAACTTTCTATTATTCAGTTTCTTTTGTTTCGTTTTGCTTGATAACTTCACGTAAAGTATCAAGAGCAGTATCAATTTCATTGTCAATCCATGCAATCAAATCTGCCTGGTCAACAACTTTTGATAAGATTGGATATTCAGCAAAAATCATTCCAATTACTTGTGAACGTTTAATGCTGCCAGCCTTATTCCATTCCTCATAATCAAGTTCTGCTTCAGTAATCATTTCCAAAACAGTTTCTTTGATTTGAGCTTTTGCAATTTCAATTTTCTCTTTATCGGATTTACCAATGTAATCTTTAATTTTCTTTACAAGACTTACACCTAAACCACAGATAACAAGAATCATAGTCCAGTTATCATTTAAAAATTGAAGCAAATTCTTTACACCATTTAAAATTCCCATAGTGAACCCTCCAAAATTATCCAACTGAATTATCAGTTGATGGTTGCGATGTTTGTGACATGGCAGTATCATAAACAATACCACCTATTGTGTTTTCTGCTTTAGCCTTGTAATAATATCCAAGAACAACAGGAATCAATGATGCCGGAACTCCAATGAGGGCATACATTGCACTTGTATCTTGAAACTTGAACATGACATATTCGCAGAAAATTACAATTTGAAAGCATAATAAAGAAGCCACCAACAAAATCAATTTACTTGTTGATGGCAGTTTCACTTTAAACTTTTTCTTATATTTATTTTTTTCTTTCTTTAAAATCGCTAATCGTTCTTTTTGTACATTTTCAGCTTGAATTTGTTTTAAACGATTGTCGAATTCTCTCTCAGACATATAATTCAATTTAATCACCCTTTTCACCTAATTGTTCGAGTACTTGTTCGTATTGTTTTCTGTCTGATTCTAATTGTCGTTCCGATAATATCTTCATATCGTTATACATATCCTTAAAAATAGGTTCGAGTATAAATGAAGGAAGTCCTGATTTATTCACTAGATTTTTTAAATCTGAAATAAAATCTGCACGAACGACAGTAATTGGTTTTTGAATACCTTTGTTTGACATATAAAATCTCCTTTTTATGTACCGACTAATGATTTAATATAATTCTCCAATGTGACTGGTGAGCCATCGACATAAATATAAACCTGTTTCATAAGTTTAATATCCATAGCAACCTCCATCGAATCAGTTTCAGCGATTTTACCAATGCCAAGACCTTTTCCACCAGCACGAAAATCTAATAATACTTCAACCGTTGAAACAAATGTTTCTGCTTGAGCCGAATTAGATAATGCGTCTTTTACAGTTACCCTAAAATTATAACTACTTGCCTCTTCAAATTCTTTGTCAAGCGTAACACTTGTGTTTTTTGCAATAGTACCATAAGTTGTCCAAGATGTAGATGTTGCTTTTTTATACTGTAATGTAGCTGTAGCTGAATTTTTATTATTTACAGAAGCAAAAGACCAATTAGCTTTTACTATCATTTGTTTTGGATTTGTTGTACTTCTTGATACAGAAAAAGTAGACATGGCAGGTTTTGAATAAGCATATACTGTAATAGTTCCAGCAGATTTACTTGCAGAACTTCGACCACGGCTATCTTTTGCAACAACATTAAATGTTTTACTACCAGAAGAACTAAATGTACCACCAGTATAAGATAATGATGAACCTGTTTGTGTTGTTGAATAACCACCACTAATAGTGAAACTACTAATAGTTGATTTATAAGCACCAGAAGCAGTAGCAGTTATTTTAGCCTTTGAATATCCAGCTACATATATGCCCCATCCGGCTACAACACTATTTGCACTATTATCTATAGTAATACTGGCAGCACTTATAGTAGGAATAATATCTGTTGGTACATTTGCAGTGAATGTGATTGATTTTGAACCTACTTTAGTTGAACCACTATATGTATCACATACCAATGTACCTTTGCCAGATGTTGCACTTGGAATAACATTTGCCAAATTCTTAGATGGTGTCCAAGAAACAGAAGTTTTATCTGTTTTACTTACAATTGTTCCTTTATATCCTTTTCCTGAACTGATACCTGAATCACTCGTATCTCCCCATAAATATGATATTGTATGGGTAAAACTTGAACTAGCTCTACTAATAGTAATATTACCAGCAGTACCCATTGTTAATGTTCCCACAGAAATGCTTGAAGCTCTAGGAATTGTAGTAAGCGTAAAAGTCTTTTCACCAGTACAGTTTACGGCATATGTATAAATACCGGCTTGAATGCTAACTTTAAATGTACGTGTACCATCGCTATTATGAGAAATAGTTTTTGTTCCACTTGCAATACTTGTACCATTATACAATGTAATTCGATAATCAGTAGATTTTGAATATACAGTATCTCCATCAATTACTACTTTAAAACCACCAGCTTTATACCATGATGAACTTGCTTCACCAGCACCTTTCAATGTCCATGAAATAGTAGAAGTATTATTTGCAACAGATTGTGTTGCACTCCAGGAGAATTGAACATAACGACCTTGATAATTACTAGAATTACAAGTGCCACTTAACGCCATAGCAATTCACCCCTTATATAGTATTTTTTAAAATTCAAATCCTACATCAATCTCCTTGCCATGTTAAGGAAACTCCACCATCAGTACGAGGGTTAAAAAAGAACTTCCCTAAAACCAAAGAATTTTCAATGATAGCATTTGGAATATATAGTTGATTGTTATTTACATAGGCAACAGTAGTGTTACCTTCTTTGAAATACATACCTCTATTATCAATAACAGTTTTAAAATTCGATGTTACAGCACCAAGAGTAAGACCATCATCATTGAAACTTAGATATTGACCTAAATCAGCTTTGTAATTTTCAAGTTGTTCTGTTGCTTCATCAATGATATCTTTATATCGAGCATCAATAGAGTCATAGATAATTTGAGATTCATTGTGAACAGCAGCGGCAATATTTTCATTGAAACGGTTAGTATCGCATAAATCATTTAATGTATTAACACTTTCGTCCATACCAGCCTGAATATGAATAGATCCTGTAAGAACTAAGTTTCCATCGCCATCAAGATATAAAACTTGTGTAAATGCTTCTGAACCATCATCAGTAAGTGTTTTCTTTTGAACTGTTAAAGCTGCATTATTCACACCTTCTGCCGTACCATCTGTTGTAATAGTCAAACCATTTTCGTCCAAAGTAATACTATTATTGGTATTATAAATTCCAACTTTTTCAGACAGAATTAAGTTACCAACAAGAGTATCAGCAATAACACCATAGGCTTCTTCCATTTGACCTGTCATTGGGTTATAGAAAGTAAAATCACCAATGCCAGCCTTAGAAGTTTTCCAAGCGTCATCGGTGAGATAAAGTCCTCTATTTATAATTTTTAATTGTTTATCATCGTAAGAATCCGTAATAGGTAGATATTCTTTACAAAGTAATCCATGTGAATCCCAAGTGATATTTTGATTGTCAGCACTATCAATAATTTTCATTTTTGTTAGTGCAAGACCATTTGTAACCCAATTTTCAAGTTTTTGATTACTCTTTTTACCTTGGCTCGCCTGACGTTTTACAGCATCATAAGAACCACCTACAGAGTCAGCCTTTGATTTTTTAGTACATTCCACATTAATATCACTTTTTACTTTTTGTACATCGGAAAATTCAGTAGAAATATAATCAAGATTTTCAAAATCAATTTCATACGAAACTAATCTTAAACGGTAAATATCTTTGTCAATTCTTATTCTGAGCCAATTTCCAACTTGAAAATATTTTACCAATGGTTCAAATTCTTTTATAACTAACAAATTTTTCAATGTAGAACTTATTGAATGTTGTAAATTGGCAGATTTATATATATCTTTTTTTGCTGTTTCTATAAATTCCAAAGCGTTTTCAAATAATTGAGAATTATCTAATCCATCAGAAATATAGTTTTCATTTGAATAAGTATCTTCACGACGATATGCAATAAATTCTAACCATAATTCTTTACCAAGATATTTTTCAAAATTTAAAGTGTCTTGAATCATGGTTTTTTGTTCCTCAATTAAAGTTTGCAAACCATGAGTTACCAAATCTCCATCAGAATCATATATTCCCATAATCAACTCAATTTCTGATTCTCGTAATTTGATTTCTGATGTAAGTGCAACATATTTATTGTAATAAGGTTCGTACAATGAAGAATATAAGTTAGGAGTTTGATGTTGCCAATTTTCACTATTTGCAACACCCTGTTCAATAAGAACATTCATACAAGTTTCACAACAATCTCTAAAAGATTCCAAACTTGATAAACAATATTTTTTAATTTCTTCTTCAAAAACACTCAAACTCAAATTGAATAAATCAACCACATTAGTTATTTCATCTGACTGATTGCTAATTGTCTTATCAATTCTTTGTCTGACAAATGTTTCAAAATCATCGGTAATTTCAACTTGTGCTCTAACACTCGTTGCCGTATCTGTTTCATCTGAATAATTTGTTACTGTAAAGTTTCCATACCATGTCGTACCATCTAAAACTCCTTCTTTAAGTTTTACTTGATAATCTGAACGTACAAGTGTTTTTGCCACGGCAAGAACAGCACTAGAAGCAGTAGAAGATGAACAAGTGTCAAGATTTTTGACTGCAACAGGAGACAAAGCATTAGAACCAAGTCTTGCAGCTTGTAATGCAGCAGTTGTTCTTGATAATTCAACACTTGGCATTAACGTATCATGCAATAACAAATACATGTCAATCGTATCATAATATGCATTCATCAGTGCAGGATAACCGACAACAGAACTTGGCATAGTTTCAATATCATCACAATATGTTTTATACTTTAGAGCTAATTCATTATAAGAATTTAATATTGTTTCATTAAATACAACCTCATAATCGTTTTGATAATAGTCATAAGTTTCATCATAACTATTTAATGCTTTAATAAGTTCTTCTGACATATCTGATTTTAGTTCATCAGGAATACACCAAATATAACCACTACCATTAGGATTACAATTCATAATAGTGGCAGTCATTAAGTCATCACCTGCAACTAACTTAAAACAGTTTTTTACATAATCCGTATCAGTTGAAAATGTAATATTATCAGTTAAATTTTCAGTTGAAACAAAAATAGTAGTATCATCGCCATACCCTGTTAATATATTTTCACTTCCACATTTAGGGCAAACACCAATAAATTCATCTCGATGCCCACATTCAAGACAATATGATTCTAAATCATATACACTAACTTCACGTGCGATTTTTCCATCAGAATTTGTACCTGAATCAATAATAAATATACAATTAATTTCTACTGCAATTTCTTGAAATGCATCGTATATACAAGTATTGTCAAATGAAAAAGTTCTTTGAATGTTTGAAATAGAAGAGTCTACATGTTTTAATTTATAGTGTGGGGCTTTCTCCATGATCCTATCTAGTAACGATGCATTAGAATTTGATTCATTAAATAAAACTGTCGGTTCATAATCATCACGTTCTATATCAGATTCAGTGTTGATTTCTATGCCATACAAGTTTATCTGCGACAATTCTGCTTCACCCAAAGAAACAGCTTGAATATGTTTTGTAGTGTCATTTTCTTCTTCCGTATCGACATATATCTCAAACCAAACATCCCATTCTCTACACCATATAAGTTTAAAATCTACTAATTTATCCCACAACCTAAGTTCATTTCCATTATTAAATTTATTTACAGAGAATGTTAAGTCAAAAAAAGAATTATAGTTATCTACAACTCTTACACTTTCAGCCGGAATAATACCTAATTTTTTACCATTTCTATTTGCTAATACAAATGTTGGCTGAATTACATTATGAGTATTGTCAAATTTAATTCTGACCGCCATATGTATCACATCCTTTCATAAACAGCCAAAAGAAAAATCAAGGAGTATCTTTAATAATTGGCTTATATCTAAACTCTAATTTACAAGGTAATGAACAAGAAATACGATTATTTCTATTATTGATTGTGTTGCCAATTCTAAAAAACTCAAAGTTGAAATCATCATATACATGGTGGCTATTTAATGAAGAAGTGATGATTTGATTTTCTCCATCAATTACAATAACTTCACCAATCGTACAATTTTTAATTACCATTGTGCAATTTTCCATCTCGTTATAAAGTGTCAAATCACCATTGGCATTAATTGAAATTGTTATATCTGGATATATGTAGCCAATTTCATCTGAAATATCACTGAGCAAATATGTTTTTGTAGTGTCAGAAACAGTCCAACTAACACGTTGCTCTTGACCATATCCAAAAGGTTTATTTGTTTGCATGGTGAGTTCCATACCAACAAGAACATCACCAATTTTAATTTTATCTATATTAAAACTTGCTTCAAAAAAGCATGTTTCATGTTCGTCATCTCCATCGCCTAATAATTGGAAATTCAAAAATTCACGGCGATTTAACCAACGAATTAAATCTCTGTATTCATCGTTGGAAATTTCCAGGCTTTTATAAAGTCTTGGATTTTTACAAATACTAAAAGTAGTTTGAATACACTCGTCATATCTAGTACTTGTTAAATTATGTTTTTTACCCATATGATGAGATACAGTATTGAATGTAATTTTTGAACCGGCACTTACAATGTCTGTGCCAGAAACACCGTTGAAATCACAGATAACGAACCCATAGTCACTCAAATATTGACCATCAAATTCAAAATCTAAAGCGTACACTTTGTATCTTCACCATCCTTTTCTCAAATATCTTTTCGCATTTGTTTTAATAATGCTTTCATTTCTCTTGAGTAAGTAGCTTTTAAGTTTGCCACTTCTTTGATAGCTTGCTGATACATTTTCTTTAAGCTAACCATTTCATCAATTCCAGATTTATAGTCAGATTCAATTTTTCGTAAATCAGATATAATAGTTTCATAAGATTCAATCTTTTCTTTTAAATCTGTGTTCTCTTTGAGTAATATTGCATTCTGTTTTTCAAGAAATTGAATTCTCTTTTTAAAGCGTTCAATGGTACGCTGAGATACCTTGTTGATTAAATTCATATCTTATCTACCCCTAATAACCTACACATTTCTTTTAATCTTATAAGCAATAAATTTTTGCTAAAAAATTTTTTGAATGCAAACAAATAGGAGAGTGGTAGAAAACCAACTCTCCGTAATTGTTTTATTTACGTATATATTTATATTTTGCTAAAGCACTACCACCATTTGATCTGCCAAATGTCATAGCATGAATAGCCTTTTCAAACTTACTGTCTTTAATAAGTTCATTGTAAAATTCAGTATAATTTGAAACACCAGTAACATCTATATTAATACTTCCGATACTTCCATAATAATTACCAGAAGATGAACTATCAGACATTCCAGGAATATTAAACGAATGATTTCCAATGAAATCAGATGGATCATTTGCCATATCCCAGATATTCTTAGTAGCCTGTGCATCCAAAATAGTAGAACCTTTTGCCACGTGAGTCACAATAGCACTACCAGTTGGATTAATGATAGATTCAGAACCTAATTCATTTACCCAAGCATCTTCATCTTTTGTAGCATTTCTCAGACCAGTGTAATATCCTGACAACTGAGATTTTGTCAGCCATCCCAAGTCACCACTACCCAATTTCTTACCAGTTGAAATATGATAAGGTTTAGTTGCCCAAGATTTTGTATTAATCTTTGTGATGTATACTTGCTTTCCTTGATATTTTGAACCAGTAGGAGTACCACCATCAGAAGAATTATAATACTTACCACTCTTGAACGTTACCTTATCACCAACTTGTAATTTTCCGTCACCTTGAGTACCAGTTGTCTTAGTTGGTGTAGTTGTTGGTTTTTTTGTTGTATCTGGCTTTTTAGTTGGTGTAGTTGGCGTAGTCTTTGTTGTTTCCTCTACGGTCTTTTCGGCTTGCTTATCACTTTCTTCGACCATAGCACCTGTTTTAATAGCGATTGCACGAACAGCTTCATTAACAGAAGTTAATTGAGTTGTAAATCCGTCACCATATTTTGTGATAATAGAAGTAGCTCCACCTTCGTTACTCCAAATTGATTTCAAACTTTCAGAAATTGTATAACCTACGTTTCCACTTTCTGTTTTAAGTGTTGTATCAATTGTGGCAGAACTGCTATTAATCGCATCAAAAACATCAGTCAATAACGCATCAACATTATCCAAACGCTCATTTAAGATTGTTTCATATTCAAGATACAAGTTATCCAATAATTTCTTTTGGTCAGTAATGTATTGGTCATACTGTGTTTCTTGCAAATCTTCCATAGCTTCAGATAAATCTACTTGTAATTTCTGAATTCTTGCACGATTTTCCTCAGAATTATCGCCGGAATATGCAGATAATTGTTTCTGTAGGTTGGCAATATTAGTTGTCTGTTCTTTTACCTTTTTCTGATATTCATATAAATCTTTGGCACTATCCAAAGATTCTGTATATGTGTCAATCAGTTCTTGTAAAGAATCTAACTGAATATTAATACCTTCTTCAACTAAATCCACAATAGCCTGTTTTTCTTCTTCGGCAGCAAGTATAGACTCACGTTGTAGTTCTAATAGTTCCTCTTTACGTTCAATTAAATCTGTGTTATATGGATCTTCTGCAAGTTGTCTGTCGATTTCGGCAGCTTCAGCACCATATTGGTCAGCCTGGTTCATATGAACATTGTAATTCTGTCCATGTAATCCCATAGTTGACATACCTGTATCTGTCAAGTTACCTTTATCATCAAACAAATCAGAATTTGACATTAAATCAATCATAAACTCCGTTTCAGCAGTAATAGAAGAGATACGTTCTTGTAAGTAGTCAAAATGTTCCCACTCTAATTCACGCATCGTCTTTTGGTATTCAAGTAAACTTATTTCAGCTTCTTGAATAGCTTCTTTAGTTTCATTGATAGACTGTTGCATTTCATACCATGCTTCAGAACCTTCCTCAATTTCACCAGATGCCATAGCTTCGTTATATGATTTTGTAAGAGAAGAGAGTTGTTTATTTAGGATGGTAATATTTTCATTTTCAGCCCTTTGTAGTGCCTCATAATATTTAGTACTTCCTAAATGACCACGTGCCTCTAACTCGTCTATTCCATTATTATATGCGTTAGTCAAATGCTCAACGAGAGATAGTTGATTATCAAAATCATCAGATATATTATCAAATTTTTCTTTATATAAACTTGCAACTTCTTCGTGTAATTCTGCCACAGCATCTTTACATTCAATTGCCTTTTCGTAATATTCTTGATATTCCTTAATTTGGTCTGCCAAATCTTCATCTGTAATTGTGGAAATATCCATTGTTCCATTACGAACTTTTTTAGCATATGTCTCAGAAAGACCTACAGAATTTGCCTGTGCAATGTATTCGTTATATGCCTGAGATTGTAACTCTATTTCATCATTGATAAGACCAATTTCTTTAGTAACATTTTTGTTTCGCTTTGTTAGTGTTTTAAAAGCACTTTCAGCAGTTACTTTTACTCTGTCAATTGCCTCTTGAATTCTTGTAAGAGCAATTTCAATCCAATCAAATGATTCTTCAAAGTCTTTTGTACTAGAATCATTGGTTTTTGATGTAGTAGAATTTTTTGTTGAAGAAGTAGTTGACTTCTTAGTTGTTGAAGATTTCTTTTTGGCAGAAGAGTTTTCAGAAGATTTTTTAGACTGTTTTACTGAAATTCCACCAGTAACCATTGCAGTACCACTTGCAAAAGCAGCAGCACGACCAGCAACGAAACCATTTGCTAGTAATGACTCTGTTTGTTTATGGTTAAATACAATAGCACCCTTTGGAATCTTTCTGAACTCAGCACCTTTATCACCAACTGTGTACCATCTGCCTGTATGTGGATCAACAACAATTTCTTGTCCTAACTCACCTACAAGAGAAGTACCACCAACTGCAGTTCCCCAATCTCCACTAGCATTCGCTGTACCAGATAAGTGAGCAGTACCATTTAGGTAATTTCTGCTAGAACCACTCCAATTGATTGTTCCAGTTGCATAAAACTTCGTTTTGACTAATGAAGTATTGTTGTACCATTTAACTTGACCTTCTGCATATTTCTGAGAAGCAGCATAAGCATCTACAGCCCTTGTATTATTATCCCATTCAACAGTACCTTTTGCGTCATGGGCTGTTTGCTGAAAACCAATAACGGCTGATTCATCAACGCCAGCTTTTACAATCATTTCGCATGAAAGAGCACCAATTGAAGTTTTAATAGTATCAACAGATGTAGTATCAAGACTTAATGCAGTTGTAACATTCGTATCTAATCCTTGAATCTTTTGAGTAACAGCATCAAGGTCGGCTTGTGCTTGTGTAGTGTCCATTCCAAGAGTTTTTGTCATCTCAAGATTATCTTGTGCAGACTGGAATTCTTGTAATAATGAAATAGCTTCACCAATTTTACCTTCAACCATAGAAGTATCTACGGTCATTACATCTGGTTGAGATAATAATTGTTTTTGTGCTACACAATACTTGATAACAGTATTTGCATCTTCGACTTCACTTGAATCGACATCAACTTTTGCTTTTACGCCATTCATTTCTGCAATAGTAGCATCCAAAGCAGAAATTTTCTCTTCACTTGTTTCAAAACTTGAAACATCTAATGCAATTGCCAAATTACTGAATTGGTCAATACTACGCAGTTTTTCGGCTGATTCATTTGCAGCAACGCCCAAATCGCCAATTGTTTTAATTGCTTCATCAGACCAATCAAATTCAGCACCAAATTCCTCCATTTCGCCAAACATAGCTTGAACGAGTGGAAGAGAAAGATTTAAACCTTCGGCAAAATCTTCCATTGTCTTTTGTCCGGCAATCTGATAGTTTTCACCAGAGTCATCCAGAACCATAAGACCAGCATCAACGGCTTTTTCGCAAAATGTAGCAATATCTAATCCATCACGTTTTCCATCGCTATCATATGTGAATAAGTCTTTAATACTTTCCATGTATTTGTTGACAGCATCAGTATCTTCATGATCTACTGATTCAGGAACAACAAAGTCAACGGCTGCTTTATAGTCTTGATTACCAATTCGTCCATAACTGTCAGAATCAGTATTCACTAATGTATCTGAGATTTTTTGCATAGCTTCAATTGAACTATCAAACATATCTCCAGATTGTGCAGCATTTTGAGCATTTAACCAATGTTGATATGCACTTGTAGCCTCTTGAATAGAAGAGGTCATAACGTCATATCCATTGATTGTTTCTAAAAGTGCTTCATTTTGTGCGAGGTAACTATCAATACTTGCTTGTACTGATTCGGCAGTTTCACCTTCGGCAAAATTTTTATCACGAATCTTTTTACGTAATTTTTCAATCTCAGAAGCATTGTCTAAATATCCAGCTTGTGCATATGCCTTATTCGCAGCAATAACAGCAAGTTCTTCTTCGGCTTTTGCTTCTGTAATTTCTGCAACTTTTTCTGCATTAAGTTGCATTGTTCCGTTCACATATTCTAATGCACTACGATAATCTTTTAATTCTTCTGAATTGAAATCTTCAATAGAAAGAGATTTACCTGTACTTTGAGAATTGAGAACATCTTGTACACCTGAAAGATTTGTTACAAAACCTGTAACTGATTCTGCAACAGCAGAAACATTTTCTTGTGCCTTTTCTGCCATTGAAGAAAGTGTTTCAGTAGCATCACCAGCAACAGTAGTTGTACTATCGAAGAAGTCAATTAATTCAGGCATCTCAGAAAGAGTATTAGTTATAGCGTCCTCAATATCCTCTTGAGAACCTACAAATTCGCCACTTTCTTTGGCAGTACTAAGCATTTCTTTCTTGAATGCTTCAAACTCTTCGGTAGTTTTAGGAACATTATCAGATAATGCCTCCATAATTTGAATCTGAGCAACTGTATCATTGACTTGTTCAACGTAATCCATTACATCATTAT
The DNA here is from genome assembly GCA_937890485.1 of uncultured Treponema sp. GTDB lineage: Bacteria > Spirochaetota > Spirochaetia > Treponematales > Treponemataceae > RGIG9060. The sequence continues at coordinate 49,716 of CALBXN010000119.1, forward strand.
ATTCTGTAGTAAATTCATTGATTTTGTCGTTGATACCTTTATATAAAGCAGATTCGGCTAATTCTTCACGTGTATATAAATTACCAACATCTCTATCTAATGCTTCACGCATTTTAACGAGATTATCATATGCTGCTAATGCCCCTTCAAGAGTAGAAGTGTCACCAAGATTAATGTAACTTCCAGTATATCCACCATTATAACTGTATTCATCAGTATAACTAAAGCCAGCAGCCTTTAACGCTTCTGCAACTGGATCTGTTTGAAATGCTCCGTTTGCTTTTCTGAAAGACACTTTATTGAATGTGTCCATATCAAAGAAACCATCGGTTGTCTTATCTAATAATGTATCAACAGCAGCTTCATATCCGGCAGTAAGGTCTGCTAAATCTTTTCGTAAAGATTCAATAGTAACTTTATCAATAGCAGAATCTAAATCTCCATATTTTCCAATAAGTTCATCGATTTCTGACTGTTCTAATCCAAGTGCTTCTAACAAGGATTCTGTGGCAGACTCAAGAGCCTCTTTTGAACCAACATTAGAATCATATGCAAGTTTTGCATCGGTGTATGTATTGAATAAATTACGAAGATTTTGTGATTCGTCTTTTGCAGCGTTCCCAGCTTCTAATGCAGATTCCCTAGCTTCTTTTTGCTTGTTGATAAGATTAGAAATTCCTTGAACAACGGCAGAAATAGCCATTGACAATCCCATAGTGAGAGCCATATTTAAAGCTAATGCTGCAGCTTGCATAGCAATAGTAGCAGCTTTACCAGCAACCAATGAAGAAATATATCCACTCATTGATGCCTTTGCACCATTTAATCCAGATAAATATTTTGCAAGTGACGTATTTGAACTAGCCATTGCAGCATTATATTTAGCTTGGAATGATGCAGATTTACTTGACAATGAATTGTAACGAGAAAAAGCAGTTTGTAATTTGCCGTAATTATCAATCAATCCAGTAATATTTGTATTCATTAATTTGAATTGATTTCCGTCTACTCCAAATAATCCTTTTCCTTGGAATGTTCTAACGGCAGAAATTCCAGTTAATAAAGTTGGTAGTGTGCCAAATTTATCAATGATATTATCAAGTAATTGAACGAATTCTGTTAATCCACTTACAGCACCTTTTAGGAAATCAGAACTCATAAATGTCATAGATAAAGATTCCCAGGCAGCACTTAACTGTTGTGTTTTTGCCTGTAATGAATCCATCCATTTTGCATGTTCTGCCATTGCAGAACCTTGAGAATTCATTGATGTTTGTAATGCTTGTTCAGCAATATCAAAGTTTTCCATCAATGATGAAATTACGTTACCCTGACGTTTCCCGGCAATTAATTCAGTGATACTTGCTTGTTGAATATCTGTTAAACTACTCCATTTTTCAGATAATTCTTCTAAAATCTGATATGTAGATTTAAATGTGCTTTCATCAAGCATGATGTCAACGCCAGATAGTGCAAGAATTTCCTTTTGCAATTTGGCTGTTGATTCAGCCATGCCTTCCGTTTCAAGTCCAGCTTCTTCTAACTCTGTTTTTGCACCACGAATACGCATACTAATGGTCTTAAAGGCTGTCAAATATGTTACTTCGATTCGACCATAAAATCTACTAACCATATTATCTTTGTAATATGGCGATAAGGCATTTCTGCCTTATTCCCACGTTTCATTATTTTGGATTATAGCGTGGCGATTACACATTTCAGTGTAAAAGTACCTTTCGGTAGTTCAGACTGTATCTTCGGACAGTGGCGAAACTCCATATGTTACCATATAAAGTATTACAGTCGTTACGGATTCTCCATAAGTATTTTTAATCCAATGTAGCCAAATGATTAGGCATTAACTACATTTTCTTGATATGGCATAATTAATTTATTATTTAATCTTAATTTGCCATTTTTAATATGATAATTAAAAGAATGATAATTTTTCAAAATACCATTGCATTTAATATATTTTTCAATTAATAATCTACATAATTCAATATTGTTGTAAATATCACTTTCCCATAAATACAATATTTCTATATCATGAAGTTTTTTGAAATATGTATGTTTGGCTTTATCTCTTGGAATTCTCTTTTTATGTATATCGAGCATAGTTGATTTGTTGTATTTTAATGGATGACAATGCCAAAAATCACCCATAACTTCAATTACCAAATTGTATTCATTTAAATAATTATCAACTGCATAATATTTAAAACCTTTTTCATTAACATAAGAGATATTCATTTCATCTAACAAATTATTTATCATAATTTGAGGTTTTGTATTTGTATTAATTTGTTTCTTTTCTAAAATACGAACAGCACGTTTTCTGGAAGTGTCTTTCCATTCTTTGCTTTGACTAAAAATATCAGAATACCATTTTTGCCTACATTTATTAGAACAAAAATTATGTTGCCCATTATCAAGTTTATATTGTTTTTGATAAAAGGTTTTTCCACATGTTTCACATTTTATTTTAATACGTGTAAATCTTGGGTTTGATATACCAACCATTGTTTCTTGCCATTTGTGTTGGCATTCAATAGAACAAAATCGTTGTGGGATTTTCTTGCGAATATTAAAAATAGTGCCACACATTTCACATTTTCTATCTTCAAAAGATAATTGATGTTGAAATTCCTTTTGACATTTATTAGAACAAAAATGATGTTTTGCTCTATTATATTGGGTTTTTGTTTGATATATTTCTTTACCACAATTTTCACATTTTACGTAATAACCTGTACGTTGCCCTTTTGCTGGCATAATCAATCACTCCTAAATAAAAACATAAAAAATACACATCCTTCCTAATTGATGTGTAATAAAATACTTATGAAGTCTTTCCACGGTCTTGTCCATCCCTGGAGTTTAACCGTTATAGCCACTTTTAATGTCGGCAAAGCCGTTTACCGACAACATCTGGATCTTGAACTACTGTATTAGCAGCAGTAATAAGAGCGATTGTTTCATCTAATGTATTATTGGCAGCAGCCATTGAAGATGCAGAACGAGTTAATGCATCACCAATACCACCTGAACTGATTGCAAAATTGTTACCAACTTCGTTGAATTTATCAACGATAGACATTGCTTCACTTGCTTCGATACCAAAAGCAGTTAAAGTCGAAATAACGCTTTGGCTTGCAACATCAATACTTGCGATTTCGTCACCAACAACCTTATAAATATTTGCGACTTCTGCAAGTTGTTGTGCTTCATTTATATCATAACCAAGTCTAGCAAAATCGGCAGTTGAATTAACATATTCTTGAATTGTAGAACCAATTTCTACAGATCTTTTTGATGCAGACTCTAAAAAGTTTTCATATGTAGAAGCCGTTTCATTTGTAACCTTTTTAAGTTCTGTCATTGCTGAATCTATATTCAGTACGTTTTGGTACATATCTTTAAGTCCACGAATACTTGTAGTAATTAATGTACCCATACCAAATAGAGGACTTAATTTGGTTACATTATCTTTAAGCCTTGCAAAAATACTTCCACCAAGATTTCCTTGTGCAGCAGCAACAGATTTCAATTCTTTAAATTGGTTTGTAACCTGTTGTAAACCTGTCTTTGAATTTACAGATGCTAATTGTCTTTGGAGAGCTTCTAATTCAGTCCTGTAAATCTTGGCTGCTTTTGTATTTTTGTTCATCCATGTTTGAATCTGATTTCCAAGAATAGTTCTTTGGGATATCAAATTCATGGAATTAACAATATTTGCATTTTCGGCATTTAACTCTTTGTATTTTGCCTTTAATTTATCAACCTCAGTTTGAATAGATTTAAATTCAGCTATTTGTTTATCTGCTCCAGGAATGTTCCCAATCTGAGCTAAACGATTTTTTAATTCAGTTAGTTTAGTTTGAACATTTGTAGCAGAACCACCAAGAGAATTAAACTGAGTTGATAATTGTGCGATATTTGCATTTAGATTAGCAATATCTGTCACTTTGAGAGACTGACCAATTTTATTAAAAGATTGTGTAATTGTCGAACTAACTCTTGGTAAAACTCTTCCAGTTTGAGCGTCAAACTCTTTTACAACAGTAACAGCACGACCAAGTTCATCTATACCATTTACATTGACACGAATATTTTGACCATTTAATCTAGTTGTAATTTTGGTAACAGCTAGATCCATTTCAGTCAAATCTTTTGTGATAACATCAATAGAAGAACTATTAAAATTCATTGATTTTAATGTTCTTTGTAAATTAGCAATTTGTGAAGCAGCATTTTTAACGTTTATTTTGTTAAGACTACTATTAACAGAATTGGCAAAATTAGCCCCGGCTGATTGTCCGGCACTTTGAAATTGTGATTTTATCTGATTTAAAAAGTTATTTACATTAACATTACCAGACTGTAAATCAACATCAATTTTTACTTTCCTTTGTTTATTCAGAAAGCTATTCATGTCAGCATTAGCCTGTTGCAAATCAAGCTGTGCCTTGACACGAGCTATAAAATCTGACATACTTCCACCTCCTGTTAATTAAAATAAGTAGCAAACGTGCTATCTAAGTCAGACTCTATTTTTTGTTCTGTTCTTTTCCAGAACCCAGAACGACCTTTGATATTTGCCTCACCTGCTTCTGCAGCATCAAATACCATTGGTGTAGTAAAATAACTAGAAAACCCTTTTGATGTAAAATCTGGATTAGGAACTGTGTAATTGTAAGTTCTGTCCAACCAAACAAAAAACTCAACAGTGGTTTTATAACTGTTGAGTCCATGTGATCTTACACTTTTTCCGAGTTTTCCTGTTCGTTTATAAATTTTAGGTTTACCTTGAGAGTAGAATGATTGAACTTCATCTTTCGCAGTTTGTTCAGATTTTGCATGAACAATTGTCATTGCTTTTTGGATGTCGTTCATTATCATCTTTTCAAGTTGCAACATATTCTTTGCTACCATGATAACTCTCCTTTATAAATGTTTGTTTATAAGTCAGATAAGGAGGTCGATTTGCCCTCGATAATTCCATCTTTAGAGAAGTACTTACTGAATTCTTCAGATACTTCGCTATCATTATAGAGATTTACCATATCACTACTTGACCAACCAAAGAATTCTTGAACTACATTGGCTGGAATATTTAATTTCAGCAATCTAGTGTTCAAATAGTGTCTCATGCAGTGCCAGTAAAAATCTACATTTAATTCGTTTGAAAAGATATTTGCCCAACTATCAAGATTGCTAATCTTCATTTGAGCATAAGTACCATCGCTACATTTGCGAACAAATAACCATTCACATTCAATACCTTTTTCTTTTCGTTCGTTCATCCATAAATCAAAATACTTTTTGAAATCATATAGAACATATTTGTTTAATTGTTTACCATTCTTTCCACGACCTTTTGTTTTGATTTTTGGTGTTTTATAAAGAGCATCGTAAACAATGTTTTCGTCAGTAAAATATTCTACTTTAAATCTTAATAACTCAGCTTTTCTTGCACCACTCATAGCAGCCAAAGCAAAAGCACAAGCCTGTTGATAACGTCCTTCACTGACTAATCTATCTAAAAATTTATCAATTTCTTCATCTGGAATAACTGTTTTTTCTCTAACAGTTTCATTTGATGGCGATTCAATCTTTCCGATAATAGAACGGAAGTTTTCGAAATCTTCATCTTCGTCTTGTAAAATATTTTCAATGTAGTTTGACATACTACTAATAGCAGATTTTACACGGCGAATTCTCTTAGGACTCCAGCCCCATTCATTGAGTGCGTGTCCTTGAAATCTTGTTAATTCTCTTTTCTTAATATCAACAAAGAATTTGTTGTTATTGAATTCTAAGTTCCAACAAAAGAAAATTTCCAAGTCATTTTTATACCCATTAATTGTAGACTGTGCACGATCAACAGAAGATAAATATTCCAGGAAATCATCACACAGTTGTTTATTATCTGGGTTTATATTTTTAATTGCCTGTTCATTTGTAATTTTGTTATAAACTGTTTTTCTAGCCATAGTTACCTACCCTTTCCATAAAATTGCATAAAAAATAGAAGAGGGCGGTAACCCTCTTCTTTATTCTTGCTGATTGTCAGCGTCCTTTTTGTTATAATCTAAAATTCCTTCTACAATCTTTGTTTCCGGCATATTCGCTAATTCACTGATTGATGTGATTTTGCTTAATGCTTCGTTAATGTCAAGACCGTCAAAGGCTTTGTCATATTTACTAATGAGTGATATTAAAGCACCAAATAATTCATCCAGTTTAGATTTGTTTAAGAATTCTTTGCATCTATATTTGATTTTCTTTTCAGCAGCATTTTCAATTTCTTCCCATAAATCAGGAATAGCATCTTTTAAGATTTTATCAATTTCTGTTCTTGCAAAGAAATCTGCAATATCATTAATATTTTCTGGTAATTTAATGTTTGTTAATGAATCAACCATTATAAGTGTGACATAATACCCATAAAGAATAGGTTCATATCCGTTCGCTTCATTAATCACACCATCTGTGATATCTTCAACCATATTCATTTTGTCGATGATTGACGGAGTAGCACAATAACTAAATGCAATGTGCTTATCGCCATCAAGATATGTAGACTCGTTAGTATACTTCATAATTACACCTCTGTACTTTCTGTGTTGATTGAATCATAATTATTTACAAGGAATTTATAATCTCTGTTAGAAAGAGGCTTTGTAACACTATAAGTTTTTTTGTTTTCTTTCTTTCCAACAGTGTATGTACAAGTTTGGCAAACACAAACATTTGTGTCCTTAACCCAATGCATAGGTTTACCACATTTAGGACACTTTAAAATTTTTTCTACAATGTCTTTTGCCTTTGTTTTATTCTTCATGGATTTGTCTACCTCTTTGATTCCATAAAGAGCTGCGATTTCTTTCATATTCATATCAATTTCTCCTTTATTTATGTGTATTAATGTTAAAGAAACTAAACATCTACACGTAATGTTCTTTTTTGTTTATTGATTAATAATGTCTGCATCAAAATTACACAAAATAATACATACTAAATAGTTGATAAAAAGTATGTATTACAATGCGATAAAAAATGATACCCATTGAAAAGGTCAAAATAAGACTTTTGAATTTTCCAATAGGTATCATACGCAAGTGTGGCAAAAATTTATAAGAACCACACTTGCTAATCATCAGCACAATATTTACAATGCTTTTTATCTTGGTTATGTGGAATATATCGTTGTTTATCCCGGCAATATCTTTGACATAAACATAGTCCATTAGTACTACGCTTATTGTCTTTATTTAAGCAATATAACATTTCTGTTTTTGCCTTTTCATTAAATTGGCTATATGAATACTTACACATTTAATTATCTCTTCAGTTCTAATTTAAAATTAGAAGTAGCAGGAGTGCCAGTATATTTAATAACTACTTTCTTACCAGGATCTTTATCTATATTCCCAATTTCATATCCATATCCATCGAAAGAAATAATAATGTATTTCTTTGAAGCATTATATACCAATACATCACATTCCTTAATGTTTTCTTTAGGAACTGTTGATTTCTTAGTACGTTTTGTGTTATTAACTGATTTTGATTCAACTTTCTTATTTACAACTTCTTCTTGAATTTCAGTATCATTTTTTAAAATATCTTCATTTTTTAACATATTAGTTCCTCCGTAAATACAATGGGTAGACTTTTCAGCCTACCCATATTTTAATTCAATTATTGAGTTACAGTAATTGAAATAGTATCTTCAAGAGAACCATAAAGTGCTTTAACTGTTGCAGTACCAGCACCAAGACCTGTTACAAGACCTGTCTTTTCTCCAACAGAAACGATAGCTGCACTATCTGTATCTACACTAAATGTAACTTCTGAAGCATCAATTTCAATAGGTTTATACATTGCACCTAAAATACCAACAACGGCTAACTGAGTTGTTCCATCAACCTTAATTGTTTTTGTAGGAGCACTGATAGCAATTTCAGATACAGCGATTGTATCATCGTTGTCATCAATTTCTGTGATGTATGCATATACAGCAGCACCATCAGAACATGTATCACCTTCAACTGCAAGAGCAGTACCAGACAGAGTTGTACTTACAACACCATCAGGAGTGAAAGAGATATCAAAGTTACCATCAAGTGAGTATGATGGAATTACAATTTCAACTGTACCAATCTTACCTCTTTTACTGTTATGTTTGTCAGCCTGTAAAACAAGTTTTCCAACATAAGGTGTACTTTCAGCATCGATTGTGATACGTTTAGCAACAACATCGTACTGATATGTAGCTTTTACCATTTCTTTTGTAAGACCAAAAGCAGTAAGATCAATTGTTGTTCCTTCAGGAGCAACTTCTACGAATGTACCATTAGGTAATTCAACACCAACTTTTGCACCCTCAATAGGTGTTTTTCCAAGTGTTCCAATACCATTTGTCAAAGTTACACATTCATTTAAGCTATAGAAATCTTGGATTCCTTTAACAATCTGTGAACCTGTTTGCAGTGCGATGTATTCAAGTTTCCAGTCTGCAGCTTCAAGTTCAGCAGTTAATTCTCTACCATATTTGTATGAGAAAATCTTCTGATTACCTTTACCAGCATTAACAGCCTGTTCTTGCATAGATACAGAAATTGAAGAGCTTAAGTTTGTAACACCAGTACAAGCCAATACGCCATCAATATAGAATGCGAAATCTGCAACAGATACAACGAATTCTTTACCTCTTGTATTCATTATACAAATACCTCCATTATTGTTTGCTTATGTTTAGCCACTAATCATTTTTCTCAATGATTGTGCATCAGTTTTTACATCTTTGAATCTATCCGTGTTATCGTCAAGTTCGCACATCCAATAAGGAATATGTTCTTTGAACTTAACCATTCCACCACTTTCAGCAGTTTTCATGATTGTAAAGATATCCTTTTTACTTATTCTCTTTACATATCGCCAAAACTTACGAATAGTAAGTTGTCTTACTTCTTCTTCTGATAAATGCATTCCAACACATACAGAATCAATGTAATCCTCTATTGAAGATTTGTCCTTTCCTTGAACAACTTCTTGAGCTTTCATCAATTCTTTTTCTGTGTCGTAATGAATAAATTCGTCAATGTCAAAATCAATCCCATTTTGAAGTATAATAATTCTTCTTATATCATCAAATTGGTCATCAGTTAATTCAACGCCATTTATCTTAAAGCCCCCAGTTGTTGAATTAACCAACACTTCTTGTCCTTTAAAGACAAGTTTTAATAAATTATGAGCGAAAGAGTAGTAGTGGGGGAGTAACGGCATTTCATACTCATTCGCAAAATCTATGTTATTGTGACAGAAAAAAAGGAACTCAAGATACGACATCTTGATTACCTTCTTTACTGGGAACATGCTATTTTTTCTTACCAATATACTTTGTTTTAATATACTGAAATCTAAAATGTGTTCCATTCTTATAGGGTACAAAATTAAATCATTGGTATAATCAATTGGTGAACTGAATAAAAGGTACGAATATAAATCCTCAAATGTTGTGTGCATAAGATTCCTTCATTGCAGAAAATTTAAGAACTCTACAAGGGTATTCATAATATAATACCTCTTCAGTGTTACTTACACATGTTAATTCACCAATCCAATTAGTTTCCAATCCTGTCAAAGTTTTTTTAAGTTCTTCTCCAAGAATGTCAATAATTGTGCCGGATAATATTTCTTTTGTTTCATAACTTTGTACCTTTTTAGTCATTTCTTTTTCGTGACAGACTACGTATATAACTACATTTATCTCTTCTAAGAAATAATTGCGATTTCTTGTGTGATCCACTTTGAAGCAGATAAACGGAGCAGTATTTTCAACTGTCTTTGGATTTTGAATAAAAGGAAATAATCTTTTATTAAGCAGTCCACCACCAGCATCTATATATTCATTATCAAGATTCCAAACAATCTCGTTATTTTCAACAATCTTATTAATTACCACTGATTTAAAAGAGTTAATATCAAAATCTTCCATAATAAACCCTCCTACCATAATGCAGTAATCGTTATAGGTAGAGTTGCCAAAACCACATCATCTGGTGAAACAATACTTAAATCAAATTTTTCTCCAATTAATTCGCTGTTATTTTTAACAACAATCTTTATGGTATTGTCTTGATATGTACAAACTAAATTACTTATATCAAAGGCATTATTCATAATTTCCCAACGGAAATCTACATTCTCTAAAATGCTACCATTATCATTTGTGAAAGCAGCCGTGTACTTACCAAATGAAGATAATGAAATTTCATCAGATTCGTAATTGATTTCACAGTTATAATCAGAAGTAACATTGTTGTTCTCATAATAATCTGCAATCATTAAATCTGTATTATCTCTATCTTCATCGTAAACAGTCTGTGTCAATGATAGATTCAAAATCTTCACATTTTTATTATTGCCTGTTATTCCATCAAATTTTGTTAGTTTGAACACAAGTGGAGTATCACCTGAAAACTCCAATATAAATCTCATACCATCATGTAGTTTTCTGGTAGTCTTATCCATAGGTAACATTAAACTATACTGTTTTTCGTATTTAACAATAATGTTACCTTGAAAAATACCAGGACTATATCTTGTAATATCTTCACACCAATACCAATAATTAATTATTTCTTTGGTTTCAGTATCTTGCCATCTTAATTGATTATGACAAATCTTCAATACAGCCTTTTCGTAAAATTTATTATTGCTTGGTTCAGAAGCGATAAGCCATACATCGCCCTCGAATCTAATGTAGGCATATTTTTGCAGAGTACCAATTGGCACTAATATCTGTCTATCTTCGGCTTTTAATTTAGTATCAGGAGTAACACTTTGAATAATAGCTTTTCCAGGAACAATCACAGAGAAATCACTATTAATGAACTCCACATTATCGCACAACATGGTTGTATCAAGCATCTCTTGAAAACCTTCTTGTGCATAATTAACCCATTCTTCACCTTCGAATCCACCATTATAAATAGGTGGAGTATTCATAAGATACCATTCTTTTGCCATAAACTACCTCCTATACGTATGCCGGAGGTTTTTGTTTTGTATAAAGATCTGCAATCTTATAATCCAACATATCAGATTCTTCTTTGGTGTATTTTTTGGTATCGCCAGTACCATTCAAGCTAATATCTTTTCCGATAATATTATTAAGCTGATTTACACGTCTAATTTCTTGTTGCATGTAATATGACTTCATAATTTCAGCCAAATGCAAAATAATATGACGCTTCACATTGCCATTTGAATCGAATGATTCATTATTTTTAGATGGAGAAATAAATTCTTCCGATGTATCATTAAATCCAAGTTCTCCAATATTAAGTTCATATTCTGCTAAAGCATTCAAGAACCATTGATACACCAGTCCGTCAGCTAACGGATATTTATTTTTAATGATGGATTCAAATGCTGAAACCACATCACTGTACTTTGTCATTCAATCCACCACCTTTTAATTAAAGATCGAATTTAATGCCACTGACTTTTTCAATAGCAGCCAATTTAAATGAAACTACATCTTCAATACCAATCTTTTCTGCAAGAATAACAATCATTCTCTTCTCAGAATCAGTAACAACCAACTCAGAAAGTTTCTTTTCAAATTCTTTCTTATTGTCAATGGCGAATAATTCTTTAACTTTTTCCTCTGTTAATTGGATAGGGTTAATATCTTCACCAAATACATATTCACGAATTACAGGATCTAAAATTCTCAAAGGTGCATGAGAACCATAACCATCTTGACCACAGAAAGCAACATTTCCAAGTTTTACCTGTGCATCAACTTCAGCAACAGTTAATTGCTTAAAGTTTTTTACATAAGGTGCGATTAAAATATCTCTTTCGCTTTCAGAAGCTCTAAATCCAAGTGACCAACCATATAAGTTGTCAAATGCAACACGCTCATTCAAAGAAACATCATCAATGGTTCTTTTTGGCTTTGAAGTTGTACGCTTTGTTGTTTTTGTTACAACTGTTTCATCTTTTTTTGTAGTATCTTCCATTTACTTTTTACCTCACTTTTTTAAAGATATGGTAGTAGTTGAGAATAATCCCAACTACTAACCATTATTATTGTTTGATTATTGCTCTTTTGTTAAAAGACCAATTTCAAATTCACGACCTTTAGTTACGTCAGCACCAAGTTCAACGTCAAATCTAGTTTTGATTGTACCTGTTTCAACGTCTGTACCACTCATAGTTGTAATACCACCACGTCTGAAGATGTTAAGAGGTGATTTGTTACCAGCAGCAGTGAAGTAGATATCTTCATCGTTGTAGTAAGTTTCAAATCCAGTCTTATCAGCAAGCGGTTTTGTATAGTTATAAGGGTTTTCAAGTTCTACCAAAGAAGCTCCTTTGTAGAATCCGTTTAATCCAGCCTTAGAAATTTCGTCAACCTGTGATGGTGAATAGAAAGGAAGAGCTGTGTCACCAACAGTCTTATATCCATTCCAGTCAGAAATATGAGAGATAGCAGAGAAGTCACCTAAGATAGCAACTTTACCCATTTTTCTCATTTTCTTAATCATATCGTCAACTTGTTTCTGTGTAGGTGCATCAGTATACTTAGCAAAATTACTTACATATTTTGTGTTATTTGCAAGTGAATTTTTAAGAACACCAAGTACGTAAGCAACACCTTTGTTGTTCATATCAATCTGAACTTGTGCTGCTTCTTCTGCGATTGTACCATCAAAGTTACCTGAAGCAAGTTCACGGTAATCAATAGCCATACCAGCAGAAATAGTTCTTGTAGATACTGGATATTCAATCCAATTTCTTCCAGAGAACGCTACATCAGAATTAGCAGCCTGTAGACGTGCATCAATTCCTTCGTAGTTGTATGTTTTAACTTTTGGCTGTTCATGGTATGCCAATTCATGATAATTACCAAGAAAATCATAGATTTTCATTGCTTCTAACAACTTAGGTTCAATCATGAATTTAACGATAGTGTTAATTTCTGCTCTAGCTTTTAAATCACCAAGTTGTGCTTGCTGTCCAAGAGAAGCAAGTTTCTTTACAACAGCGTCTTTCTGAGCACCATATTTTCCAGCATCATTACCTTCAAAAAGAGCAGAACAGATTTCAACCATCTGTTTAAATTTAGCTTCATCCTTAATTGCCACGTTATCTCTAACGGCATTGTTCAATTCGAATGAAGTATTTAACTCAATATTATGTTTCATTCTTATTTTCTCCTTTCAAAATTACGCAAAATTACGCAATAACAACTTTTACAGCAAGACCTTCGCCGTTGAAAGATGTTTTTTCGATTACTTCGAATGATGCTGCATATCCAGTAGCATCAGCAGCAACTTCTAACTTACCGTCAGCGTTACCAACTAAAACGTCACCAACATTGATATCTGCATAAGTTGTAACAACCTGATCTGTGTCCATATCAAGGATTCTTCCCTTTAATGATTCAAGAACAAACAGACGAGGATTTTCGCCAACTTCGATAACATATTCATTAGGTGAATGTGTTTCTGGCTTATCAATAGTATTCATTACAATTGCAAGTTCAGCTTCTTTACCTGTTGCTGGATGTGAAGCAGTTTTTGCAACTTCATCGAAAATAGCAACCTGTCCATTGTGCATTTCAACAGTTGCCACACAGTAACCTACATTAACTGCGTTTTTGTAAGTTCCAATTTCTCTAAACTTCAACATGTTTGTTTTCTCCTTTCAAATTAGGCAAATACATCAAAATCTTCAATTGTCTTATCGTCTTTAACGATAGGATCAACATTTGCCATGATATCATCAAACTCATTTACTTTTTGTGAGTTGACTTCAAGAGCTTTTTCGCCTTCACGAATTTTTCTGTAAGCAGTAGCATCAATCTTTGTAACGATTGAATTAATTTCTACTGAGAACGGATCTGTATTGAAAGCTGCGATTTCATCTTTTGCGAAATCTTTCTGTTCGTCAGTGTAACCAGCAAGTGCCTGATTAAGTTCTGCGATTTTGTTAGCTTTCTTCAACTCATTAAGCTCTTCAGCCTGTTTAGCGATAGTTGCATTTAATTCTTCGACTTTAGAATTTAATTCTTCGTCTTTCTTTGCAACGTCAGCTTCGGCATCTTCGCATTTCTTATTTAACTCAACAATTTCAGCGTCTTTAGCTTCGACCTGACCATTTAATTCTTCAACTTTCTGATTCAGTTCTGAAACTTTTGATTCAAGAGAAGCAACCTGTTCATTCACTTCAACAGTCTTTGCGTCTTTAATTGCTGAAATAACATCTGATTTCAATTCAGAAATGGCTTGTCTCATTTCTTCATTCATTTCAGTTACCTCCATTTTGTTATTCTTCTTGAACTGATTAAGTTCAATTAATACTGCAGCAGAGTCGGATGGTTTTACAGATAAAATACAATAGCCACTATAGTCATAAACCATAGGAACTCTATATTTTTCCTTCCATTCACCGTCATAAATTATTTCACCATCGTTTTCCTTAGTTCCAACAAACTCAATACTTCCGCATACTGGAACACCTTCGGCAACTTTATCCTCAACCCATTTAACAAATTTCGGATATCTGCCCTCATTAATGTAACCAGTAGCACATAAGCAACGATGCTTAGTACCATCTATTTCAATATCTTCTATAGACCAATCTTCAAAACTTCCAACTTGTACAGAATCTTCAAATACAGGCATATTATTTATATGTCCAGTCAAACCATGTCCATATGGAATGTCTCTGTCATTATCTAAGAATTCTGCACACAATGGCATACCTTTTACACTTTCAGCGTTATCTCTTGTATATTGTTCAAGATAAGTAATTCCATTTCCGTTGCAATGAGTTGTATCAGGATATATCTCATGTAAAACAAATTTGACGTTTCTGCGTCCATTTGGGTTGGTAGCCTGTGAAATCTCTAAAAAACACTTAGTTAAATCTCTCATTTTTTCTACCACCTTTGTATAATTTATTGAAATAAAAAAAGACACCTGAAAGTGTCAATCTTTACCAATAGCAATATTTATTCGACATCTTTAAATGTCGAAATGATTGCAGCAAAATCATTCTTGAATTTCTCTGTTTCTTCAAATAAGAAGATAGAAGCATCTGGATTTTCTTTTTTCGGCTTAATATCGCAAATAGGATTTCCCATTTTTAATAAGCGTCTTGCAACTCCAGGCTTGAAAACAGATTTGCATTTTACTGCGTTACCTTTAGCATTCTCGCACAATTCAATCTTCCTCCCTATGTAGTACTTGGTTTTGGAGTGATATTAGAACCAGAAGATTGTGATTGTATTGTATTTTCATTGGTTGGCATATCAACCTTTGTGCGACCACCACTATGATCCTTATCTGTTTCAATTTCATCTCGTCCACTCATAGTAAACGATGTAGCATGAACAGGATATTTATTTTCAAAATCAGATTCTAACTCAAAATCTAACAGTGAGATATAAGCATCGGCATCAAAACCACTTGCACTAACCCAAGCAATCAATGAACCTTTACCATGTGAATATAAATCTTGCATATATTTCACTTGTTTATCTCTGTTAGCAAATGTTGTAGGTAATATATAACAATCAACTACACAAGAAGAATCTTTAATAATATTGGCATTGATACATTTATTAAGTTCTGCCATATAGTTTTCAATCCATGTATACACATGACCAGCAACCAACTCAAGATTAAGAGAAGCAGTTGCATAATTGCCTTTTGTGTTACCATTCAAAACGGCAGAACTAAGACCTAAATCAGCAGGAACGGCATCAACAATAGAAGATTCATTCTTTTCATCGAAAATGTCTAAGTCTACATCCATCTTGTCAAGTTTTGTGCCACTTGCCAAAGAGAAGAATGATATACCTGATTGACTTTTTCTATTAATAATGGCATCTTTTACTTTTTCATGTTGTTCTCTTTGCTGATCTCTTGTAAGAGAAGAAGTACCTTTTTCTTTTCCTTCCGGGAAAGTCATATAAACAATTTGATTGTTTACAGAATCCAATACAGTTCTTTTTGTATTGATAAAGTACTCTGCATATAAAATATCGTCAAAAGCAGTGACAGCCATAGGAACACCCCACGGTTGATTAATTGTTGCATTGGCTTTAGTTACAATTGTTTTCTTGTCATCTAAAACCATCCATGAATTAATACTGTTACTTTGACGGTAAATTTCATAACCATCTCTTATTTCTTTTGGCATAGCTCTCAATCGTGCTTTAAGTTCTTTTTCTGTAAATTGTTCAAAATATCGCATATTAAATGCCATTCTATATGTGCTACCATTGCGACCACAAATTTTACACCAATCAATAGGAAGAGCAATTATGGATGCGTTTATACCTAATTCATTAATTTCAACAATGTTTGCAATTTCATAATCAGATAAAAATTTTGAACTACTCATTGCACGTTCTGTTGTTTCAAAATAATAGAAAGCAGTTCCGTCATTGGCATTCTTCATTAAATTATCTCGAATCTGTTGTTTGTAATTAATAGTATCTAACACAGACAACATTTTTTGACGATTCAATTCAAAATTTTTAGGACGTTTCTTTCTCTTACTTTTGCATACAATCACTTTATCAAGAGTATGCATAGAACTCATATAATTCACGGCACTTTTAACACTACCATTAGTGTTATAAGCCCACCATGCCAAATCTCTCAGTTGTTTATTGTAATACTGAGGATTTCTTGCGTATGTTCTAATATCTTGTATGCTATATGGGGATGAATCAAGGAAATCTCCAAGAACAGAGTAAATATAAGGTAGAGTAGTGTTATATGCATAAGCATTTGTCTCTACATTATTTTCCATCGGAGTTTCAATTGGAACAGTAGTAGTCTTTACTTTGTTTTTAGAACCTACTGGTCTACCCCTTTTTTTAGGAGTACTCACATCATTCTGCACTGGCATCTTGTCATCCTCCTAATTAATAAATGTTGTAAATCCGTATTCATCTGCAATATTACGAATATCTCTTTCGAGTTCATTCGCAATATGGTTAGCATAAGAAACAGCACTATATCTGTCCTTTCGCATACCAGATGATTCCATAACCTTAATTTTTCCATCAGTTGTTGTATAGTCTAAGTTAATCATTTCATTAATCATAGCTGTTGTCTGATAGAAAGGTTCTTGGAATAATACCTGATCTTCAACCAATAAATTTTGAAAAGCCTTGCTTCTATTCAATAAATCGTTGGCATCAACTTCATTAATAAGAAGTCGGATTTTTCCACGCTTGATACAGTCACGTAAATATACGGCTGCATCAGAATTAAATTTAGCAGTAGCTTTTACGCTATAAATAATCTTTTCGGCTTCTGGATCT
The DNA here is from genome assembly GCA_937890485.1 of uncultured Treponema sp. GTDB lineage: Bacteria > Spirochaetota > Spirochaetia > Treponematales > Treponemataceae > RGIG9060. Next base: position 67,084 of record CALBXN010000119.1, read on the forward strand.
TTACATCTGTCAGCCATTTTATCATCGTTAATACAAGACCATGCCGGATATACGACATTTCTCTCGTCATCAACCTGTTCAATAACAAGGTTATCAAATACAGCAATACCAACACCATTGGTATCGACTACTATGTAATCACAATCAAAATCATCAAATAATCTACGTGCTTTTAATGTTTGGTCGAATGTGTGTCCACCATCCAAAGTAGAAACATAGATTACATTTCTTATATATTGATTGTTTGATGTTGGAATAAGTTGCATAACAACAAAACAAGTTGCGTCATTCTTTGAACCACCTTGCGTAGCAATATCCATTGCTAATAATCTTATTTCTCCATTTCTCTTAGGCTCAAATTTGTATTTAGAATCGTTCAATAAAGCATAATAAGGTTTTGGATATATTGCTCTTTGAATTTTTCTTACTCTATCTATTGAATCAAAATCATAGAATGCTTTCTCTGAGCTACCAAAGAAAAGAGAATCCATTTCCATAGACCAAGCAATGCTATCAAAGTCATCTTCTTGCATTTCCTCACGAATCTGTTCTTCAGGATAATAACCCTCATATACAGGCAATTGATAAGGAAAGCCGACAACCATATAGCTTTCTTCTTTCATCATGGATTTGAAAAAAGCCTTGAACTTTGCCCAAGACCAATGATACTTGTAGTATGCACTACTTAAGTAAATTTCCTTATTAGGTTCTTTTGGATATTTAAGTTTGTTTGCTTCGATTTTATCATCGTATTGTTCTTTGTTATAGAAATTTGGTCTACGCTGTGCAGCCTTAAATTTTCTTAAAACCTTGTCAACAACACCTTTATCAATAAGTCGAAACTCGTCCATGATAATGATATTTGCTCTGGCAGAACGAGCAGAATCTCTAGCTGTAACAACTTTAATAATTGAACCATTTTTCCAATATATATAACCTTCGGCTGGCGAAGTGTTATATTTAGCAATTTCATTCCTTAAGTTAGGAGATTGTGGCATAAATTCTTCAACAATCTTATTCAAGACATTGATAGACTGTCCACGTTGTCCGGCTGCAATACATACTTTTACACCTGGATATAGTGTACAGTAAGCTACTAAGAAAGCAGCAACAATCATGGATTTACCCATACCACGACTCGCAATAGTCATAAAATAAGTGAATCTAAACATAAAGGTAATTAATACTTGCTGAAATGGTCTAATCCATTCCATTCCATAGTAATCAATTAAAAACCTTACAGGATTAGCACGATAATAACCAACCCATATGTTTAGACCTTCCATTATTTTGTCGTATTTAGAGTCAGCAGAAATCTTATTGTTTTTTTGACTCATTGGCATCACCGCCATTAATTATGTAGTCAAAGATATCGTCATCGTCTGCCTCTTCCAATTCAGGAACTTCAACTCTATATTTAGCCATCTCTTCCTCATAAAGAGAAGAGTACTTGTTGTTAAGTTTTAGCATCTTACACAGATGACCAAGAAAATAAATGGTAATGTATCTGACAATGCCATCAACATCTTCCCACTCTGGTCTACATTTATCTATTGGTCGTTCATTTTCAAACATTTGAATCATAACGCCCAATGGTTTTTCTGCAGCCTTATCAGTGGCATCTTCTTGTAAAGGTTGTAAATTTGCAGACTTCATAGTTTCCTGATAAGTTTTCATCAGTTTTGTATAAAGCTCTACGTTATTGTCCTTTAATGCTAAATTCATTTGGAGTTTAATAATACACAACTCCCTAACAAGAGTTTCCCTTGTCTTACCATCAATAACAACCCTGGATTTCCAATCGTCAAATTGGTCATTCAAGATATTGTATTGTTCTGGTGAAAATCCAAATCCCCAAACTCCAACAGCCTTTTTAATTTGAGCACTGTCCATTTCTCCATATTCTGATAATTCATCTATGGAATCAATAGAGTCAGTTTTGCTTTCGATAATCGTATCACTATATGTTTTTCCTGTGTGTGGGCGAATCTGAATTTTGCTAATATATACAGAAATTCTACTTCGATCTTCACTGATCTTTCTTGAAGCTGCCAATGCATTTTCGTTAAAATATAAATCGAATAATTGGCAAATTCTTTCAATGGCACGTTCTTCATTACCATCGAAAAACTCAGTGTATTGTCGGAACAAATCATCAACGCATGATTTACACGTATTCAAGTAACCATCAGTTCCAGCATAAATCGGAGATTTAGAAGGAGAGAAGTTACCCTTACGTTTCTTGTAGGATTTACCACAAGTCTGACAAACATATTCATCCGGCTCTGTTCTTGCTTCAATTTTGTCGATTCTTGCATCGCTATTAATTGAAACATCAGAAGCCAAAGATTTCTTTGTTCTTTGTTCTTTTGTTAATGCCATCTGTCAAACTCCTTTTCGTTACTGATTTGTAGATAAAACCACTGTTTTACAGTGGGAGTAGGAGATAAGGGATTCGAACCCTTACGAACTAACACCAGATTCTAAGTCTGGCACGTCTACCAATTCCGTCAATCTCCCAGATTGTAAGTGCTGAATATGAGATTCGAACTCATATGGCTATGCCAAAAGTGTTTGAGACTTCCGTGTATACCAATTCCACCAATTCAGCATCTAAAAAGGCAATAACACAAAAATGTGCTATTGCCGTTAATTCAAAATTATGTAGTTGTTGCTGCCTCTAAAGTAGACACTCTTGAAATTAAGTCATCTACCTTTGCTTGAAGTTCTGTATCATCATAAGCAGCAGGTATAGTTGGCTTATCAGTCAAGTCATTATAACTTCCTGAGAAATCACTTTTATTATTCCAAGTTTGTTTTTCTGTATCTGTAACAAGACGATGTGTTGCATCTGCAGTTAATTCAGATAATTTTGTTGGAATAACAATTGAATCAATCAATGATTTCAGTACTACACCTTGAGCAGCAGATAATGGCTTTGTAGCTGAATTTGTAGTAAGATTATCTATAATATCAGATACGCTTACTTTATTTGTTGTTATCGCATCAATCAAAGATTTATTACTTTTAATATATGCAACGATTTCAGATAGTTGGTCTAACGTTGTATCATCACTATCAGCTAAAGCACTCAATCTATTGTTAAGACCTTCAACGAGTAAACGAATATCGTTGTGTGATGTTTCAGAAGAATTATGATCTGTAATTGCTTGTGTCAGTGTGGCAGAATCAATCCCAGAAGAACCCCCTGTTTTCTTTAATAGGAGAGCATAAGTTAGTAAATCCATAACAAACTACCTCCTAATTAAAGTTGTTTCCAACCATTACTGAATAGCATATATACAAGTAAATCACTATCTCCATTTCCTACGATGCAAGTACTTCCAATAGGAGGGCAGAAGTTAAAATGAACATCCTTTTCAAACTTTCCTTTTCCTTTGGTTGTAGTAGTAGGAAGTAAACTTACTTCATCAACAGTATCAACGACAAATTCACAAATGTTGGTGTTGGCTCTATCGCCCATTCTTAATAAAGTTCCAGCCATTGTAAATTCCCCTTTCATTTTTACAAATAAAAAACTGACTCTATAAAAAGTCAGTTAAGTCATATATATTAAGCATTCAAAATGCGACCAAAAAAGAAAAACAAAAATACCTTATCAATGTGGGTAGTGGGATTCGAACCCACACATCACAAGGATACTGGAGCTTAAATCCAGTGCGTCTACCAATTACACCATACCCACAAAATTGAAAATGTCAGACTCGAACTGCTCCACATGATCCCAAATCATGTATGCTACCATTACACCACATTCTCAGCGAAGCCGATGGCAGGATTCGAACCTGTAACCTATCGCTTACAAGGCGATTGCACTACCATTGTGCTACATCGGCATTTGAATGAAGCCTCACTTGTTTTGCTAGCGTACCATTTCTTCATTCTTGTAGTGGTTAAATTATATACCTTATAACCCAAGTGCCCAACTGGGGTAGTTGGATTCGAACCAACGAATGCAGGAGTCAAAGTCCTGTGCCTTACCACTTGGCGATACCCCAATAATAAACTGGCAAGGTAGGGATCGAACCTACGACATCCTGATTAACAGTCAGGCGTTCTACCACTGAACTACATGCCAAAAATTATCAAGCCACAATTTATGAAATATTCGACTGCCGAAGCAATCAAACAAAGAATTAATGTAAACCAATTTTTCATCATATAAAATTTGCTGTACGTGGCTTTATTAAAATCTAGTCGCTGCATTGAAAAATGTTACAAAAATTACAAACACGCAATCACCATTTATAGTTGTTATATAAAATTTCTTCTGTTTTAGTAAAAATACTTAAATTGCTGTATGCGACTACTAGGCTCAGTTTAATGAAATAATGGTTTATTGGATGGGAGATAAGCCATTATGTTATGTATAAAATATTCTTCAACTTTGCTATTACATAAATTTTCAATAATAATTTGCTGTATGAGCCAAAAACTAGACACAGTTTTAAAGTTAGAAATTTCATAAGAGGGGAATGAAATTTCATGGTTAATCAGATAAAATATTTGTATTCAAAAGTAAATATATAATTTGATTCATATGCTTTAAAAATTTGCTGTATGTGTCTAAATTGGAATAGTAAGAATCGAACTTACGTGACCTCCGTATCAGAGAGGCATTCTACCATTGAATTATATTCCATCAAAACGGAACAGAGTGGACTCGAACCACCACACCGCCGAAGCGATTACTCTCTGATTAGCAATCAGATACCTTACCAAATTAGGTTTACTGCTCCATAAAAGAGAGTGGGTGCAGTGAGACTCGAACTCACGACTTACCGGTTAAAAGCCGGTTACTCTAACCAACTGAGTTACGCACCCATGTTGAATTGTGAAAAAGTGGAGCATACGAGAATCGAACTCATGACCTCTTGATTGCAAATCAAGCGTTCTCCCAACTGAACTAATACCCCATAAAACGGATGCGGAGGGATTCGAACCCCCATGCCGACTCACGCCGACCTAGCAGTTTTCAAGACTGCCCTCTTCACCAGTTTGAGTACGCATCCAAAACACCCATACTTGGAATCGAACCAAGACTATAGCTTTAGAAGAGCCATGTTCTGTCCATTAAACTATATGGGCAAAACGGACATAATAGGATTCGAACCTATATCCGCATGGTTCGTAGCCATGAACTCTCTCCATTAAGCTATATGTCCATAAGTTATGCTTTTGTCACCATTTTATATATACCTTTCAGCCTTTTTATAAGGGCTTTATTTGGATAAATGGGAAGTTCAGGTAACGATCCTGACTCTGTGGATTTTCAGTCCACTGCTTTCACCATGTAAGCTAACAACCCAAATTAAGTGGGCATGGAGGGAGTCGAACCCACTCGATCCCATAGGGCAGCAGATTTACAGTCTGCCCGATCTCCGTAGTCGTTTACATACCCAAAATGATTTTGATGGTGATATAGTCACCATAAGCATCTGACCGGGTATGATCCGGCATCTCTTGAGTGGAAGTCAAGAATGTTATCCATTTACACTACAAATGCACTTTATTGTTGTTTGATTTTGACAGGCATACAAAGATTCGAACTCTGACCTTCTAGTTTTGGAGACTAGCATTCTAACCAATTAAACTACATGCCTATATAAGTGGTGCGTATGGGATTCGAACCCATTTCGCTGCCTTGAAAGGGCAGTAACTTAGCCATTCGTCCAACGCACCATAACGATCCAGCAGGGAATCGAACCCTGATCTTCGGAGAGACAATCCGATGTACTAGCCTTTATACTACAAGACCAAATTCAAGACACTATCTTTTCATCCATTCATATGCTTGTCGAATTAAGAAAAATACTTGCTGTGAGTGTCTTTATAAAACTAAGCACATTTCTTTTGGGTGTATTATTAACAGTAATATCCAAGAAAAATTTGCTGTGTGTGCTTAAAAAGAACGTAACAGGATTTGAACCTGTGATACTGGAGTTGCAGTCCAGTGCATTAAACCAACCTGTGCTATACGTTCAATCTATATTTATAAGTGACAGAGCCGTGACAAAGCAACAGCACTGCCACCTACTAACAAAAATAATAGGATAAAAACATAAACAAGGCATTGCGGAGGACGGATTTGAACCGCCGACATCCAGCTTATGAGGCTGGCGAGCTAACCACTGCTCTACTCCGCATTAATCGGAACGAAGGGAATCGAACCCTAGATTATCTGGATATAAGCCAGAAGTTCTACCATTGAACTACGTTCCACTGTTTCCCTATCTCTTATGGTATTAATATACCACATATTTTTGATTTGTCAATAGGAAAACATTATTATTGCGTGATTATTTTTGCAATTAAAATTTCCGTATTATCTCTTAAAACATTTTCAACAACCAATGAAGAAATACCATGTTGGCAAATTACAAACTTTGCTTCGTTAGCAAATAGGATATCATCATTCCATGCAGATTGAATGTACAATTCCTGATCATCTGTAATTGTCAATATATAATCGTCCTTACAAACCGAATCAATATCAGAGGATGTTATATCGAGAGAAGCAATAGTAATCCCATCATATTTATCGCTACTCATAATATGTTTTAAGCATTTTAAAATTAATTCCGAATTCCCATATAATTTTACTGATTCATATTCATCATGTGGCTTTCGTGCTGCATCTATTAATGTATCAATAATACCATCAATGGTATTTTCGACAACTACAATTCCTTTATAATCCATTCACCTTACTAATTGAGAACAAAAGTATGTTCATCAACTTTCCCCTTACCAATTTCAAAAATTATAAAAGAAGCAGTGGCATCGGCTGTTTTTCTAATTGACATAGAATAATCATCCGATCCAATAATTGATCCAACACCAATTGTGCCACGTCTTACACCACAGTTTGCAAATTCTGAATGATGTTTATGACCAGCAACTAAGTAATCAATTTTAATATCGTAAATGTCAGAATAATCCTTGAGTGCCGTTTGAAGATTACGCACTTCACCATGAATACCCATAACATTATATCCGGCGATTTCTGTAAAAATCATTCCAGACTTGTTAGATATGTATTTGAAATTAGGATTATCCTCATTAATCAGTCTTATGATATTACCAGTAACCATTTCTATATTTTCATGTCGATGTTCGCCTTTTTTACCATCCAATAAACGAAGCTCACCATGATTACCAGTAGTTTGATAATATTCAATATCAAATTCATCTGAAAGGCTACGTAGCCATTTACCCATATATTCTCCATATATGATGGCACTTTCAACTACACCGTATCTTAAAGTCCACAACTGAGAATTTCGCAAAAATCCATCCAGCGAATCTCCCAGGTTGAAGATTTTGAATTTCTTCAATTTTTCTTTGTGTGCATAGTCCACTATTTCATTATATAGAGTTTCCATACGCATAAAGAAAATCTCAGGACTATAAGCATTGATTATTTCATCGTTAAGACCATATACTTTAAAGTCTTTCCCAAAATGGCAGTCAGCAATGTTCAACAGACCACATCTTGTCGATACAAAGCCCCCTATTTTTTGTGGTGGTGGAGTTTTATTTAAATTACTCTTGATAGCTTCAATGACTTTTTCCTCGAATAAGTCATCTCTTGCATCTTCCCTTAACCAACGGTTGTACTCCAACTTTTCAGTCTGAAGTTTAACTCGTTCTTTAATAATATCACGTTTCTTCGCTTCAAGCTCTTTCATAAAACTTTCATCATCATCGTGATTCTGACTTTCCATTTTTTCTTTAAAGTACTGCATGACCTTATATCCAGAATATTCAGTTACGGCAGCAGCCTTGCGTAAACTATCTCTGTGACAATCCAAATTCAGAAGAGAAACGATATCTTCCCAATCCAGGTCATCCGGCTTTTCCTCGACTTTAATCGAAATAAGTCGTAACCCATACTCATAATCTGTTTCATTCTCTTTTTTGTTGTATGTTGGATTCAAAATTTTCACTTCCTTTATTTGTATTTTCGAGAATAGAACGCTTGTTTTATCTATATATCCTTTTCCATAAACTGTTGACAAAAATAAAAAATCCTTGAATGTACCTAAAATTAGGTTGTTTCAAAGATTTTTCATGTTTTAAAACAAAAATTATTTTTCGGATATTTTAGCGTTTTTACGCAATTCTCGCTGATATTCTCTCTGATAATTGATAGAATATTCTTTCTGACATTTATCACATCTTATTTTTTTATTATTGGTTGCAACAACAAAAAACTCATCACCACAGTCGATACATATTCCTGAACGCAACTCTTTTTTCTGATATCCCCTATGTTCTTTGCAAAACTTAGCAGTGCCATTTTTGTTTTGTCTGAATAATTTACCACAATATTCGCAAACACCAATATTTAATCCCATTAACTTTTCGTAATGTAAATTTAATTTATTGTAGTCAGTTATGTAATCAATAATATTATCTGTGGCTGTATCGACAATTTTAACAATCCAAGAACGTAATCTGTTTTCTGTAATATCAAAAAAACCTTTATTGTATAAACAACTAAGAGATAAATCGCATTCCTCTTGATCTGTGAACTTAACTTTTCCAGCTTTATATATTTCGCTTTTTGTCATTTGACAGTAAAAAACAGTATTTTCATTAAAATTATTAGGTGCACCAATAGTAGTGTTGTACATCCTACAATATTTTGCGTTTACCAACATGACAAATAACATTCTTCGATAATTGTCATTGTCAAGTGATAAAATAGCATCCCATTCTTTTTGTGTTATAAACACTGGTAATGGGCGTTTGATTTTATATTTACGTGAATAATCTACTGCAATATCAACATCATTAAATTTAATAGTATAATTAAAGTCTCTACAATTATTTTCACAGAAATTAATTAAAGCCGTTTCAGTATACTTATCAAATCGTGCCATCTCTTCGATAGTTATATCATCATAAGAAATTCCTAATTCCTTAATTTTTTTATATCTTAACCATTTTGCAAATAAACATAAGTTAGTTCTAGTACATCCCTTTTTAAATCCTTTTGTGGATTCTATTTCTTCAGCTACACTAACTTCATCAAAGTGAATCATTAATATTTACCTCCAATAACTTATAATTTTTACCAAGATAGGAGATAGTGCCATTCTCATTGTCCAATACAGGAACTTTTGCAGAAGAATTACTGTTCTTCTTTAAATTAGCTATTATTTGATTACCAAACAAATCCCAACAAAAATCTTTTGTTCTACTTGAATATAATTCATATGATACATATAATGCCAAATCACATATATACACTATGTCATGGTTTAATTCATCAATTATTTCCTGACGTAAATGAGAAGTAAATTGACTAAAATTGTTTATAGCAGAAGTAGATTCTCCAAAATCGGCAAGATGCATATTTCGAAATTCTTCTTTTTCGTTTTTATATCGAATGTAACATTCATTCATATAATCAACATCACACTCCTGAAATTTTCTATTTGGATCATCATGCATTAACTCTATCAAATGAGAAGGTGTTTTTTCTCTACGTTTTCGCTTTATTTCCTGTAAATTCGTTTCCATATAATGACAAATTTTATTCATACGCCCATTATTATCTATTAATGGCATATATTTGTAAAACTTCTTCTCCAAATACATACGTTCATTTTCACTCAATTCTTGAGGCTTCATAGATAATATCTTTTTAATTGGTTTTGAAAAATGTGCCTTACAGTAATCGTCCTCTCTTTCAAGGTACTTCAAATATTTATCATTTTCTTTTGGATATAAATATCTGAAAAAATAAGGCTTTCTATCAGCTACAATATTGTTGCAAAAATCAAAACGATATTGAGACTCACCATTTGGAATAGATTTTAATTTTTTTGTCCAATGTCTAGGCATAGGTTCAATCTTTATTCCTTTAGCTTTATCAATTGCATCACCTTGAGATTTTCGAATCAACTTTAAGCGTTCAATAATTTCTTTTTGTTCTTCGGCATACTCTGGCAATCCTTCATATTGAGATAAAACTTCATAAAACGATGTAGATATATTTGTTATTTGACCTATAGTGCTATTAAATGATTGGATATCAGCCAAATACAATTCATCTTCATTGATATACTCTTTATCAACAGTAGACTTATTATAGGTAATTGGCAAATTATCATATCTGCATTTTAAAAATACTGGATTATCAGTTGTGGCAACTATATCGCCATCAAAATCTGAATCTGCATGAATAATACAATCACAACCCCAAACATTATAGACAATACCACTTGTAAGATATTTAAACCACTTTTCTGTCAATTCGTTCTGTACTAATGTTAATTTATTCACTTCACTTCTCCAAGTGAGAGGTGAACGCATAGCAACAACATCTTTTTTGCCACGTTCATTCCAAAAATGTGAATAATGTTCAAATTCATTTAATGCACCAATGACTTCATGGTTAAATGCGTGTTGCATAAATGCATACATATCTGGAATCATTACACTGAAATTTCCATTCAATATCAATTTTCCTAAATAACTTTCACGAATTTTTTTATTAATGCTCATAATAATTGTTGATTTAACATATTCTTCATTAATCATATCAGGATTTATAATTAAAGATTTTGCCACATTATCACTTGTTAAGTTTAATATATTGTCAAAATCAACATCATCTCTATCACACACATTCCCTAAAAGATATAGTAACGAATATGCAACATTATCATTGGCTATATTATTTAGCCATTCAATTGTAGGATTGCAAAGTTCAGCCACATCATTATCATCAGATAAGTCAATAGCCTGGCAAAATTGATAATTAGAACGGAAATAAGAATCGTCACTTTTGGGAGTTACTTTTGTAACACCCCAAAAAAATCCATTTTCTTCACATAACCTATCATAATCATCCATCGAATCATATGCGTTATATAATTTAAATTGCGATTTAGTAAGAATCATATCCATATCTTCAATTTTTCGTTGGTTGCCATACATATCATTCATAAATTCAATGTTATGTTCTTTTGCATATTGTTTAAAATCAACAACAAATACCATACCTTTGATATAGGCACACCTAATACAAAAAGCTGCAGGAATATAATCTAGTTCCAATGCATTTGCGACACGTTTTGCAAACTCAACTGAAACAGCACCACATCCATCAAACAAATTAAATGTCAAGGTCTTTAGTTCCTCAGTAACCCTTTCATTATTTGATAACTTAGTCTTTTCTTCACGTGGGATTTTTGAAATCCAATCCACTTTTTTCTCCATCTCGATTTCACAATCATCAATTAAATAAACATTAGGTTTAGGGATTAAATAAGTGGAAGAGGAACTGAGTGCAAAATAAGCATTATATTTATTTTTTGTAATCTTCACATTTTTTGCACCACATTTTAAACGCTTCTTTAATTCTTTTTCAAAATCTTCACGAATTAAAATTACAGTATTTACTCTTGCTTGACCAGCACTACACATTAATCTAACATATCTGAATCTATTTATATACAATCCATCGTTAATAATCTTTTTGTAATGAGAAACATCATCAATAACTACCGAAACATATTCTGGCACAAATAACATTTCGTCTATTTTCCCATTAATTATTGAAATTTCCTTCTTTACAGATTCGTTAAACTCTTGTTTTTTCAAAAACTTTTTACGCATGTATAATTCTTCTAACCTATCTGGATTATATCGAATAACATTTGGATCACGTTCATAACGAATTGACCTTATTATTCTTAATGCCTGATTATCTGCTAATGCAATAAGTTCTTTGTTACTACGAACGTCACGTATATTTATATTTGTACCAGAACTATTAATCATACGCTTTAAGTTATAATTAAATTTATCTAATCTAGTTGAGGAAAATTTCATTATGTAAAATTGTTGCAATTTCTTCATAATCAATTTTAATGTGAATCAAAATACTCACATATTATCCTAAACCTCCATTTTTCTAATTCGCAGACTGAACGCAAATCAGGAATATCAGACTTATCAATTGTTATTCCAAAGTCTTTTAATAACTTCACAGTATCTCTTTTATCCTTGTCAGTTGGTTTTCTCTTCACTGATTCTTCAATTCTGCGTATACGATCTTTCTTTAATTCAAGATTATCGTAAAATGCTTCCTTATTCTGTTTTTCGCCTATCATTTTTAATAACCTCTATTTTTAATTTTTCACAAAATACACATCATCACGATACGAAACCTTTACACCAGGAACAAATTTAAGAACTTCTATAAGTTGCTCCTTCGAGAAAACATACCCTTGTCTTTTTGCATAGATTTCTCTAAGAGCATCATTAACGACATCTCTGAAGCCATCTGCATATACTTTTGATTTTGGCAGATATTTCATTGATGCCGGATATGGTGTTATTTGATTTCGTAGCATTGGCAAAACATGTATTTCAAAATGCCTCTGTTTGCTTTCACTATGAATATCTTCGCCTTTACGCCTGATTGTGTTTTTATTTACACCAGATACGCAAGTACGATAATATGCAGGAGGCAACCAGAAACAGCTTAAAACCTCATTGCTTACTTCACTCATATTTTAAACTCCATTATTATTGCGTGTTAATAACGAATGATCAGAAATCTTATAATTATAATTTTCAAAAGCTGATTGATAAAACTAACCATAATGATTACCTCACATTTCATATCTATGTTTATTATATCACATTTTGCCTCGTTGTCAAGAGCAAAGATTTATTTTTGTTTGTTAGCAACCAACAAACAAAAAATTAATTGTATTCATATGTGGTGGCGAAAATCAATCTTCCTGATCCTCTTTATTATTATATATATTATATAATATATAGATTATTATATATTATTATATTATAGCAAGACTCTAGTATTATATATATATTATATAATTGGCTATACGTAAGTATAGACAATTATGGAGCACATCTTTTTAAACCGAAATCTGCCACTCCAACCCCCAGTCATCGTACCATGAGAAACGATCTGTTTTTGTTTGAAAAAATGGTAGTTCGATAAATTTTCGATGTAATTTTACGTGAAAACGCCCATAACTTAGGTAGTTTGATTAATTTTTCCTTTTGGTTGCGTTCGATAAATGTCGAGTTATTTTACCCTTATTTCAGCCATTTTTTAATGAACTCGGTAAAAAGCCCCATTCTTAGGTATGTTCAGATAATTGAAAGACTGAATTGTGGCGTAAAATACAGGAATTTGTAAAAGCTGGAAAGGCTATTTTTGGGGATTCTTTCGAGGTCGTGTTCGAGGTTGATTTTGAGAGAAGAGAGTGAGAGTAACCCCGAAGGAGTATGATCATCCAGAAAAGTTGCGAAAAAATGTAAACATACCCCCGGCAAGGGAAAACACCAGCAGCAGACCAACGGCAGCAGATCGACCAGGTGAGGAAGTGCAGAAAATCCCTATTTTTTGGTATTTTTCACGGTTTAGAAAAATGTTACTTTTTGAGGTAAAGTAATATTTTCATGGCAGCAGACCAACGGCAGCAGAAAAGCAGATCAGGAAAGCTGCAGCAGATGCCGGAACGCTTAAAAAATCGCTTTAAATTTTGCCACGGTCAGCAGCTCGGACGGTTCGAAAAGTTGTTCGATGTGATTTTAAATTTTTGAAAATTAGAGAAAAGATTTCAAATTTAATGCTTTTTCTTTTCTCTTTTTCCTTTTCTCAAATAACTATGATCCGTTTATTTTTCTTTTCTTTTTCTCTTTTTTATTTCTTTTCTTTCCTGGGTAGTGGGCTTTTTTGCTATAAGTAAATAATAATCATATTCTAATAATTATAAAACTGTAAAGAGATAGTAATGATATTAATTAGATAGATGTTAGTTATTATTTACGTTATTCTATTATCTAATAATAATATTAATAATATAATATATAATACTATGAGTGTATAAGTATAAGAGTATATATAACTATAGGGTGGCGTGATCGGTCCAGGTGTAGCAGATGCCAGACAAAAACCACGACAAAAATTTTTAAAAAACTTCTTGACAAACAAGCGAAAATAAAGTAATATGCAATTGCAAGATGACACGAAAACACAACTAAAAAGAATTTTTAGAAAAGTTTTCCAGTAAATAAAAACAAGCAAAAATAATGGAGGTATTTTAAAATGAGTAAAAATGATTTTATTATGAACGGCTGGAAATTGGATAATGTGGAAGAGATGCAGACAGCAGCAACTTGTATGAGCTATCAAGAATTTATAGCATACAAGGATCAGCAGAAAAGACAGGCTGCAGAAGCTATGCGAGATTTAAAGGGTATGTATAGAGGATCTGAAGCATTATATGAGGACACCATAAAAAATGCAGTTGGTGAAAAATTTTTAACACTTTTCAAAAAATTAAAAATGATCGAAAGTTGTGCAGTAATCGGAGGGCGTAAACTTTACGCAATATAAAATATAAAATGATCCAGGTGTAAAAGCCTGGATTTTTTAATAAACAAAAATAAAAAATAATTTTTAAAAAGTACTTGACAACTTTATTTTTGCGTGTTAATATCAAATCAAGATAACAAATGAACACAACTTATAAATGGAGGTAATCACATGAAATACTTTACAAATTGCAAAACATTAGAAGAATTAAGAAAAGAATATAGAACATTATTAAAGAAATATCATCCAGATAATGCCGGAGGATCTGAAGAGGCAACTAAAGAAATCAATAACGAATATGAAAAGTTATTTGATACTTTAAAGAATCAGGATACTAAAGAAAATGAGTGGAAATATGATATAAATAAAGATGATCTTTTCAAAGCTGCATTAAATGCAATTATCAATTTGAATGTGACTATTGAAATTATAGGCTGCTGGATCTGGGTAACTGGTGAAACATACGCAGTAAAAGACATTTTAAAAGCTGCAGGTTTTAAATGGTGCAGTAATAAAAAAGCCTGGAGTTGGCACGCTGGGGAAAGATATTATAAAAAATCTAAAAATAAATTATCTATGAATGACTTAAGAAATTTATATGGATTTGAAAATATTAAGAATCAGACAGACAACGACAAATTGACAGCATAAAATAAAAGGGAGGCAGCAAGCCTCTTTTTTATTGTGTTTTTCCAGGCAAAAAAAATAATTTGAAAAAATATAAAAAAGTACTTGACAAACAAACATAAATAAAGTAATATACAAGTAACAACAAAAACACAACTTTAAAAAATGGAGGATGTAGAAATGTTATATAATGAATTTATAGAGGGTACAGGATGCAGAGACAACGAGCATAATTATAAAGTATATAGAGATCTTGAAATTATGTATATGAATAGCGACTTGACAAAAGCCCAGATTTACGAATACGGCAAAAAGTTAGTTGATAATAGCAAGACACAAAAAGAGCTTGAATTTGAGGCAGAAATTAAAGAAGAAATAGCAGCATTAAAAGAAGATATAGAATCATATAAAAGACAACTTGAATATGAGGAGGCAATGCTGGAAAATGAAATAAAAGAAAAATCAGATTGTAAAAGAATGATCAGATTTTATAAAGATAATATTAAGATGGCAAAAAATAGAATTTATACGCTGAAGCATTTCTTTTTAGATAAATAATCAAAAATAATGTAAATAGCACTTGACAAATTAAGAATCTGTTGCTATTATACAGATATCAACAGATGACACAACTTTAAAAAATGGAGGGTTTATATGTTATATTGGGCATCAGCAATTATTATCAATGAAAATAATAAAAAACCTAAATTATATACAACTAATATGGGAGAATTTAATTTTGATAAAGCAATGACAATTATTGATAAGTTAAAAGAAAATAATATTGTATTATCAGCTTGGATCGATGTATTTGATAAAGACAATATTAGAAAAACAGTATATCATGATTGTTTTGTTGATATATTTGGCGATTTAACATATTGTAAATAATTTAAAAAAGTTTAAAAAAGGTATTGACAACAAACAAAAATAATGTTAATATCAATACATAAACGACAGACACAACTTAAAATTAAATTCCAGGAGGATATAAAAATGACAAATGCAAGATTAAAAAACGTATTCAAATTAGCAAGCAAGGTTACAGTATATGTACCAGCAACAGTAAACATTAACGAAGTGATCGACAATACAGAATATGTAAAAAGAGCAGCAACGTTATTATCTAAATGTTTCGGAGGTGCTACAAGTACAGATGCATTAGGTTATTGGGTATCACCTACAGCCGGACTTGTAAAAGAAAATACTACAATGGTTTTTGCTTATGCAGCAGATGCAGACCTTAAGAAAAACCTGGATAAAGTAATTGATTTTTGCGAAGCATTAAAAGAAGAAATGAAGCAAGATAGCATTGCATTAGAATTAAATGGAGAAATGTATTTTATTTAATTCTCAAAACAAGCAATAATAAAGTTAAAAAGATGAGCTAACGACTATACGGGCAAGGGAGGCACAAAATGTTTGATCAGTTTAACGAGGTTTATTTATATTATAAAAGATTTTTGCCACATATGGCAGCGTACAAGTTAGCAGCTAGAAAAGTGTTAGGAGGCAGAAAATAAAATGAAAATTGAAATCACCGATGGAATAACACGCCAGACAAGAAAATTAAAAGATAATATGAGCATTGATAGAGCTAAGGAGTTATTAAAAGAATTATTTGAGGATGACTATTTAGGTTTAGACTATTATTTATTAGATGATGCAGACAATGAAATTTTAGCACTGGAGAGTTAAAAAATGAATAAATTGATTGATGAATTGATTAAATATTTTGATGCTGGAAATCAGCCGGAAGTCCTGGAAACAATGGAAAAGTTAGAAATAGAAATTTTTAAAGTGATGGAGGATAAATAAAAATGTGTGTGATTCATTTGATTTTTACAGCATTGATCGGTGCTAGTATTATCGCAGCCGTTGAATTGTATTTTTCATAAAATTTATAAGTAAAAAAGAAAAGAGGGTTTTAAAATGGCAAAATTAACACGTGAACAGTTTAACAAAATTAACGCAGCTTGTAAGAATGGTTTTATTTTAGATTTGTATTATTTCGCAATTTGGAGCGAAAAACAGTTGATTAAAAATATTATGATTGACGATCTGAATTGTTACGAGGTTGTTATTGGATTCCATGAAGTAAGCGAAAATTTTAGAAAAGTAGGTGAAAAACCTTTTATTAGATTTTCCAGATGTAGCCGTAGAAATGCAGATTCTACAATGTGGACAGTTTCACACTTAAAAACGATTGAAATTGATGATCAGACTGTAGCAAGAAAAAACATGAAGTTATTGTATGCATTAACTGAAGAATACACGGACAAAAAAGCCCTGGAAGTATTCGACAGCTTAAAAGCTGCATAGGAGGCGTATAAGTGGGAATTATGGCATTTTTAACGGTTGTTTTTGGGATTCTTGACGAGTCCCAGACAACCAGAAAAGCAAGAGAAAATAAAGCAGAAGCACAAGACAGATTAAAACGCTGGAATGATAACAATAAACAAATTAAAAGTATACAAGACAAAATAAAAGAATTATAGGAGGATCGACATGAAAAAGGTTATTTATATTTTATTATTGGGAATTATGGCAGTATTAGCAGGCTATGGAATTAACGGAAAAATTGAAGCAGAAAAAGCAGCAGAAGAGAAAATTGAAAGAATTTATAAGATGCATGAGTTTTCTAATAAAATGGATATTGCAGAAGCAAGATGTGAAGCTGTAGAGGATTTTATAGGCGAGATTTACGGAGGTTATGAGCTTTATAATACATATGAATTGACTGCAGAAATATTGGAAAGCAGAACAGAAGAAAATATAATTGTAGAGGTAGCTGTAGGATCTGTATTAAATGAAAATTTAGATGGTGAGTCATACGGTTATTATATCAGCTATCGAAGTGTTGAAAATGCCAAGCCAGGCGATACAGTCATAACATATTTTGTATATAATCCATACAATAATTATGTTGATGATATTGTGGAAAGATTTGATATTATTGTATAAATACATGAAAACATGATGAAAAGGGGCGATCCAGCCTCTTTTTATTTTTGCAAAAATTCAAATTTGAGTATTGACAAACAAACAAAAATCAAGTATAATTCAATTAACAAGTTAAAACACAACTTTAAAACTTGATGGAGGCAGTCAGATGGAAAAGATCAAAGAAACAAAATATAATGATTGGTTTAGAAATGTTTTTCTTGAAAGTTTCGGATTTTGCGAACATAAAAGCATATCAGAAAAGCAAGCGAAAATTTTTGAAAGAAATTTAAAAGAAGAGCCGGACAACTGGAAACATGCAAACGCTTTTTATTATAGTGGTATTGTTTCAGGAAAGAAAATCAGGCTGCAAGAATCAAGTGTATATAATGGATGTACAAAAGGACATACAAAAACATTATATAGAACGGTTTACAGCTTGACAATAAAGGCAGATAACACAGATGCAGAAAATCAGATCAGAAAAGAAATCAATGAATTAAATAAAAAATGGGATGATTTATATAATCAAAAAGCAAGTGATGAAGAGCTTGACAACCTGGAAGATGAAATTGATTTATTATATAAAAAGCTGGAAGAATTAAGATTTTGATAAACAAACAAAAATAAATATAATAATGCTTGACAAAATACAAGCCAGGCATTATTATATTTATATAAACAAGAGACACAACTTCAGGAGGTTATAATATGAAAGAGGGATTTTATAAAGTAGCTCAAAAAGGTAGTACATTTATTATGGCAATTTTTTATAATCCAGATACAAAAGAAGAGTTTACAAAATGCGTCAGAGATTATGATTATGCAGACTGCAGCCGTGATGATGACGAATTATATTATATGCAGATTGATGAAAGAGTTAAAAATATATGGTTACATGATAACGGCGTTATTTTAAAAGGCGATACAATTCAGGTTGTAAAGGGGCGTAAAGTTCCTATTGACACAGTCGCAAAAGTGATAGATAAAAGACCATATAGAGACAGATACGGCAGAACACAAGCGATGTATTTATATCTTGATAATGGCATGAAAACAAATGAAAATAATTGTATTTTAGTTTTATAATAATCAAGCAAAAATAAAGAGGTATACAAAAATGAAAGAAAGAGTTATTAAAATTAGTGCCGGAATGACTGGAGAATTTGAAGTTATTAAAACGGATGCAACGGATGGAATTATTGAAAAGCAGCTTGCAGAAAATTCCATACTTGAAGAAGAGGGGAAAGTTATTGATGATCCATATGGAACTATTAAAGAGCATGGATATAAAATTGATTTAGTGGGTTGCCAAGATGATATTGATCTTGACGAAATTGAAATTGATGCTGAATTTGATTACTATGATTATTTTCAAGAATAGGAGAAAAACATGAGCAAGAAAAATAATAACAGAATACCAAGAAAATTTAACAGTATTAAAGGTAAAATGTTGATTGAAACAAACATGAGTAGACCTGGAGATATTTTGCATATTTATAAAAATGATTGTGGAACAGGCTACCTTGCATATAATACACGTACAAATAAATATGCTTATATGTTTCTAAGTGTGTTGCGAAATGCAGAAATTTTTGAAGTTATAGAAATTGGATAAAAGGAGGATAACAGAATGAAAGCTATAAATATTAAATGGGATGTAGAAAATGAAGAAGATCTTGAATTTTTACCAGATGAAATTGATATTCCGGCAGATATGGAAGATGAAGATGAAATATCAGATTATATTTCAGAATATACAGGATTTTGTCATTTTGGTTTTGAATTAGTCAAGATGGATTTTGAAACATTATTAAATGAGTTAAGAGATGGTAAAACATTCGAAGAAATCTGCAGTAATTTAGGATTTAGTAATGTTGAATGTAATAATAATGAAGTCTACGAAGATGATGATTTGAATGTGTTTTTACATCAATTCGGAGCAGAAATTTTTGATTATGGTGCTGGATATGCCGTTATTATGGCGTATAAAGATAAGTGGTATGAATTGCCATACGAAGAAAAGAAAAATCGTTTTGGCGATGATTTACCAGATGAAACAATTCTATATTTTAATATAAATAAAATCTATGATGTATCAGATAGCAGAAAATAAAATTAGTTTTTGATTTAGAAAATGGAGGTTTTGAAAATGAAAAAAGCGTTATTAACATTAGTTTTTGTTGTATCAATTATTATTTCTTTTATGTGTGGTAAAGCTGCAAGTGTTCAGGAAATGCCGGATAATTATATTAATACAGAATCAGAAGAGTTTTTTAATAACTATGTAGATATGCGAGAAGTCGTTGATTTTGAAGCAACGGAAACAGGCATAATGTTATATACAAGTGACGGATCAGGTTATTACTGGGGCGAATAAAGTGTAAAATGGAGGGATGAATATGGAAACGATTAAATTTAGAATTATTAAAGAAAGTGATAATATGTGTAGAATCGTAGCAAAAGACATCAGAAGTACTTATAGAAATATTGCAGATGGGGCTTGTATATGTTCCCTTGATGTTATGCTTGTAGAAATGGAGCATATAACAAAAGAAGTTGCAAAGCATGGGAACAAAGCGATATTTATTTATGATTAAGAGGTGTCAAGTATGGGAGTTTTATTTACATATACAGGTGATGCAGCAAAGACAAAAGATGCGATTACTTCAGGCGTTGAGAATATCTATATAAATACTGTTTATGAGTGCAATCCAAAATTATATTGGTATTTGAATAGTAAAGGGTATTTTCATATAGTGCAGCCGTTGAAAGTTAATTTT
Organism: uncultured Treponema sp.; assembly: GCA_937890485.1. GTDB lineage: Bacteria > Spirochaetota > Spirochaetia > Treponematales > Treponemataceae > RGIG9060. The sequence goes on from CALBXN010000119.1 coordinate 87,832, forward strand.
ATGGGTAAATTTTCTCATTTCGAAATCATTGATTATTTACTCAATAACAAGAATACTTTTAAAGAATCTTGCAGATTTGGGCATTTTAATACGGCAGAAGAGGCAAGAGAATATATAAAAAATGAGTATAAATAAGCAAAAATAATGTTGACAGAACATGAAAATGGACATATAATACAAAGGGATAGAAAATATCCCTTTTATTTCAATATACGGAGGTTTATATGGACGTAGTACAATTAAAAGATGGATCAGTTGAAATAATCGGAAGTCATAGAGATTTAGTTGATATTATCCGTGATAAATGTGGTGATGAAATCGCTGCAAAAGTTGAAGAATGTGATCCAGCAGAATTTGAAGATGTATATTCAGCATATGAAGAAATCATAGATGCTTATGAGTTATTAGATAAAGACGAGTATGAAGAAAATGATATTGAATGTGCAAAAATACTGATTAAAAAAGCTATGAATTATCTACAAGAGGTATTATAGGAGGCAAAACATGAAAAGTATTATTGAGAAGATTGATGTTATTCTTACTAAAGAAGTGCATGAAAAATTGAAAAATGGTGAGTCCTTCAGAATGAACCTGGAAACAATGCAGCTTGAAGAATTGCTGGAAATCGTTTCAATTCCAGTTTATGAAGTTGCTATATATAGTATTAAATCATTTCATGGTGTGGAGTATGTACATATAAATAATTTTACTGATTTATTTTTCCCGGCAGAATGGTTAAAAATGGATCATGAAAAATTATTAGAGAAAATAAGAAATAATACTTGACAAATAAGCAAAAATAATGTAATATAATATATATAGAAAAACACAACTTGAAATAATTTGGAGGTTTTAAACATGAGAGATTTACAAGTAGTTACAAAAGAATGTATGAAAGAGCTTGATAAAATCGGCATTAAATATGGTAACGTTGTAAAATTTGAAGTAAATACACGTGCAAAATCACGTTGGGGGGCAATGTAAAAATTTAGGAAATAACAATTTTTCCATTAACATTTCAATTTACTTGCTGGATGATACAACAGATATTAAAGGTTTAAAAAATACGATTTTACATGAGTTATTACATACATGTAAAGGTTGTCAAAATCACGGTACAGAGTGGAAACGCCTTGCAGCTATCGTAAATCGTGCTTATGGTTATAATATCAAGCGTACAAGTTCGGCAGATGATAAGGGATGTACTTGCAAGCCTGATAAATCCGATACACCTAAAAAGATTAAACATGTTCTGCAGTGCAAACATTGTGGTCAAAAGATTATCAGATATAGAGATAGCAAATTTACAAATAATCCAGATCATTATAGATGTGGTGTATGTGGTGGGAAATTTGAAAAAATCTTTTAATTTTTATTGACAAACAAGCAATAATAAAGTATACTATAAATAGTTAAAGAACACAACTTGTAATTATCAAGGAGGATCATATGAAAAGAGGTATTTCAATTTTACCACCTGGAAACATTCCATATAGAGAAGGTTACAGATACGGAGCTTATACAGTAGATGACAATGAAGAAACGCACATTGTAGAATTTTTTAAAACAACAGACGAGATTCAAAAATTTGTAAATGAAAACCCTGAATTTGGGAAACAGAAATAAGGAGGATTTTATTATGGCAAGCAGCAATAATTACTATGAATTTCAGGATGCAAAAGTTTTAATTGCATTAGATTTAATGAAAAAGGGGTGGAAAGTATTTGGCTTTCATGAGGATCAGTCAGATATGATGACTGATTATTGGTGTCCGGCATGGTGGGAAGGAATCGCAACAAAAAATGGTTATGTAGTTGTTGTTGATTGTTATGATAATGGTAAGAGTGGCAGAGAGATTAAAATGTGGACTGGAAATTGTGAAAGAGCTATATTAAGTGAAAAAGTCCATGATCTTATCGCAAAATTAAAAGAAATTAGACAGGATAGAGGGGCAAGTGTAGCAGAAGAAGCAACAGCCAAAGAAAAAATTGAAAACCTTATGAAGAAGGCTTCAGAATCAAAAGAGGGGGCTTATGAAGTAACGGATCATTATCCAGAATATCAGGCAAATCCACCACGTATGTCATGGCACGTTGAAAAAGATGGTACAATCATTGCAAAAGGTAATGGAGTTGCAAAATTCTCACGTTTAAGACACTTCGATTTAAAACGTTGTCAGGAAGATATAAAGAATAATTCTGATAATAAAGAGTCATATAGATATCAGAATGCAACAGAGTTGATTGAGTTGAATGAAAAGTTTATCAAGTTCATGAATAAAATTGATACAGCAGCCGGAGCGATGTTAGGTGGCGAAGGTGATGCTTATGTATATGAAAATATTACCGTTACAGAATATAAGACAGAGAAAAAGGCAGTTGAAAAGCCTGGAAAAATTCAGGATGGACAGTGCTTTATTATTAAAGGTTGTTTCAATCATGGAATTTGTAAAGGTTATGTTTATAAGTTGGTTGAAATGGAAAGCAGAGGCGTTAAATTATATCATGCAGTTAGATTGAACGGAAAACTTGACAAGATGTTGACAGGCTTATCAAATCCGGCTAATTCATTTGGCTATCTTACAGAAAACGTGAATGAAGGACTTACAAAGAAGTTTATGGGATGGATTGAAAAAGGCGTAATTGCTTGGTGTGATATTGAAGAAGTAAAAACACCATATGAAGTACAGAAGTGTATTAAAAAGAGAATCCAGAAAGAGGATTCTGTTAAAACATATAAAACAAGCAATAATAATGAATATGAAATTATAAAAGATGTTGATACACGTGATAATAGCGAAATCTATGTTGTAAAAGTTAAAAATTCTCTTAGCAAAGAAGAATTTTCAGAGCTTAGAAAAGAAATGAAAGAAAAGGGAGGTTACTACTCCAGATTTAAAAAGGGATTTATATTTACTTATGATCCAACGGAGGAATTGGCAGCATGAAAAAATTTGAATTAACACCAAAGATGGCACGAATCATTTATAAAGCTACACACTACATTTCAGTAGTGTGTGGAATTATGGGAGGAATTTTAGCGATTGGAGCAGCCGGAACATCTGATTTTTATTCAGAAATTCACCAGGCAGTTCCAAATAATCAAGATATGAAAATGTTATCAGTTTCAGCATTTTTGTTTATGGTGTCTTTTATTTGTATTAAGGTATCAGAATTTGAAATTTGGGAAGTTATGTATGATTTAGGATCAGTACCAGTTAGAAGAACAAAATCTATTAGCGAGTACATGAGAAACAATAAAATATTTAACAGACAGATAAAAGATTATCTGCAGCAGTTCAAAAATGGATTGTGGGGCGATGTTGACGAAACATATATAAAAGATAACGATGATGCGTTAGAAGCTGGAGAAGGTCGTATTTTGGGAGCTTACAAGACAGTTATGGGAAAGATTCTTATTATTGCAGAATGTGATAGATCCGTTACAACAATTTTGTTTGCAGAGGAATATTAAATGCATAAAGAAATTTGGTTTAGCACAAAAGAAAAAGCCGATGAAGCTGCAAGAATACATCAGTTAAAAATGAGAAGGAAAAGTAAATCGGCAGCCGGAAAACATTACGAAGGTTATTATTGTGAAGTGTGTGGCAAGTATCATTATGGAATAAGGAAAAAGAAAAATGTTGAAGTTACAAAAATTAAAGGGGAATTCAGTATATTATCAATCTGATAACGGCAAAGTGGCAGTTACATATGATATGTATAGTTTTGGAAATAAATATAAAGTATATGCATTTAAAAATGGATTGTGGTGGGAATATTGCGATAGCTTTTTAACTTTATCAGATGCTATTGAGTATTCTAAAAAATTGTTTTGGGCAAGAAATTAGGAGGTAGAATAAATTGAAAGATAAATCAATGCATAAAACAAGTACAGGAAAAGTTTTTCAGCTATTCGATGAAAATGAATTTCCTATTGATTACAAAGAAGGGAAAGATATTTTTTCAAAATCATATATTGCCGGGCTTGAAGTTGGGCAGATTTTAAAATCAAAACAATGTGGTTATATGTTAAAACGTATCAAATAGATGGAGTATAAAAATATGGGCAATTATGAACAAGTTATAACGGAATTAAAAGAAGAATACAATAAGTGTTCAGAATTATTTGATATAGCATGGAAAATGAATGATGACAAAAACACAAGAACTGCATTAACACAGAAAATTACTACATATATGCCAGAAATAATGCAGACAATGGGTTTTTTGATTGGTGAGTTAGAAAGATAGGTGAAAGTTATGATAATGTTTCCTTTAGAATTAAACGATTATAAAAGAATTGAAAAATTAAATACATTACATTGCCTGGAAACATTTTGGGATGATGTTAGAAAACTTACAAAAAGAGTTACAAGTGATCATTCTATTAGAAGATGGCAATGTTTAGCAGAGCAAAGACAGTATGAATTATTAGCTGGAAAAGTTAAGAAGTATGCATTGTATCAGTGTGACATTGAAAAAGAATATTGTTATAGAAGCTGGAAACATGCAGAAAATTTATTTAACAAAGATGATTACAAAGCAGTATATGAAGGAACAATAGAGGGCGATGACGATATAAAGAAATTAGAAAGATTATTTGAAATTTTTAATTTATATTATCCCGTGGGATATACAGGGCGTTCAATGTCAACTTCAGATGTTGTTGTCTTAGAATTTGACGATGATCCAGTTGCATATTATTGTGATTCATTTGGATGGGTTGATGTCAGCGAACAGTTTTTATAATGGAGGAATTAACATGAAAGTATTTAGAATTAAAAAGCATTTAGAGTGGGGAGAAATGACACTTGTTGAAGTAGAGACAAATAAAGAATATACATTGACTGATATGAAAACTTTATTCAATGAAGATTTTTATTCAGTCAGAAGATTTGTTGCTTACCATAATGTTCCGGCTAATGTTGTGCCAGATAAAGAATTTTTTATGTATATGTTTTCATTCATGCCAGATGGTTACAGTTCTACAAGTTATATTGTCGATGAAGATGCTGCAATGAAAATTATTGGTAGTAACTTAGAAGGTTTTATTCGTGGAGATGCTTGCGACTATTTGAAGAACTTGGATCTTAAAATTTTTATATAAACAAGCAAAAATAAAGTTGACAAAACACAACTTATAATATATAATAAGACTATAAAGAAATGGAGGTAATAAAGATGATGATCAATCAGTTAGAAAACAATGAAACATATTTAGGATTTACAAAAACAAAGACAGCTTTACAAGCTGGGAAAGTTGAAAAATGTTTAGATAAAAAGTTCCGTTATAGCGATGGAATTATGGCAAGAAAAGACGCTGTATTATTAGGTTTAAGAAAAGGTAAAGTGCCAGCGATTTCAGAGGAAATTTGCAATGGTAAAATTAAAAAGAGCTATCGTTTAGAATGGGAACATTATTATTGCGATATCACAAAAACTGAATATGATTTTTGTATATACCTGATTGAGAATAATCTTGTTACTGAAGAAAATGTAAATGTATATATCAGCCAGGAAAAGGCAGAAAGAGAAATCGATGCAGAAAATGAAGCAAGAGAGGCTGCAGAAGTTAAAATTGCAGAAGAGAAAGAGCAGAAAGAAAAAGAAGAGTTTAGAAAGTGGTTGCAAGATAAGGCAGAAAGCTACCATTATTCAAGATGGATGGAACTTGCAGAAAAGATTTACCTTTCTATTTATGGTGAACTTCCTTGCCAAGTTAGAATAAATGAATTATTTGTATGTATTGAAAATATTGAAAATCCTTTATGCCGTGAAGAATTAAAAGCAAGATTACATACAGATAATAAGGCAAGCAGAAAAGTATTCATGTGTTGTACAGGTTTGAAACTTCCTAATACTAATAAAGATACAATGGAGTTTTTAAACAATGTAAAACTTTCAGATTATGCCGGAACAAAAGAGTTTAAAGAGCGTAGTAAAGAAGAAAAGTATGATGTTCCAACAGAAGAAAAGCAGATCTTTCATATTATGGAAGCAAAAGAGGTAAATGGAAATAGAGAACATCGTTTTAAAATGGTATACGGATGGGCAGTAGAAAAGAAGGGTATCAAATTCTTTATTCATGAAATGCCAGACGGAAAATTTGGTGTATCTTCTGTAGAATGTGGGCTTAGACTTGCAATAGGTAGTACAAGATCGGCAGCAGTAAAAGAGTTGACAAGAGTAATCAATAAAGTTGGTATCGTTAAAGTTAAAGAAAGCATTGAAAGGGCTATAGCAACATTTGGCGAATGTCCTTGCATCAAACAAGCATAAATAAAGAGGAGGTTAATCATGGGGAATTTTATTAGAGAATCTATAAGCGTTGCAGGTAGACAGGAAGAAATGATTTATATTGGAGGAACTCAAAGTGATATTGAAAAGTTGAAATATGGTGCTGTAAATATAACTCACCTCGGATTTGGCATGACAAAACATGAACATATGTATGTTATTGCCTATTGTTTTGACATCACGTTTTATATATTTAAAGGCACTAATGAATTCGAAACAATATATCATAAATTTATTGAATGGCAGGAAAAACTTTATAGTTATCAACGAGAATCTATTTCAAGTGAAAGTTATGATAAAATTCGTGATACAGCTAAAGCTGAACTAGAGAATATTATTACTGGCATAGCGATTAATTATGTAAATTCGGAAGATATTTGTAATTATATCCATACGCAAAAAGCGAAAAGTTATAAAGAAGGTTATGAGGAACATAAAAAGCAACTTAGAATAATTTTTGGTTTGGAAAGAGGTGAAATATAATGAGTTTAGTTGGAAAGTTTGGAAATTTTGAAGTAAAGCAGACAGATAGAATTAGCCAGGAAGATAAAGTACATTTGGAACGCTGGAAAGAAAAATATGAAAGAGCATTGTGTATTCATAAAGCTGTATATGATGTGTTTAGAAAAGAGTGGGAAAATTATACAGAGGAAGATCTGGAAGATTTTCAGTATTCAGGTGTTTTGTTAGATGACTATGGAACAATTAAAAAAATTGATAGTTTGCAAGATGAATTTGTAGAACATATTTTCTCATATTTTTCAAGAAAATATAATGTTTCACTTAATAACGATTTTCCTAAAAGTAATCTCTCAAATAGTTATTACAGATATAGTAGAAAAACGCAGCCAAAGGAATTAGTTTTTGACTTTATTGATTATCGTACAGTAGTTGATAAAATCATTGATCAGTTGGGTGGAATGAGTTTCCAGGATAAGGCAATCAAAGAAATTAAAGATGCGTTAAAAAAGAAGTGTTACAACAGTTATAGAGATGAATGGGAAATTCAAATCAAAGGAAATAAATTGATTTATAAAGGTGGATATTGCAGCCCGTCATGGAGTAGTTATCATTTCAGTAGCACAGAATTTATGACTGCGTTACTACATGCTTTATCATTTAATACTTACGGTGAAAAAGTACATTTGTATGAACTTAATAGATTGTATGATTCATATTATATTGATTTACAAGAAGATGATTTTACAACAGGATTTTCTTGTAAGAGAGTTGGCGTAGAACATATTAAGTTTTTCAAAAATGGTAGAGTAGATATTACATTTAAAGATGCTGAATTTGCAAGAAATTTCGCACGTGAATGGTGTGGATATACATTAATTTAAGAAAAAAAGGAGAATAGAAAAATGTGTAGATTTAAGTCAGGAGTTATTTTTAAGAACAAGGTAGTTTTAGCACCAATGTATAATGATAGTCATTCATCATTATTGGAAATGTTAGGTGTAGAAGATTCAAGATCTAATGCAATGAGAAGATTTGTAAGGGCAGAATTAGTGCCACATAATAATGTCTTGGATGATGTCGATAGTTGGAAATTTATTGTTGACCAGGATATTGTTCCAGAATGGTTTGAAGAAGATCCTAAAAGATACGAACAAGAATTTCGCAATGCAGTGAGAGAATTTGTGAAAGATAAATTTGTATTGATGGCAGGAGTAATCTGGGTAAAGATTAAAGAAAATAATATTGGATCATATTATTTGAAATACGATGAATTAACACGAATGGAATTTGGAAGTTCTAATGATTATAGAGAATCTGATGCAAGAAATTATTTGAAGTCATGTGATTTGGCGAAAAAGCTCAAAGAAGAATTAGGAGATAGACTTGTTCCGATTACGACAGAACTTTTGTCTTTGGATGGATTGGATGATTATGGAAAGGTAGACGGCGATTTTCTTTCATTATTAACTTTAGACTTATATCGTGAATGTAGGAAAAACATCCCTAATTTAGGTAATTGGTGGTGGTTGGCAAATCCATATTCTACTAAATCCAATGGTTATTCTCGTGATGTTTGTTACGTGGGTTCCAGTGGTTCTGTGGACTGGGGTGACTGTGGCTATTCCCTTGGGGTTCGTCCGTTTTGTATCGTTTCATCTTCTATCTCTGTATCTTAATACAGGTAAAATAATATGTTAAAGGAGGTAATTCATTCCATGAAGTACAATATAACAGGTGAAATAATTCCACAAGAATATAGAAAAGATATTAATACAAAAATTGAATACATAATCAATAATGAATTGTCTGAGAATGAAACAGGCATCAATAAAGAAGATATATTTAATGCATATACTGGCATAGGTGGACTTCATGGTTTGAATTACAGTAATTATAATAGCTATTTTGATTATCAAAAAGCAAAAGCAGAAATTGAACAAGGGCAATTTTTTACACCATACAAGTTAGTTGAATGGATTTATGATTGTTTGAGAATTTCAAATACTGATTTAGTGGCAGACCTTACAAGTGGTCACGGTGCATTTGCTTGTTGCGTTCCTAATGAGGCAAATTTTTATGGTTGTGAATTAGAAACAAAATCATACAGAGTAGCAAGGTATCTTTATCCAGATGCAAAATTTGAAAATACGGATATACGTTTTTATGAGCCAGGAGTTACATTTGATTATGTTGTGGGAAATCCACCATATAATTTACGATGGAAGAAAGACGGAACAGATTATCTTAGTGAAATGTATTATTGTATCAAAGCAGCAGAGATAATGAAGCCAGCCGGAATTATGGCTATTATTGTACCATCTTCATTTTTATGCGATGATTTTTCAGATAGTGGTATGATTGAAGAAATCAATAAACGTTTCAATTATATTTGTCAGATTGAATTAGATAAGAATACATTCAGTCATTTAGGTGTAAAAAACTATAAAACTAAGATTTTGTTTTTACAGAAAAAGTCTGAATATTTGGAAGAAAAACCATTCAAAACAGAGGTGTTATCAAATGTAACATCTGAATATATTTGGTCAGAGTATTTGCAGCCAATCACAAAAGGAAGAGAACAGATTAAACAGAAAATCTTTTTGGAGTCTGTACGTAGTAGCAAGGACGATAAAGCGTGGAGCGATAAGGTTGAAAAATTACTCTATGATATCAAAAGAAATCCAAAAGTAAACAAATACTATGCAGAATGTTGTGAGTATGTAAATCAGTATAGAACACAGAAGAAGCCGGATCATATTAAATGGGATGAATGGGAAACACTCAAGATTAAATCAAGCGATGTTATCAAAAAGTTAAAAGATACTTTGCGACTGCAGAATGAGCGTAAGTCACAGGATGACAGGGTTATCAAGAGAAACTATTCTGTAAAGTATAATGATTGTGAAATCGCCATTAACGATATGATTCTTGATGAACGACTTTCTTCTACATTTGGTTGTAAGTGGTTAGATAAATTTGTAGATAAGAAAAGAAAAGCATATGAACTTCAGTCGCAAGATTTTTCTGAAATGAAAGCGGATGATAGTGTTGCAGAATGGCTTGATAATTTTGAAGTGTTTGATGGAGATGAAGTTATTAAGTTGAATGAAGCACAGAAAAGGGATCTTAATTTGTTTATTCAGAAACCATATAGTTTTATTCAGTGGGAACAGGGTAGTGGCAAAACATTAGCCGGAATTGCCATTGGAAAATATCGCTTACAGTATAATGATGTTAAAAATGTATTTGTTGTGAGTACAGCAATTTCAATTAAAAACAATTGGAGTGATGTTTTAGACCAGTATGGTATTGATTTTTGTATGATTGAAAATCTGTTTGATATTTACAATATTAAGCCAGGTCAGTTTGTTATTATCACATTGAATATGATGTGTAAATATCATAAGTTTATCAAAAAGTATATGAAAGTAATTAAACAAAAAGCAGTTTTAATTTTTGATGAAAGTGATAATATCAGCAATATGTATAGCAAACGAACAAAGTCTGTTTTAAATGCTTTCCGTCATTTGAAATATAAAACACTTATGACAGGCACAAGTACAAGAAATAATATTGCAGAGATTTTTCCTCAGTTTGAATTACTGTATAATAATTCTATCAATATGCTAAGTGAATGTGAATATATTCAGGAAAGAAACAGGGATGGAGAATTGGAAGAAATTGAAAATGCATATTACATGAAACCATATCCGGCATATAGAAAAGGAAATCAGCTTTTTACAGCAAGCCATATTCCAGAGAAAATCACAGTATTTGGGGTAAAGCAGTTTACGCAAGATGTATTTAATGCAGATGTTTTAAAGGATATGATCAATAAAACAATTATCACAAGAACATTTGAAGAAATAACAGGTAAGAAACTGTATGAAATTAAGCAGATTACTTGTCCTATGGGTGCAGAAGAAACAAAGTTATATGAAATTGCACTTAGAGAATTTTATAAAATGGAATATTTGTTTTCAAGTACAGGGAATAGCCGAAAAGATGCAATGCTTAAAATTTTAAATCAGTTGTTAGCATTATTGAAGATATGTGCAGCTCCACAAACATTAAGAGAGTACGATGATTCAATCATGCCAGAAAAATTCAAAACAGTATTAGCAATGTTAGAAGAATTTGGAAATGAAAGAATTGCTATTGGGGCAAGGCATATTGCAGTTGTTGAAGCCTATGAAAAAGCCATTAGAAAGGTTTTTCCAGACAGACCTATATTTGTTATTACAGGTAATGAAACGACCTTGAAACAACGTAAAAGGGTTGTGAAAGAGTTGAAGAAAACAACAAATGGGATTCTTATTAGCACACAGCAGAGTCTTTCAGCAAGTATGAACATTGATTTTGTAGATAAGTGTATTATTCCTGAATTACATTGGAACAACAGTAGCATGAGCCAGTATTATTTCCGTTTTATTCGTTATACGTCAACACAATTCAAACAGGTATATTTTGTAACATACGAAAATAGTATTGAAAGTAATTTATTAAAAATGGTATTGGTTAAAGATAAATTGAATTTATTTATGAAGAACCAGGATATTACAGATGATGAATTATATGAAAGATTTGGGGTAGACAGTAATATGTTAGAGAATCTTATGTATAAAGAAAAAACAGAAGATGGATATGTTCTTAGATGGGGCGATCAGAAAGTGAGTTGATAAAAATGGCAGAAAAAGTAGTAGGAAATACAACATATGAGGGAGATTTTGTAGAAGGAGAGAAATCACTTGTTTGTATATGTGGAAATGATAAATTTAAAATGCAGTCACATATGGATATGACAGATAGAGCTATATCAGCATATCAATGTGTAGGATGTGGGCGTATTATAACAGCAACATATATGCGAAACACTGTGCAAGATATATTTGAAGTGTAGGAAAGTAGGGAAAAATAAGTTTTGTTTAAGTTTGATTATAAAGATGGCTATTGGTATGACTATACTACATTGTCAAATGGTCAGACAGCCGGAATGCTTTTAGATAAATACGATACTGATAAAGTTGTTTATTATTATGTGTGTTTTGGTATTGCAAATAAGAAAAAGCATTTAAAACGATGGTTATTCCAGACAGAAGAGAATAATGTAGATGATAATGTTACTGGTAAATGTGGCACAGAAGGATTGTTATGGGCATTTGAACGTTTGAAATTCTTTGGCGAAATGGAAGTCATTCGAGATAAGAAAAGAGAAGTTAGAATTGTTGTACAAGGATCTGATAGTCGTAGATTCAGAATATACCAACATTTCTTGAAACGTCTTGGTTATACAAAACGATGGGAACAAGAATATGGATGGTGTTTAGTTAAAATAATAAATAAGCAAAAATAATGTAAATAATTATTGACATAGACATAATGGTGTGATATTATAATATTAACAAAGGAAAACACAACAATAAATCAAGATGGAGGTATTAAATATGAAAAAATCTACAATTCCTTACAATGTGAAACAGACTAACAAAATGTATGAAAAAGGATCTTTGAACTTTAATCATCCAATTCAGAGAAAAGCCGGACAGTGGGGCGATTATGAGAAATCGTTACTTGTTCATTCAATGCTTGCGAATTATATTATTCCAGCTATTTATCTTTATAAAGAGTTTACTGGAAAATATGATGAAAAAGGTAAACCTATTTACAAGTATTATGTGCTTGATGGTAAGCAGCGATTAACAACCATTTATGATTTTGTAAATGGAAAATTTGCACTTCATGAAGATATCCCAGGATATGAAAAAGATGATGAAGAGTATGAAATCGCCGGAAAGTATTTCTCAGAGTTAGAACCTGAAACACAGGAGGATATTCTTAGATTCGTATTTACTATCTATAATCTTGAAGATTGTACAGATGATGAAATCGAAGAGTGTTTCTTCAGATTAAATAATGGTGTAGCACTTACAAAGAGTCAGAAATCAAAGGTTAAAATTGGTATCAAGGTGGCAGAATTTATCGATGAAATTTTAGAAAGAAAATTCTACACAGATATTTGTCATTTTACAGCAGCACAGTTAAGACGTGCAGCAGATCAGTGTACACTTATGCAGAGTATGTTACTCTTAGATGTGAAACATGATGCATACGAACTGAAATCTATTTCTGAAAATGATATTATGGATTATGCAACATCACTTCACAACAATTATCCAGAAGAAAGTAAGAATAGATTAGTTGTGATTATGGATTATTTGGAAAAAGGATTTAAGAAGAAAGAAAAATTCATGAAGAAAATCAATATTCCAATGTTTATCTATATGGCAGATGAAGCAATGGATCGTGATATCGCAGCAGAAGAGTTTTATAAGTGGTTCAAAGAATTTGCAGATAATTATAAACCAAATGATGAATATAGTCAGTATTGTTCTACTGGAAGTATCAAAAAAGAAAAAGTGTTAGGCAGACTTGAAGTTTTAAAGAAAAGTTTTAACGATTATTTTGGTAATAACAACGAACCATTACCATTTAATTAAAAATATGGAGGAATAAATATGTCAAACTTAAATCAGGAAAAGATGTTTAAGGTAAGATTTACAAGCCTTGTTATTTCGTTGGGTGGAAAAGCAGAAGATATTGTATTCAATGAAGATGGTAGTACAACAATCAATAATAATGAAGTTGCAAAGAAAATCGTAAATATGCTTGGTGATAAAATGCATAAGAATGGTTTATCGTCGGAAGAAATCGAATATGTTTTAAGCAAGAGGGTTGAGATGTAAGATGACAAAGCATAAATATGTTGTAAAGGGTATTTCGGCATCTGGAGAGTATTTCATTGGTACATGTATATCAAAAGATATAATAGCAGCTATTTCATTGTTTAGGGAAATTGGACTAAGTGCACATGAGATTAGCCAAAAAGAACAAGTAAATGCAGATGAAAAAATTGGAATATTGACCACTCAATTATCTTCAGAAGAAGGATATAAAATGGCAAAAGGTGTTGTTTTAAGAACAGACCGAGGGATTATGCTAATGGGTGCGATTCAATGTAGTAACGGAGCATACTTTGATGCAGAAGGTTGTTTTAAATTTTGTAATGTAAGTTATATGATTCCAAAACATCAAATTTCGAGACATCAGGCAAATAAATTGATTGGTTGCTCAACTACATTATCACGTAATGAATTTGCAGAATATAATTGGTGGGAAAACAGGGCGAATTTTATTGATGTGGAGATACCTTTTGAGATAGATCAAAGTTATCATGGGTTAAGGAGAATAGAAAATGAAAAGAAAAATACTGGCAGTTATATTAATTTGCCTACTTAGTTTGTCGTGTATTGCGTGTGGTAAAACATATTCTGAAGCAGTTAGTGATAATGGTTCAGAAACAAATGGTTTTGGACGTGGATATTTTACAGTTATTGCTGAATGGGGAACTCAAGGATCATATAAAATAGTATACGCCAATGATACAAAGGTTAAATATTTTGTGGTTTCAACAGGATATAAGGGTGGTATTACACCTTTGTACAATGCAGATGGAACATTGCAGATATACGAAGAATAAATAAAATTCGGTTTTTATTTTCAAAATGAAAGGTTAGCAGCTATGGAAGTAAATGCAAATAATAATGTTGTTTGTGTAGTCGCAACAGAAAAACATACCGGGTTTATTAGAACGTCTACTTCATGTAATATAGAAGATTCTCAGAAGTATGCAAAATATTATCGTAGTATCGGATATAATGCAAGAGTAGTGACTTATGAGGAATTGGATAAAATGCAGGAAAAGGAACAAAATGAAAGAAATTATGCCAGGTCATTTGATGATTGTGAGTGGCAGAATGATCGTCCATATGAAGAAAATGACGATGATGATGCAGACGATTGGTGTGAGTAGGAGGAACAAAAATGAGTAACATTAACAATGAAGTTGTCAAAGCACTGTTGCACAAAGAATCAGAGGTCATGAGCAAGTTCCACAATACAATAGAAGAAGTATTAAGGCTTGGATATGAAACTGAAAGAGGCAAAGAAACAGTGAATAGATTGTTTGAATCGGTTGACTACAGTATGGGGCAGTTAAACCGACAAATAAAATTGATAAACAAGCAATAATAAACTTGACAAACAAAAGAAAAGTGATATAATAAAGAAAGAGGTGAACAGTATGGCAATTGGAACAAATGTAAATCGGATCAAGAACAAAAAGAAACAATCGAATAATACATCTGGTGTTACTGGCGTAAGTTTTCATAGAACAAAAGGTCAGTGGTATGCGAGAATTTCTTTTAGGGGTAAAAGTTATAGCCTGGGTTACTATGATAATATCAATGACGCAATCAAGGCAAGAAGAGATGCAGAGAAGATGACATTTGATCAGTTTACCTCGATTATGTCTAAAAAGAAAATCATTGAAGTTTAAAAAGTTCAAAAGGAGAAAAAGCAAATGATTAAACAGGATGTAGTAGTAAAAATTGGTTGTATGGTTGCAGAATTTTCAAAGGGAGATATCGCTGTAGGTGTTATGAAAACAGACAAAAATAATGTTGCAGTAACATTGTCAAATCTTCTTGAAAAGCATAACGTTGGAGATGATGTTTCAAATGAAAAAGATGTATGCACTCCAATGGTGATGATTTTTGAAAACCTGGATAGCCTTAATGTTGTAAGAAAAATCTTTGATAAGGCAGCAAAAATGCTCAAGGAAAAGGAAAATGAGACAAAGACTTTTGTAGTTCCAATCGAAAATATTTTCGTGACTTCAGCATTTAAAACATCTAATCCAAAGGCAGAAAAGATTCTTGAGTGTTCAAAATACTTTGATGCAACAGGAGAATTAGACAGAGATATTGTTGTGAAAAATTCTCTTACACTTGAAGATGGATATGTTGCTTATCTGGTTGCATTATACAACGGCGTAAAAGCAGTTAAGGTTGTTGCACCTAATGGCGTAAGAGTTAAAGTAGGTAATGAAGCTATCGTATTTGTAAATGATATGATTACAGTTGATTGTGCAGCCAAAGAAGAAACATTTGAAATGATTCTTGAAAATGGTGGGGAAACATATCATATTCCAGTAGAAAGCATTGAAGCAGCAGCAGAACTTGTTGCAAAACTTAACAAGACTTTCATTGTGAAGTGTTCAGTTGCATCTCTTACTGAAAAGAGTGAGTTAAACATGACATTTGTGGAAGAGCTTAGAAAAAGAGGAATTAATCCAGTAATTAAATAACAAAAATAAAGGAAGAAAAACATGATTTACAATAAAGTAGGAGATTTACTTAAACAAGGCGAAGTTGATATTATTTGTCATCAGACAAATTGTAAAGGCGTAATGGGTGCTGGCATTGCACTTCAGATTAAAAGAGAATATCCAGAAGTTTTTGTGCAGTACAAGGCATATTGTAATGAATATGGTAGTGGATTGCTTGGAAAAACATTATTTGTAAATTGTGGTGATGGAAAAGTGGTTGCGAATCTGTTTGGTCAGGACGGATTTGGAAGAGGTTTTTGCCAAACAGATTACGAAGCACTTGAAAAGGCAATTGCTACAGTGGCGAGAGTTGCAGCCAAAGCAAAAAAGAGCGTGGGATTTCCATATAAAATAGGTTGTGACTTAGCCGGAGGTGATTGGGAAATTGTAAGCAAAATAATCGAAAAATATTTCGGTGAATCTGAGGTTGCATGTTATATCTGTTCGCTTGAATAAGTAAAGGATAGGTAATAACGTGTTAAATAAAGAAGGATTTATTAATATGCTAAATGAAAGTACAGGAAAAACAAAGAAGGAAATTGAGGCTGCAGTTGATCTTGTACTTGGTGGCATAGAAATGGCACTACGAAAACATGGTGGTGTGAAGTTTGTAGGATTTGGCAATTTTGAAGTCAGAGAAAGAAAAGCTCATAAGGGGCATCATCCTCAAACTATGGAAAGGCTTGATATAAAAGCGAGAAGATCGCCATTCTTCAAGCCAGGATTACTGTTAAAAGAGGCAATCAACTAAAGGAGATTATTATGAGTAAGTATAGTGTGGGCACAGTTGTTTTTGTACCAAATGCGTTTGATTGGGTTTGGCGTTCTTGTATGACTACAATAAAAGAAGTGGTAAACATTGATGGAGAAGATGTTTACTATGCAGATTGTTTACATAATAGGCTTACAAATAATGATCCTCCACAGATGGAAGAGTTTAGATTTTCTGAAAAGGAAATTTTTCTCAACAAGAAAGATTGCGACAAATACATTAGTGATTATTACTATGGTGGTTTGTGTGTTGGCTGCAAATATGATGAAAAGAGTGGCACAATTTGGAGATGTAAAGACTGTAAGCATTGTATGAAATGTGAAAGTTCAGACGTTACAAAGTTTGCTACTTATAGATGTGGGAAAACAGGCATTCTTGTTGGAGCACAGTATTCACAGTTCTCTGAAATCTGTAAGTATTATGAACCAACTTTGCCACAAAACATTAGAGAATATGTATCGTGGGAAAATTACGATGATATTTTGAGAAATTGTGAGTTTAATAAAGAATGCCAACATCACAAACAATCATGCCATAAAACTTGCACATATGAACGTTATATGAATGAGTTGAAGAAAATTGCATTTAGCTTTGAGTACAATGGTCGTAAAGTTATTGGCATTCGTATTCATAGAAAACAGTGGATTGATTTGAGCTTTATTCATGACGATATTATAGAATGTGTAAGTTTAGATTATGAAATTGAACGTAACAGAAGGGGCGTTCCAAAGAAAGAGTGCTATCCATTAAATGAGCATTTCGATAAGGTCACAAAAATTAATTATAAGACAGGAGAGATAATCGATGTATGATTTGAAGTGGGAGCATTATCAGGAAGTAGTTAAAAGAATCAAGGAACAAACGCCGGATTTTAATACAGATAAGCTGCAAGTTTTAATTGCTGAAGATAATGCGATTGATGGAATTGATATACCAAGTTTTACTCTTTCCAAAGATAATAAATGGATCTGTGTACCATATGAGGATGAAGATATATTTCTCCCAAAATGCTATGAAGTGGCTGGTATCTTAGAAACATTTTTGCCATATGGCAGTATGAGTTGTAGAACAACGATTTATCTATTGCATAAATCATAAAAATCTGGGGGTGTAATTAGTTTCGACAGGGTATAGAAAGGATATAATTCGCAGGAGTGGTTGCCTAACAACCAAAGAAAAATAAACGCTGAAGAATTTAAAGCCGTAGCGTAAGCTACCCTCTACTAATATTTAAGTGGTCGAAATATTAGAGAGGTCGAAACAGACCACATAGATTTCTTGATTAGATTAAATCAAGTGGTGGACGAGATAAGAAATCAGTATTATCCCAAAACGGTGAAATTAGGTTTTCCGAATCATCCTGGACTACCGTTATAAAAAGTCCGAATGAATAAGGTATTGCGTAAGAAGATTATATTTAAGTATGTATTTTGGACACGGGGGCAGTACCCGTCACCTCCATTCAAAAGGTATAAATAGGTATACCAAAGGTGTAAAAAGGTATGCAAAGGTGGTTAAAGCTATCATTATCTTTAAAATTAACAAACAAAAATAAAATATTCCTTGACTTTAGCGAGCGATATGATATAATATAGTTAAATAAGACATGGAGGTAATGATTATGAGTAACTACAAAACAGAAGGAACAGCAGCTCTTAAAGCTGATATTGTAATAATTGAATTCCCTAAAAAGAAGAAAAAAACAAACAATTATAAAGTCGGAGAGAAACAAGAGGTTTATCCCTTTAAGTCAAAAGATGATCTCAATGCAATGCACAACTATTTTGTGGAGAAAGGTCATTACCGTGATGATCTAATGTTTATTCTTGGAATCAATGTTGGATTACGTGCTGGTGATTTGTTAGCATTAAAATGGAATCAGATTCTTCGTGAAGATGAAACTATCAATGATGGTATTACTGTTAAAGAAGAAAAGACTGGAAAGTTTAGAACATTCTATTTGAATGACAGTTGTAAAAATGCTATCGGATCATATTATAAGATGATTGTATCTGAAAGTTTTGACATGGATAGTTATGTATTTGCATCACAGAAAGGAAAACACATTCAGACTCGTCCGGCTTGTAATATTATCAAGACTGCAGCAAAAGCAGTAGGGATTGAATACAACGTTGGTACTCATAGTTTAAGAAAAACTTTTGGATATCATCAGTTAAAAGCTCATACAGATGATGCATTATTCTTGTGTGAGTTGCAGGAAATGTTTGGTCATTCTTCACCAAAAATCACATTGCGTTATTGTGGTCTTGAAGGTGAAAAAATTCAGAAATATTATAACGATGTCAATTTGCTTTAAAATATTTTAAGGGGGTATAAAGTGAAATGAATAAACCATATGATGTAGGACTTGTTTGTGGAAGATTTCAGACGTTTCATAAGGGGCATGAATCACTTGTTGAAACGGCAGAAAAACTCTGTGATAGAGTCCTCATTTTAATTGGATCAGCACAAGAATGTGGAACGGAAAGAAATCCGTTCAATGTAAATACAAGAACAAAAATCTTAAAGGCTATCTATGGTGATAGACCTGAAATTATGATATATGCACTGGCAGATATGACAAATGAAAATGATATTTGTCCAGAGTGGGGTAAATATCTTCTTGAAAATGTAGACAGATATATTTATAAAGCCCCGGAACTTATGATTTATGGAAACGATGAATCACGTTCAAGATGGTTCGATCCTGAAGATATCCGTGACACATCTGAGTTTATCGTAAACAGAGGCAGAATCCCTATTTCAGCCACTATGGTTCGTGAGATGATGGTTTTCGACAAAAGAAAAGAATGGATGAAATGGGTAAATCCAAAGCTGCATAAAATGTATGATGAATTGAGAAGTGAACTTATGACAGTTCCGTTTTATCAAGAGATGGCAAATCGTGTGTAAGTTATTGGTAAGTAACTTGCAATAATAATGTAGTGGTGATATAATGTTAGAGCAATTATTAGAAGAAATAAATGAACTAAAGAAATATAAAGAAAGATATGAGCTTGCCGAAAGAGACAAAGAGCGAATGTCTGAAATGTTATACAATTGTATGGTAAAAGAATATGAAAGTATGACAAAAGAAGAGAGAATTGAGAAGTACAAAAAAGAGTATTGTGCAAACTGTATATATAGAGGTTATGGATGTACATTGCCTGATAATATTATGCAACCGATTAGAAGTAAAGATGCTTATATTCCAGGCGTAGTATATTGTAAAAAGTTTAAGCTGGCTATTAAATTATAATCATAAAGGAGAAAAATATAAAATGTATAGTGTGAAATTACAGAGAGAAGTTAAACCAGATATGGAAATGGTGGAAAGAATCATTCAGAAATTGAATGAAAAGTTTGATCCTAACGATATGTACCACCATAGTTCAGCATCAAAAGAGATGTTTGAATTCCAGTATCATACCGACAGCAAGAAACGTGAAGCATGGCAGATTGTGTTTATGGGGCATTACACAGTTGTAAGTGGAGGCTCATTTGGTTTAGACTACGATGATTGTTTCAACGAAGATTATTTATTCTTAGATGCGAAGAATGAAAGAAAAATTTTCATGTTGGCTGTAAATGGAGCTATCACAGTAATCTCAAATATGATGAAGTTTATGGCATATGCTGACGTTTCAGAAAAGAATAAACAGAGTTGGATTGATACTCTTAAAGAGGGTATTGCCTATAGAGAGGAAAATCCTGTAGTGTATGGTGATTAAACATGAAAAGAACAACCTATTATAGAGGTGTGAAAGGTAAAAAGTGGGGAATCTGGAATAGCCAACGAAAAGAATTTCAGTTTGGTATATGCGAAGATTCTCCATATTTAGCAGAAGCACGATTAATGTATTTGATTGGTGATGATGCGAGAAAATGGAGATTTGAAGCAAAAGAATTACCAAAAGATTTAGTTGAACAGTATAAACAAACAGAAATAAATATAATCGAATTGCAAAGAAGTGTAAAAGCAATGAATGATTTATTGTTTAAGAATTATTTGGATTTCGATACCGTTTTAAATAACTGTAAAATCATGGAGCATATACTTGAAGAAGTTATTAAGGGTGAAAATGGCGAAGAGTCTCATATAGTTAAGTTCGCAAGTATATCATCATTTGCACAATATATAAAAGCTATGAATGAGATACAAATTGATTTCTTAGCGAAAAAATTAAAAGGTAGTAAATAGAAAGAGGGAAATACTAATGAGTCTTGTATCATGTAAAGAGTATGCAGAACTTACGAAAAATATTTTGAAAGAAGAAATCAAAACATTTAAGAGAGTGCCAGTTCTTGCCATTATTCAGGTAGGCAATAATCCGGCATCAACTGCATACACAAAAGGAAAAGTAAAAGACTGTAATGAAGTTGGTATTAAGGCAGAATATGTCAATATGCCACAAGATACAACACAAGAAGAACTTGAAGCAATGGTTATTAACTATGCGAATGATAATGGTTGTGATGGAATTATTGTACAGTTGCCACTTCCAAAAGGATTAGACACAGACAGAATCACAGATTTAATTCCAGCAAACAAAGATGTGGATGGTTTTAGAAGAGACAGTATGTTTGATCCGTGTACGCCAAGTGGTATTGTTTGTTGGTTAAAATACAACAATCAATTATATCCTGGTATGGTAATTACTATTTTAGGTCGAAGCAATCTTGTTGGAAAACCACTTGCTAATATGTTGATTAAAGAAGGTGCGACAGTAATTTGCTGCAACAGTAAGACAAAGGATTTACGTAGATTTATTCTGGGATCAGAAATTCTTGTTTCAGCAATTGGAAAGCCTAAATTTATCAACGCTGAGTATTTCAACACAAAGGGAGTGGCGTTTAATCCATATCTTGTTGTAGATGTCGGTATCAACAGAGATGAAAACAATAAGTTATGTGGGGATATTGACAGAGGACAGTTAGCAGAACTTGTTCCAGATACTTATGTTACACCTGTACCTGGTGGTGTAGGATTATTAACAAGAGTTTCGCTGCTTCAGAATGTTGTAGGAGCTTACAAGTTATCTAACAAATAAACAAAAATAAAAAATGCAAAGGAAATGCAAAAAAATGAAAAAGAAGAAAATTATCTCAATTGTTTCAGTTATTACAATTATTGTGTTGCTTGCTATGAGTATTTCAGTACGTGTAGAAGGTAAGCATAATGAAGATGCTATGTTGCCCGGCAAGGTGACAGTCGCATGTAACAATGAATCAGGAAGTAAAGCAACCAATCAGAAAAATATTAAGTACTGTAAGGGCGAAAATGCAGCAGTCGCAAATAGGGTATTAAACGAAAAATATCCCAAAGAGTCTGTAAGCATTGGGGAACTTGCCGAAGAAAATAATACAATGGAAGATTCTGAGGAAGAATCAGAGGGAGATAATTATGACAACATACGAAGATAATGAACAGTGGAAAACAGATGGTGATTGTAGAAAATGCCGTAGACAGAAATATTGCAGTAAGGCATGTAAGGCTTGCAAGCGTGAGTTTCGCAGAACAATGATGCGAGCAGTAGACGAAGCAACAGGTGGTGTGTATAGCCAATTAATGAGTAGAGCATATAGAAGTAGATTTTAGGAGGTAATCACAATGATAGCAGTAAGGTATGACAGAGCAAATAAGCAAGAGAATTACAAATATATGGCGAGAAGTAAGCAAACAAATAGACTTGTAGTAGGTTATATTGTTGGTGATAGCCATTGGTATAGTCATACTGATTATAAGATTTACTTCAATGAATATGCTCCAGGTGGATTTTGTGGTGGGGCTATTGAGTTAGGATTGAAGAGTGTAGATGTTGATCCAAATACAATAGTTCCATATAACCAAATGGCAGAGGTTAAATACAATCAAGAAAATGGATTTGTTACACTTATAACAGATGTTGGACAGAGTAAACGTTGGGATATTCGAGTAATGCCGGGTGGTGAATTTCCGTATTTCCTTTGGGATGATGGTACAGAAGAATTCCAGAGAATTAGAAAACTGTTCGAAGAAAAAGTAGTTGTTAAAAAAGAAATTTCTTTAGAACAGGAGTCTAAGAATTGTGCTGAAGAAACAGTTAAGTTCCCAGATTTTGCAACAAACATTATCAACAAGCAAAAGGAACGCAGAAAAGAAGAACTGTTTACTGCACTGATGGAATTTTGGAAGAAACATAAAGATAAATATACAGAAATTGTTGTTGGCATTATGGGTGATTGTGAGTATATCACAGAAGAAAGTAACATATTTACTTGTACATTGTTAGAAAATTCGTATAACAACATTGAAGATTTGCTGCATGATTTCTGTAAAGAAGTTGATCCAGATGAAGTAGAAGGATTTAACATTAAAAGAGAAAGGTGTAGTAAGTGATATAATGGAAATATATGTAACAGATGATGAATGGGCAAATAAGCGTGAACCAAAAGAAAGAATAGAACATATTTGTCCAATATGTAAAGGTAATATGGAATTACTTTTTGAATGTGTTGGCAAAGCGAAGAGAGAAGGGTTGCCATCAATAGACGCTAATATCAGGAGATATTATTGCAATCAATGTAAAATGCCAATTATGATTGTAGAACATCCACCATTCCCAGTTAGCCAATATAAAAGAGAAACTATACCATTTTTAGTGAGGTCTAAAGAATGATGGGATTTTTAGCAGCAGTTGTATATTTAGTGAGAACGGCAATCACTATATTTTGGATTATGGATATTTGCAATTTGCCATTTATGGAAATGTTTGATACTACATATCCACTTAACGAAATGTTTTGGTTATTTATTTATATCTTTGTTGGTGGCTTTAGTATAGAGGTGAAAAGTTAAATATGAGACAACCAAAAGTAGAAAACAAATATAATTTAAAACCAAGTGATATACCAAATTTGGTTATCCTGGATAGAAGCAGAATTTGTAAGCCTTTATTTTGGCGAAATAATGTAATTAACGCATGGTGTATTAGTGGTAGCATAGGAACAGATGCAGATCGCCGTTATGCAGCAGATAACGAATATTGGATTGGAATTTACGATAAACCATATTACAGAAAAATGATTCACTATCACTGTTATTGTTGGGGTGGAATGGGTAAATATAAATTTAAAGAGTTTTTCAATATGAAAGAAATTGAAAACGAGCGAGATTTACAGACTCAGGAAAAATTACTGGAAATCATCAATAAATTAATTGATGAAGGAATATTAGGTGTTAAATGTATTCACACGAAATAGATAAAGTGTTGAACGAGAATAACTATGATATTGGGGCGAATTTGTATATGCATATATGCAGAACATCGCCACAACTGAACCATATAAAATATGATGCGTATAGCAATAAATTTCAGATGTGGAGCAGTGACGGATATCATTGGGAATTCGCAGTTCATAGAGAAGATTTGGAGTAAATTTTGGTCATAAATAATATTGTGTTCTTGATATATCCGGCTTATAATTAATGCAAATTATCATTTTGGAGGCTATTTCAATGAGAAAAATATTTTTAGTTATGATGATGGCATGTACATTCTTGCTTAGTGCTTGCAGCAAAGAAGAGGTAACATTAGAAGATAAATTTGAACAATTTCATTTTAATTCAGAGAGTGGTGTTTTCACGACTTCCAGAGGAACAGAAATGGTTGTTGATGATTTAGGAAAAGAGGAAGATTCTTTTGAGCCTAGAGTTGTTCTTTCATTATGGGTTGGAAACACAGAGCCAGCAGAAAAAGCATATGCATGGTGTCAAATGACAGTAGAAGAGCGTAAAGCAGATCTCAAAGAATGTGGCGATATGGTGATAGAATTTGCCAAAAACGAAGAATGGGATAATGACTACTATTTATACATAAATGTACAAACAACTAATAGCGATTACAATTATGTGTATGATTACGAAGATGATACATTGTATGTTCCAAATGACGAATTAGTTTATATGCAGATGTATGAACAGTTTGGCACTGTATCTAAGAGAGATGTAGCTAAATTAGATGGTGGCGTTGACTTTTTGGTAAACAATGATTTAGCATATATTAAGCACAATGAAATAGAATATAACACTGTTATTGGTGGCGAAGTTTATATTTATGAGGGAGAATTTCATATCTCATTAGACGATGATGATTACACTATTTATTAGGTAATAAAGTGAGCGATAAAATGGGTGATAAAATGAGCGATATTTTAAAATTTGATGGAAGTGCTGAGA
Organism: uncultured Treponema sp.; assembly: GCA_937890485.1. Lineage (GTDB taxonomy): Bacteria > Spirochaetota > Spirochaetia > Treponematales > Treponemataceae > RGIG9060. Next base: position 112,809 of record CALBXN010000119.1, read on the forward strand.
GGTCGTGTTTAATCTGTGGAGATAGACAGCCTGGGCATCTGCAGCGAATGTCAATAAACCGAACAAAGAACGGAGATAATGTTGTTACATTCACAATTTGTGATGAATGTTTAGCTCATATGGGTTCGGAAATAGTGAAGTATGTAAATTAATACAGAGGTATAATGCCTCTGTATTTTTAAAAATAAACAAGCAAAAATAATGAAATAATTGTTGACACAACATGAAAAAAGTAGTATAGTAGTATCAACGGAACGAAAGGAGAATATCGAAGTGAATAGTTCTTAATTTTAATATTAACAAGCAATAATAAATATAATAATAGGTATAAGAAAGATGAACGAAGAACAAAAAGAATATTTGTGGTATAAGCTGTGTGTTTACTATCATGCAAATACAGAAATATATGACAGAGGGTTGACAGATTTAAGAAGTCCAATTGATCCAACAGAAGCTTATATTGTAGGAGAAGTCAGAAGTTATTCAAATGCTTATGCATTAAACATGAGACAGTTTATTTATTATGTAGCCAGGAGATTACGATTAGGCAAACGTAATTTGTTAGATTTTAATTATTGTAGATTCTCTGCACAAGGCTGGATTGATGAATACCATAGGTTAGTTGAGAATGGCGAGATGGCTTTTATAAACAAATATATAACATGAAACATATATTTTATAATATATCGGCTGATTCAGCTATATCTTCTGAGATTGGAGGATATACACATAATCCATATATGTGAGCCGAAGGGTGAGAGATACAGTTATAGTAAATTTGGCGATTTACTGGCAAATTAAAATCTACTCACTAAAACCTTTGTAATAAAATTGAATATGGAATTTGAGGTTTTAGAACTTTATGAATTTACAAAGGTACTGAACACCTATGCTATTTGGGTATGGTCGCAAATCGTTTTAGAACTTTATGAATTTACAAAGGTACTGAACTTCTGGTGCGTTTTCCGGCATAGCTGCGTTGTTTTAGAACCTTAAGAAATCACAAGGGTACTGAATGCGTCCTTCTACTTTCAAATTTTCAGTTTTAAAACCTTGAGAAATTACGAGAGTACTGAAACCTATATGGGAAGGAATATGATAGGCTCAAAGTTTTAGAGCTTTGCGAATTTACAAAAATGGAGTTTAGTTTACAGTTATGGAAAATAGTATAACAATAATCACAAGAAAATTTACAATTATTCCAATCATTTCAGAAACAGACGAATGGAATAAAAAAGCATATGAATTTACGGTTGAAAATCTCAATAAAGAAATTGAAAAATATAAAGAATGGATACGAAATCTCAAAAAAGATAAGAATAAATCATTAGAAGAAAAGGAAGAAAAAATAGATAAATACAAAAAATCTTTAAAAGAACAAGAGGAAACATTGGCTGAATTTTTGGAAACAAAAGAATTTACACAGAAAATGGTCAATAATTATGCAAAATCATTAGTTAGAGATGCAATGGAATCAGAAGCAAGAAGAAAGAATTATATTTTATCCTGGGCTTTTTCTACAATGATCGAAAATGGTGTTCAATATATGGATATAAAACAACAGAGTAAATTTATAGGAGAAATGTTGAAGCCAGCGTACAGAAAAAGTGGATCAAAAAAGGGAAGTTTATTTGATGATGTAGAAATTGAAAATATCTTAAAATCGTATGGTGTAAGTTTCAGTCAAGAATTAACGAGAAAAATAAAACAGTCTGTTAAAGAAGGACTATTAGATGGAAAAGTAAGTCTGCCTACATATAAGTTAGATTCTCCATTTACAGTAGCAAAAGCACATATGAGTTTTTCACACGATTACGATTCTTATGAAGAATTTTGTGAGTATATAGGGAAAGAAAAATGTAAGATGTATTTTAATTTTGGAGGAAATGGAAAACCTACCATTGCTAAATTTATAATTGATACAGGAACAAACAAAAATAAAGATGAACTTAATTCAGTTTTGAGAAAATTATATTCTGGTGAATATGAATATTGTGGTAGCAGCATACAATTTGATAAAACTGGGAAAAAGATTATTTTAAATCTTACAATGGAAATTCCAACTAAAGACACGATATTAGATGAAAATAGATGCGTTGGTGTTGACTTAGGGCAAGCAATTCCGGCTGTTTGTGCATTAAGTGGCGATGTGTACAAAAGAGAATTTATCGGTAGTAGTGAAGATTTCCTTAAAGTTAGAACTAAAATACAAAGTCAAAGAAGAAGATTGTCAAAACATTTAAAATATACAAATGGTGGGCATGGCAGAAAGAAAAAATTAAGAGCATTAGAGCGATATGAAAGTTATGAAGCAAATTTTGCAAGAACATATAATCATATGGTAAGTAAAAATGTTGTGGATTTCGCACTGAAAAATAGAGCAAAATACATTAATATTGAGTGTTTAACAGGATATGATACTAACAAAAAGATTTTGCGTAATTGGTCATTTTATCAATTGCAAGAACAAATTAAGTACAAAGCAAGTTTATATGGAATTGAAGTTAGAAAAGTAAATCCATGTTATACTTCTCAGGTATGTAGCTTTTGTGGACATTATGAAAAGGAACAGAGAAAATCTCAATCTGAATTTGTTTGTGGAAATCCAAATTGTAAAAGCCATAGTTTCCATAAGAATCAAAAATATATAAATGCCGATTGGAATGCTGCAAGGAATATTGCGATGTCAACAAATTATTTCGATGGAGAAATTACAAAGAAAGTAATAGAAAAAGGTGCAGAATATTACAACATTCCTATCGAAAAAGATAAAAAGAAAAAGTAATATATTTTTCTTGGTAGGTTTTGCTACCAAAGGGTGAGCAGTAATTGACTCATCAAAATCTATGTAATGCCTATGGTTTGACCTTTTAGAAGATTATGAAATTACATAGGTACAAAACGATGACATTCCAACAGAAATCGAAGAGCATCTTTTAGAAGATTATGAAATTACATAGGTACAAAACATTGCTTGATAATCAAAAAGGAGCAGATATCTTTTAGAAGATTATGAAATCAGAATAAAAACATTTAAGTTAAATTTTTAAATACAGAAGGAGAACTATAAAAATGAGCAAACAAGAATTAGTCAGAAATGAAATGATTAAGGCAATGAAAGAGAAGAACAAGGCTAAAAAGGAAACTTTGTCAATGCTTTTATCTGCTTTAAAGAACGCAGAAATTGATAAAATGGGAATTTTGTCTGAAGCTGAAGAAAATGCAGTTGTGCAGAAAGAGATTAAACAGACAAAAGAAACATTAGAATCAGCTCCGGCAAATCGTACAGATATTATCAAAGAGTGTGAGGATCGTATTGCAATTTTAAGTGCATTTGCACCAGCAATGATGACAGAAGAGGAAATTAAAAATATTGTTGATTCTGTTATTCAGGAACTAAGCATTGAGCAGCCAACGAAAAAAGATAAAGGCAGAATCATGAAAGTTCTTATGCCAAAAGTAAAAGGTAAGGCAGATGGAAAACTTGTAAATATCATTTTGGATAAAAAGTTGGTGTAAAAATGGGAAGAAGAATAAAGATTATTCAAGATTATCATGGTGATGATATTAAATTGTATAAGAAAAGATTTGTGGAATTACAACCTGGTCTTACAGTACTTGTAGGATGTAATGGTATCGGCAAAACCACATTGTTAAAGCAAATTAAAAGTAGATTAAAAGAAGCTGAAATTCCATGTTTAGATTTTGATAATCTTCATAGTGGTGGTTCAAATGCAAGAACAAAAGCAGCATTTTATGGAGATTTCTCTTTTGTTGCACAAGGAATGTGTTCAAGCGAAGGAGAAAACATAGTTTTAAATATGCAGAGATTTGCAGGACAGATAGGACATTTCTTTAAAGAAAATATCAAAGCAAAAGAAATCTGGGTTTTACTGGATGCCGTTGATAGTGGACTTAGTATTGATGCTGTGGAAGATTTGAAGGAAGGATTGTTTAAAACAATTTTTGAACACTATTCTGACAAAGAGATTTATATTATTTGCTCTGCAAATGAATATGAACTTGCTAGAGGTGAAATGTGTTTTGATGTTGCTAATTGTAAATATGTTCCGATTAAAAGCTATGAAAAATACAGAAGTGTGATTTTAAGATCGAGAAAAATCAAAGATGAAAGATATAAAAGAGAGGATGAATAGGCATGATATTTGTGACAGGCGATACTCATATGCCAATAGACAAGGAAAAATTGACTGCACGTATCTTTGATCACAGAGGGATGACTAAAGATGATTACGTAATTATTTGTGGCGATTTTGGTGGTGTATGGGATTATAGAGGAGAAAGTCGAGAAGAAAAGTATTGGCTTGATTGGTTAGAAAATAAGCCATTTACAACTCTTTTTGTAGACGGAAACCATGAGTGTTTTCCACGATTGAACGCTTATCCAGTTGAAGAATGGAATGGTGGTAAAGTTCATAAAATTCGTCCATCAGTAATTCATTTAATGCGTGGTCAGGTATTTACTATTGATGGAAAGAAATTTTTTACAATGGGTGGAGCTTCATCACATGACAAAGAATATCGAAAGGAAGGGTATTCTTGGTGGAAAGAAGAACTTCCATCAATGGAAGAATACGAAGAAGCATTAAACAACTTAGAGAAACATGATTATAAAGTTGATTATGTAATTACACATTGTATGCCGGATAATGTACAACATAAAATTGCATATTGGTATGAACATGATCAGCTTACAAATTTCTTATTCACAATTGATAAGGATTTGGATTATACACATTGGTATAGTGGGCATTATCATAAATCAGAAGCAATAGATGAAAAACATACGATTTTATATAATAGTATTGAAAGAATCTGTTGACAAATTTGAAATTTATGATATTATATAAACAAACAAAAATAATGTTGACAATATGTTGAATATGTGATAATATAATAAGCGAGGTAAGGAAAAATGAAAAATATTCTAAATTGCAAACCGACAAAAAATGAAATCAAATTTAATAAGCTGCTGAGAAATACTAAAAAGTTATCAATGGCAGAATTAATTGAAGAAGGAGAAAAGGCATTTCAGGATGCAGTAAACGAAAGACGCAAAAAGCGTGAACGCAAAAAGAAACTGAAAGCCCTCGAAGAAAAGTAATTGAAAATTCTCTTTTTCATTATTGTTATATTGGGATTCGTTTATGGAATGGAGTATTTTAGATTTCGAGAAAAATACTATACAAAAGATGATTCAATCCCAGTTGGTACATATATTATAGCGATTAAGTGGTGGAATATCAAGTTTAATTGGTATACACGAAAATCAGATTGGTTTGTAAGTTTTGAAATAACAATTATAACAAACATTAAGAAGAAAAAGCGAAAAGAATACAGTATGGTATTTAGTAATACAGGTATAAGAACCTGTATTGTAAATATAAATTAAACAAACAATAATAAAGTTAAAGAAAGGAACATGAAAGACATGAACAAAGGATTGACGAGTGCACAAGTGCTCGAAAACAGACAGAAGTATGGAACTAACAAATTACCAGAAAAGAAATTGAAAACACCATTTCAGTTCTTTATGGAAACATTTGAGGATAAGCTGAATTTGATTCTTCTTGGTATGATGATCGTATTCACTGTCCTGGCAGTATTTGGACAAGGTTCATACTCTGAGCCAATTGGTGTAGGTGTAGTTTTACTTGCTATTGCGATTATTGGTATGAACAATGGCGTAAAGAGCCAGAAGAACACCAAAGAACTAAAAGACAGAACATCAATTCATTATTGTAATGTAATGAGAGATGGAAGAGTAACAAGAATTAATTCAAATGATATTGTAGTTGGAGATTTGATTATCATTCAGTCAGGCGAAGGAATTTATGCTGATGGTTTTCTAGTCGATGGAAGAGTTAAGGTTGATAACTCAGTACTAAACGGAGAATCAGAAGATTGCAAGAAAACAGCATGGACTGATGAAGAAAATGCACCTATTAAAATGGGTGGTAAGAGAGTAGCAAATTCAAATGATTATGTTGATGCTCACAGCTTATTTGCTGGAACAACAATCACAGACGGTGAAGGCAAGATGATTGTAACAAATGTTGGTGTAAACACAGTAAATGGACAGACAATCGCAACGATTGATGAAATCGAAGAGCAGAAAACTTCACTTGAAATTCAGTTAGATGAACTTGCAGATCAGATTAGTAAATTTGGTTATATCGGTGCAAGTATCATTGTAGTAGCACTTTTAGTAACAAACATTATTCAGTTTGGTGGAATCGCAGAATATCTCGATCTTGGATGGATTGGAATTCTTAAAGATATTCTTACAATCGCCGTAACAGCTCTTACGATTATTGTAGCAGCAGTTCCAGAAGGACTACCACTTATTATTAATATTATTACAGCACAGAATGCTAAAGTTATGATTAAACATAACGTATTGGCTAAACATACAAACAAGATTCCTGAAGCCGGAAATATTCAGCTTCTTTGTACCGATAAAACAGGAACACTTACAGTAGGAAAACTTACACCTGTTTATAATGTACTCGGTAATGGGGCAGAACTGGTAAAAGGTAGCAGCGTTGGAACACTTTTCAATATGAATGTTATCTTGAATAGTAGTGCAATGTTTGACGAATCAGGAAGTATTGTAGGTGGCAACGCCACAGAAAGAGCATTGCTTTCAATGGTAACACCAGAGGAATTTGCTCAGATAAAAGGAAATGTAACAGTAACTAACAAACAGAATTTCAACAGTGCTAATAAATACAGTGCAGTTGAAACAAATGGAAATAAAATCATCACCTATTATAAAGGTGCTCCTGAAAAATTAATTGCAGTAGCAAAATATTATGAGGGAGAAAATGGTGTAGTAGAATTAAACAAAGAAGAAATCACAGAAAAAATCAAAGGATTCACCTCTCAGGCGATGCGTGTAATCGCAACAGGTTATAGCAATAGCCCACTTGTTGAAAATACACTTCCAGAAGATTTAGTAATTACTTCTTTAGTTGCTATCAGAGATGATGTACGTCCAGAAGTTCCAGAGGCAGTAAGAAAAATGCATGAAGCTGGTGTACAAGTAATGATGGTAACAGGTGACGTACTTGATACGGCAGTAGCAATTGCAAAAGATGCTGGTTTACTTACAGAAGAAACAGACATTTCAATGTCAGCAATTGATTTTGATAACTTGTCAGATGAAGAAGCAAAAGAAAAACTTCCGTATATTAAGGTTATTGCAAGAGCAACACCAAACACGAAATTAAGAATTGTTAAACTTGCACAGGAATTAGGATTATGTGTAGGTATGACAGGGGATGGAACAAATGATGCTCCGGCACTGAAAGCAGCAGATGTTGGATTCTCGATGGGATCTGGTACGGATGTATGTAAAGAAGCTGGAGATATCATTATCACAGATGATAACTTTGTAAGTATTTCACATGCAGTACTTCTTGGAAGAACATTCATGCACAACGTAATGAAATTCCTTAAATTCCAGTTACCAATTAATGTGAGTTTAGTACTTATGAGTATCTTATTCCCTATCTTAGTAGGAGTTGAAGCTATCGCAGCAGTACAGATTCTTGTAATTAATATTGTAATGGATTCGCTTAACTCACTTGCATTTGGTGGAGAACCAGCAAAAGACGAGTATATGAAGGAAAAACCTATTCCGAAAGGTTCAAAACTTTTGTCAAAAGAAACTCTTGGACAAATTGGTGTGTCAGTTGTAGGTTTCTTGGTAGTATTTGGACTTACATTACTTCCTCCAATTAGAAACATTTTTGGTAGTGAAGAAGTTTATGCAACAGCAAGATTCGCATTACTTGTAATCATGGCAACGTTAAACGGATTTAATATCAGAACAGACGGATTAAATCTTTTTGAAGGAATTGGTAAGAATAAAATGTTTATTAAGATCGCAATTTGTATTTTTGCATTAACATTCGTATTGGCACAGTTCGGTGGGGCAATCATGGGATGTGCAGCAATGAATATAGTACAGTGGGCAACAGTAGTTATTTTTGCACTGTTAATTATTCCAGTAGATCTTATTCGTAAAGTGATTATCAAAAAATAATAAAGTTAATAGTGGTGCATGAGAATGGCTTGTGCACCATTAAAATAAAAAGTTCAAAAGAAAGAGGTAAAAAGAATGGAACATGTAAATTTAGTAAAAGGGCAGAGAGCAGATTTAACAAAGGGAAATCCGGGACTTAACAATGTACTTATTGGACTTGGCTGGGATGTAAACAGATATGATGGTGATAGTTTCGATTTAGATGCTTCGGTTTTCCTGTTGGCAGCCAATGAAAAAGTAAGAAAAGCAAACGATTTTGTGTTCTTCAATAATATGAGACATGAAAGTGGTGCAGTAACACTCAGCGGTGATAATCGTACTGGTGAAGGTTCAGGCGATGACGAAAAGATTAAAATTGATTTATCAAAAATCCCTACAGATATCGAAAAAATTGATATTGTTATCACAATTTATGATGCAGAAAATCGTTTACAGAACTTTGGCATGGTAGCCAATGCGTTTGTGAGAGTTGTTGACGAAACAGCCAACAAAGAACTATTAAGATTCGATCTTTCAGAAGAATCATCAACAAAGACTGGTGTTGTTATGGGTAGACTCTACAGATACAACGGTGAATGGAAATTCCAGGCAGTAGGCGATGGTTACGATGGTGGTCTTGAAGCGATTTGTAATAATTATGGAATTCAGTAAAAAGTTAAATAAGAAGGAGAAAAAGATATGGCAGTAAGTTTAAAGAAAAATGAATCAGTAAGTCTTTCAAAGGCAGTGGAAGAACTTGCGAATTTAACAATTGGATTAGGTTGGGATGTGGCAAAACGTGGTCATAGTATCGACTGTGATTCTTCTGTTATTGTATTAACAGGAAATAATAAACCTAAATCAAAAGGAATGCTTGGTGGACTTTTCAAAAAAGCAGAAGAAAATACAGGAGTAGGAACATTACAGCGTACAAGTGATGTTGTTTACTTCGGAAATCGCAGACATTCAAGTGGATGTATTTATCATAATGGCGATAATCTGACTGGTGCTGGCGATGGTGATGATGAACAGATTAATGTAAATCTTAAGGATATGCCAGCCGATGTTAAGAGAATTGTTGTGGTTGTTAATATCTATGCTTGCAGAAGTAGAGGACAGCATTTCGGAATGATTGACAATTGCTATGCAAGAATTGTTGATAATGGAACAAGAAAAGAAATTTGTCGTTATAATCTATCAGAAGATTACAGTGGAAAGACTGCAATGATTCTTGGTGAATTATATAGAGAAAATAATGAATGGCACTTTAAAGCCATTGGGGAAGGAACTACTGACGCAGATATTAAGAGTCTTGCTGCAAGATATGAATAAGGAGGAACAAGATGTCTGTAAGCCTTAGTAAAAATGAAAAGGTGGCACTGTCAAAAGATAACAGTGTCACCAAAGTTAAAGTTTGTTTAGGGTGGGAAACTGCCAAATATGATGATGATGGAGATTTCGACTTAGATTCCTCTTGTTTTGCAATTCAGAAAAATGGAATGACACGTTGCGATGAAGATTTTGTATTCTATGGGAATCTTAAACACCCTAGTGGTGCAATTACACATACTGGAGATGATCTCGTTGGTGGTGGCAATAAGGATAATGAAGTAATCTTAGTTGATTTATCTAAAGTTCCAAAGTATGTAGAGAGAATTGTATTCACCACAACAATTTTTGAAGCAGAACGTAGAATGCAGAATTTTGGCATGGTGAATAACTCATTTATTCGTGTAGTAGATGATACTACTGGTAAAGAAATCCTTCGTTATGATTTAAAAGAAACGTTTGATTCGGAAACTGCAGTTATTGTCGGAGAAATCTATAAAGATGGAAATGGATGGAAATTCAAGGCTATTGGAGAAGGTTTTGATGGTGGACTTGCTAAAATATGTGATAAGTTTGGTATTGAAGTAGAGTAAGGAGAAACAAGAATATGACAAATACTATGTTTATTATCGGTGTAATTATTGTGTTGGTTGTAATTGCATTAATTTTAAATAAACCAATGAGACAGCAGTTACTTATTAAGTTTCGTGGAAGAACAGAACAGATTGCACGTAATGATGCCTCTACACCTGAAGGTGCAGCAGATTATTTCAATAATGCTATCAGAGAAAAAGAAAATTTGTATGGTAGTGCAAATCGCTCATATACAGAAATCTCAGGTAAGTTAGATGAAACAGAAAAAGAGCAGTATCTTCTCAAAAAGGAACTTATGAAGGTTGACAAACAGATTGGTGATTGCTTAGATGCAAATGATGAAGATACAGCAAGAACATATGCAATGCGAAAAGTGACTATTTCAGAAAAAATTGAAATTCTTGATGAAACTATTGTTGAGTTAAGAAAAGCAAAAGAGCAGCAGGAAGAAATTCGTGATGCAATTAAGTCTGAATTAGATGCACTCAAAGAAGAAAAGGAACGTACAATTTATCGTTTAGAAGCAGACCAGCAGATTATCAGACTTCACGAAGGAATGAACACAGAAGCAAGCACAAGCGAAAGTGATCGTATGCTTGAAAGAGTGCGTGAAGGTGCGAAAAAAACACGTGAAAGAGCTGCCGGATCTCAGATTGCATATGATACAAGTGCAACAGCACAGAATCGTAGATTAGAAGCAGCAGAAAGAGAAAGAGAAGCACAGAATGTCCTTGATAGCTTCAAGCGTCAGAGGGGTAAATAAATTGATAGTATTAAATATCGGTGTATTTGTTATGATTCTTGCAGTAACATTTGGTGCTGGATTTATCTTTGGAAGAAAGAAAAGGAAATAAAAAATATATAGTAGTCAGGTGACTGGCTACTATATTTTCAAATAGGTGACTGTTATGAAAAAACTCGATCCGAATTTGGATGGCAAAACACATATTAATGTGTATAGTGGGAGCAGAACAGAGCTTGGCAGAATGTTAAGCAATTTTTACAGAGAGAAGATTTTGACTAAAGATGGAGAATTCATGTCAGTTGAAGCATATTGGTTTTGGCTTGGAATTTCTCCAGATTGTGAATTTAGGGATAGTCTGCGTGACTTATCTGGATATGAGGCGAAAAAGTGTGGCACACAATTACGTACTGCATACCCAGGAGAGCCTATTGAAGATTTCGAGGATCGTATAATTAGAGCCATTTGGTTCAAAGTGAAACGGCATGTAGATTTATTTTTGCCGGAATATGAAAATCTTCCACTAAAGCATTATTATGTATACGGAAAAGGAACAATAAAAGACGTGTACGGAAAGTATTGGTGGATGATAGAGGCACAAGAGAAAATGAAAGCATACATATACAGAGAGGTACGGAAATGAGAAAATTTATTGTATTGTTATGTGCAGTTCTTCTAACTTTATCAGTTGGAATTGGTGTCAATGCATCCAACGAAAATAAAAATGATGAAGTTGTTACTGTAACAAATAAACAACCAAAAATAAAAGAAGAAACCGTAGAAGTTAAAGGTGAAATGGTAAGGAAAACAACTGCACCTACTATAGAATCCACTATTGAATCTACGGAAGTAATCGAAGAAACAACGGTAGAACCAATTGAAACAGAAGTTGTAGCAAAACCTTTATATACAGATGAAGAGTTATATGTATTGTCGCACGTGATTAATGGTGAAGCAGAAGGATGTTCGTGGGAAGAAAAGCTATGGGTTGGATCAGTTGTATTAAATAGAGTTGATAGTCATAGATATCCAGATACCATTTATGAGGTAGTGTTTGACAAAGGGCAATATGCTTGTACATGGGATGGAAATTATGACAAAGAGCCAATTCAAGAGTCAATTGATGCAGCTATTTATCTTTTAGAAAATGGTAGCGTTTTACCAAGATATGTAATTTTCCAGGCACAATTTAAACAAGGCAATGCAACATATGACGTGATAGGCAATACATATTTTTGTTATTACAAAGAGGACGTGGAATAAATGAGCGAGTTAAATATGAATTGGGAAATCCTGGCGAATAAAGATTATGCATTTTTGACAGAGAACCCCCTCTTAAACAATAATATTATTCTTTTGACTTTGGGTGGTAGTCATGCGTATGGCACAAATAATGAGAACAGCGATATTGATGTACGTGGTGTAATGTTTAATCCAATGAGCACATTGCTTGGGAATGGGGATTTTGAGCAGTTTGAAGATAAAAAGACTGACACAACGGTTTATGGATTAAACAAGTACATTGGGCTGTTAATGAATTGCAATCCAAATGTTATTGAATCTTTAGGGTGTAAGCCGGAACATTATATTATTTTGACAAAAGAGGGGCAGCAGCTTCTTGATAACAGAAAAATGTTCCTATCAAGACGTGCTATTAATTCTTTTGGTGGATATGCAAATGCACAGTTACGAAGATTACAAAATGCTTTAGCAAGAGATAATTACCCACAGGCAGAAAAAGAGAAACATATTCTAGGATCTATTACACATGCAATGGATAGTATTGTGCAAAGATATCATAAAATTGATGGTAGACCTATCAATTATAGTTTTAGCAAGGATGATGGTGCGTTAGTACATGCGATGAAAGAGTATAATGCACGAATGCTGAATATGGAACATTTCAAGAAGTTTGAATATGGTAGTATTTGTTTATACTTGGATGAATCCGAACGTGATGACATGGATGCAGAAGTATATATGAATGCGATTTTGCATCATTATCCGTTAAGAGATTATAAAAGCATTTGGAATGAATTGAATACAATCGTAAAAGATTATGAAAAATTAGGCAAGAGAAATACAAAGAAAGATGACTTGCATTTGAACAAACATGCGATGCATCTTGTTCGCTTATATTTAATGTGTATTGATATTCTTACAAAAGAAGAAATCATTACATATCGTTCCGAAGAACATGATTTATTAATGGATATTAGAAATGGAAAATTTCAAAAAGAAGATGGTGGTTATCGCCCTGAGTTTTTTGAAATGATTGATGATCTTGAAAATAAGATGGAAGATGCTGCAGAAAATACAAGTTTGCCATCAATGCCAAATCGTGAAGCAGTAGAAGAAATGTTAATTGAGATGAATAAGCAACATATTTTAGGATTGGAGAAAGAATAGTGGAACAGAAGAACAAAGATGATTTGTTTAGCAAGCTAAATCGCCATATTGAAAGATGCGAAAAATGCCCTGGTTACAAAGTGTACTTTTATATCAAAAAGGAAAATGCCAAGCAGTTTGTAGAAGATGTTATGAAAAATATAGTAGATAGAATCACTACGGAATATTGTATTGTTGCTGGGAAAGGTATGACTATAAAATTTCCAAATGGTAGCATAATTGCTGCAAGAGCATTTGGGGAAGAATTGAGAGCAGTAAAAATGCATGTATTATTTGTTGATAATAAAATCAGAGAAAAGGAATTAAGATCAGTTGCTACAGGTTCAATCCTTCAGTATGAAACAGAAACAGGTGCATTTTTAACACCAAAGCCAATATTCTTTAACTTGGATTAGGTATTGATATGAAGAATTTATTGAGAAATTTATTATTAAATTTCGCACATTACATCTTGAGTAAGTACGATGTAGTTCCATTGAAATTTAAAGACAAAGTTTTATATGAAGGTCAAGTTTTTGAAATCCAAAAGTGCACGAAGCAAAGAGAATTTTTCAAAACTGATTTGACCTTAGAAATGTGCGATTGTATTAAATGGACAATTTAAGAGGTGTGTAATGGTAGTAGCAAAATCAATAATAGCCATTGTACTGTTAGTGCCATATATTTGTTTCTTTGGTGCATTTACATTTAGAGTAGAATTTCCAGATGAAACAGAGATATGTTATGATGGCTGGTTGACTTAGGAGGAAGTATGAAAGTATTTTTAGGTGGCACATGTGCTGGAAGAAAGTGGAGAGATGAATTAATCCCACTACTTAAATGCGATTATTATAATCCAATTGTCAAGAATTGGTGTGAAGATGATCGTTTACGTGAAGTGGCAGAAAGAAAATCGTCAGATTATGTTTTATATGTAATCACTGAAAATATGAAGGGCGTATATTCTATTGCAGAGGTTGTAGATGATAGCAATAAAAGACCAGATAAAACATTGTTCTGCAATCTTTATATGGGAAATAAAAAAGCACAGGAGCTTACAGATTATAGAAAGCAAGTAGCACATAGTCTTGCTGCAACAGAAAATCTTGTTGAGTCTAATGGTGCTATGGTATTTCATAGTTTAGAGGCTGTGGCAGATTTCTTAAATGCACAAGTTGAAGATGCTATTTCATAATAATTTATTTGGATTAGGAGAAGAGATATGTCAGTAAGTAATTGTAATGAGTGTGAATTTACAAGAAATTGCAACTCATATTTTGGTGGGTTAGGTTGCAAGCAAAAAGAAGATATTTATAAACAAGCAGAAATGAAGAAACAAGATGAAGCAAAAAGAAGAAAAAGAGCAAAAATAAAAAGAAAAATTGCTGAAGGTGGAGCAGCAGTTGCACTTGTGATTTTGTTGCTGGTGGTAGGTTATGGAATTAGTTGGATTGTTACATGTGGAATTATTAAATTAATTACTATGTGTTTTGGTTTAACTTTTAAATGGAGTATTGCAACTGGGATTTGGCTTGTTATGTGTTTGTTGCAGTCAGTTTTTAAGGTAACTGTAAATAATAAACACTAATTATAGTAGTTATTTGATTATGTACACTATATATAGTGCATTATGCGAAATTAAGCACAATATATAGTGTATAAAAGTAAATAAAATAGCATTTTTATCTGCAATAATATTTTGGCGATATAAGGTTGATTTAGTGGAGGTGTCATGGTGAGAACAAAAGATATATTGATAGATGGTTTCGAGGATATACGTATACTTCAACAATATTTATATATGTCGGAAGAGCATTTCATTGAAATTGAAAATTCTATAGGTGTAAAGTTACAGATAAGAATGAGAGAAAATCTTCATTATTATTGTAAAAACATGAATTTTCCAGATTTACCAGATGCGTGTTGGTCTGAAAGTATGACAAATGAAACGATGTTGGCAATAATTGAGCAATTAAAAGAAAAACAGGCTGTTGAATTTCCTAGTCGTTTTAAATCAAGATGGGAAGAGTTAAAAACAATAACATTAATGAATTTATATCAGAATGAACGAACAAGGAGAACGTAAGAAATGGAAATTAACATGCCTAAAAATGTGCAAATGATTTTGGGAAAATTAAATACTGAAGGGTTTGAGGCAGTTGTGATTGGTGGTTGTGTAAGAGATACCCTTATGGGAGAAATACCTCATGATTGGGATATTGCCACTTCAGCACAACCAGAAGAAATAATGAAATGTTTTAAAGATTATAATTTAATGACTGCAGGATTGAAACATGGTACAGTTACAGTAATTATTGATCATGAACCTTTTGAAATCACAACATATCGAATTGATGGGAAATATTCTGATCTCCGTAGACCTGATTCTGTTGATTTTACAACAGATTTGGCAAAAGATATTATGCGTAGAGATTTTACTATTAACGCAATTGCTTATGATGGAGAAGAAATTATTGATTTACATGATGGTATTGGCGATATGCAGCGTGGTATTATTCGTTGTGTTGGAAATCCACAAGATAGATTTCAGGAAGATCCGTTGCGTATTCTTAGAGCAATAAGATTTTCTGCAAGATTTGGTTTTAAAATTGATAATGACACAAAATCTGCAATGTTTGATAATATGCATTTATTGGAAAAGATTGCAATGGAACGTAAACAGAGTGAATTTTCAAAGATTATTTGTAGTGAACATATAGACAGTATCTTGAATTTTCAAGATATTTTAGCATATGTTATGCCTGGCTTATTAGAGATTGAAAATTGGACTCAGTTGGTTCGACTTCTTAATAAAAGCAATAACTTGTGTGTTAAGTTAGCATTTATGTTAGATGCCTTTGCTGTAAATGATGTGAATGAGGTAGTTGAAATATTATCAAGGGTAATGAAATATCCTAATAAGACAGTTAAATCGGTTTGTAATATCATTTCAGCCAAGAATGAATTGATTGTTAATTCTAATATCTGTATTAAGCGATTAC
Source organism: uncultured Treponema sp. (assembly GCA_937890485.1). Taxonomy (GTDB): domain Bacteria; phylum Spirochaetota; class Spirochaetia; order Treponematales; family Treponemataceae; genus RGIG9060. The sequence goes on from CALBXN010000119.1 coordinate 128,914, forward strand.
TTTTTAGGTTTCCGGCAGAAGATGTAAGAGGATTGTATGATTTTAAATACGCAAAAATAAAGGAAAGCACTTTACAAAAATATGATTGTGGTGTACAATATGAATTGTATAGTGATGTAGATAGCAAAATAGAGAAAATCATATCTGATAATGAATGTTACAACTTTAAGGGAATGAATATTAACGGACATGATTTAAAGAAATTAGGCATAAAAGATGTGGAAATCAAAACGTATCTTACACAACTGCTTGATCTTATAATCACTGGACAACTTATTAATGAAAAGGGAATTCTCATTGAGACAGTTAAAAATTCCCAATTATAAAATCCTAAAAACGATATTGACGAACACTTGTTCTGGTTGTATAATATGAACATACGTTTGGGAATTACGCTACATGGATTTTATCGAAAGGAGAAAAGGAATGACATTCAAATTTAATGAAAAAGAAATTTTTGTAAATGTAGAAGAAGTATTTGAGATTGCTTCGGCTGAAGATTATGTCGATGACCTGGACGCAGTTGGAATTGTCGTACATAATTTAACCCACTATTCAGATTTCGAAAAATCCACAGTCTTTTTATACTACAATGAAGGAACTGAAAAGATTACTATTGAAGTACAAACTAAAGATGATTATGAAATCATCGAAGAAATTACTATGCTGCCAAAAGAAAAAGATTTAATCATGGAGAAATTGATTGCATAGCCAAGAAAGGAGGGCTATCTCTGTTATCAGATAATAATAACGTATTTTTGAAATGTTGTTGACATTTCTTCTTTGTAATGTTAGAATATAATTACACTATAAGAAGGGAGTCTACCCATATGAAATCATTTGATAGCAGAGAGTGCCTTATTCACGATATAGAAAATTTTATTACAGGTTTAAGTCCAAAGAATCAGCAGAAATTTGAAGATGAAGTTTTACATGATGGCAAAATTACTATTGGTAATTTCTTGAAAATTATAACTGGCAGATATCCATTAGAAGAACTGTCAGATGCAGAACTGTATTGGTTATTAGTTGCAATTAGCAGAATTTCTCATAAGGTAAAAAAGCCGGAAGAGTATTTTGAAGAATTTGAAATTAAAAACTGTAAGTTTTATGATGGGAAAGAAGATAAAGAATTAAAATATCCATTGGTATTTAAGGATGTTGTTAAGTTAGCAGAAAATCAGTATTTATTCCCTTGTAGTGTTGGTGAAATCAAAGCATTAAAAAATGCAAATTTATTGCAGATTATTCCTGAGCTTCAGAGAAACCACAAGAAAGATAAATATGGTGATTTGAAAACAAAGGTAAATAAAGCAACAGCTCAACAAATTTCTGGACTTATCAATGATGGCGAGTTCTTTTATAATGGTATAAGATTTAATCTAATGGATGACGGCGAATCAGATCCACCAATTTTCGATGAAGCAAAAAGAACACTTACAGTTATGAATGGTATAATTATTGTTCCTGACGGAAATCATAGAACGATAAGCTGCGAATTAGCAAATAAACACTTAGATGATAGGTTTGGCGTATTCTTTACCTTCTTGTCTGCTCCGCAAACAAGATTATTACTCAATCAGGAATGGACTACTGTTCCAATTCCAAAGCAGCATAGAGAGGCAATGAAACCAACTGTCGCAAATAAAATTATTGATGCAATAATTAGAAGTTCAGACGCAGACGAAGTTTATGTAAAAGGCATTGTAAAAGATGGTAGTGAAATCAAGTCAAATAATGGATTTATCTTATATATTGAATTAGCCAATGCTATATCCAATTATTATGATGTAGATAGCTTAAAGTCAAAAGCTGATCAAGATGAATTGAGAGATTGGTTGATAACATATATGAATTATTTGACTAAGCTAATGTATGAAGATTTTTCAAACTTTAAAAAGGCAAAAAGAGAAAAATGGTCTGTACATCATTTGGCATGGCACTATTATATAATGATTAGTAGTATTATTAGAGGAAGTTCTGACTGGAGAGATGAATTAAAACGTATTATTAATGATACGGATTTTTCGGATCAATCTATAAGAGATTTCTTTGTGGCTAACAATAGACGCAAAGTATATGAATTTTGCAAGGAAAGGGAGGGCGAAATATGTATAATGCTGAACAGAAAAATTCCTTCATGAATACAATAACAAACGACAATTCTTATAAGTCATATCAGAGAGTTTTTAAAACAATTGAAAGTATAGAGAAAAAATTTGGCAAAGATATCTGTGATATGAATGTTGAAGAATTGCTTATCGTTATGGATATAAAAACTGGAACACGTGATAATAATACTATTCAGTTCATGAGTTTACTTAGAAGTTATGTGGATTGGTGTATTCAGAATGGCAAATCATCAACAAGTGAAAATAATTTTGAGAAAATTGATGCATCAGAAATTGATAAGAAGAAGATTTTCCAGGAAAAATACATTAAAAGTCCTGAAGAGTTCGAAGAAATGATTTCTGTTGTTTTTAAAAAAGGTGCATTTTATAGAGAAGATATTGAAATTCCAAAGGAACTTTGTGTGCGTTTGTGCTACGAAGGAATGGAAGATGAAGAAATTGTTAATTTGAAAAAGACAGATGTTGATTTTGATAACAATATTCTTAAAAGCCCACTTTACCCGGATATTGAGTATTTAGTATCTGATAGGATTATGGAATTATGTCGTTATTGTATCGAACAGACAGAAGTTTCTTATAATTCTAAGAATGGGAAAGAACGCAAGGAAAGACTTTGTGATAATGAGTTCGTATTACGTCAGCGTATCGGAACATTGAAAGGAAACCCAGAGAATCGTCCTATTAATTCTGTGTTGATTATAAGACGTGTTAAAGAATTTTGTAATGCTTATTATGAAGCAGTTGATCATTATAAGAATGTTACTGCAAGTAAATTGAGAGAAAGTAGATTGTTTTACCAGATTCTTATGTCTGATGATGAAGATAAGTTTATCAGTGAATCGGTTAAATGTGATATTTTATTGAGAGATGAAAGTGTTAATAACAGACAGATGTATGAAAGATTACGTCAAATTAAGACTTCTTATGCAAAGTGGAAAGAAGCATTTTATTAATAACTAATGTAGCTGCTTATGGGCGAGTATTATGCTTGCTCATAGCACTTGATATAAACAAACAAAAATAATGATAAAAATACCAAAAAAGTATTGACAAATAAAAAATAAGTGATAATATATACTCAGAAAGCAAACAAGCAATAATAAAGTAATAAAAAATAGTCCAGGATAGCTCAGTTGGTAGAGCACATGAAAAAGAAACAGAGCTTAGATGTAAGCTCATACAGCAATCATTTAGATTCTTTAAAGCCAAGCATGATGTCGTGAGTTCGAATCTCACTCCTGGAATTTAGATGCTAACAGCAAATGTTTATACAAAAATCTTGCCATTATTTTTAGGATTTTAGTAAGGCATCTAGTAGTAGTCCTTGAAAGGCACATACAGCAATATAGTAAATGGATAAAGATGAAATCTCGAAAATTTTATTGAAACGGTTCAAATCCGTCTTGTGCCTTGTTGGTGTAAATTGAAAAATTAATATGGAAGTGATCTGGTTGATGTTCTTTAATGTGCATTGGGTGGAAAGCACAAACAGCAATCATACATAAAAGGAAAACACTGCAAATGTTTTTAACTTGGAGTTCGATTCTCCAACACTTCCACAAACTCCACCTATTTATATGCTACCGTAGCTCAACGGACAGAGCAACGTAAAATAAAATTATAGGGTGTTTTGGCAAAAACACATGCAGCAATTACGTTTCTTTAATTTTTAAGCATGGTTAAGCCGTAGATACAGGTTCGAATCCTGTCGGTAGCATTTTGTGTAGGTAACTCAGATGGGAGAGTGGCTGGCAATATACAAATGTACTTAGATTAAGTACTAACAGCAAATTATTATGTAATATGATGGAGGAAACCAGCTTGTCGTGAGTTCGAGCCTCACCCTACGCATTCCTAATTTTTATACTTTCACAGCAAACAAACAATAATAAAGTATAGAAATTATGCAAAATAACAATAATTTAACATAAATTAGGAGGAAACTTGAAATGGGTTTTATGAATTCAATGGAAAAGACTCTGAATAATGATTTCAATAAGAGTTATACAGAGAATGGGGCATTAGGCTTCAGAACAACAGGTAAAGAGTTACTTGACCTTAATTTCAAAACTTCATCACTTCGTAAGGAAGATGAACTTTCTATCGCTCAGAAGTTTGAAAGAGCTTTTGCTGAAGATAAGAAATACGCACTTAAATGGGCATTCTACTTACGTGATGCAAGAGAGGGATTAGGTGAACGTAGAACATTTAGAGTGATTTTAAAGCACCTTTCGGGGGCAGAACCAAATATTTGCAAGGCACTTATTCCTTTGGTGGCTGAATATGGTAGATTCGATGACTTATTTGTTCTCTTTGGAACAGAATGTCAGAATGCCGCACTTGAATTAATCGAGAAACAGTTGGAATCAGATATCGCCGGAATGAAAAAGAATAAGCCTGTGTCATTACTTGCTAAATGGATGCCAAGTTTAAGTGCATCTTCAGCTAAGACTAGAGAGAATGCAAACGTAATTAGAAGTTATCTGGGATATTCGCCAAAGAAATACAGAAAAACACTTTCTGCTCTTCGTAAGTATATCGATGTAGTTGAACGCAAGATGTCAAGTAAACAGTGGGATGAAATCAATTATGAGGCAGTTCCTTCAAAGGCAAACATCTTATACAAGAACGCTTTTATGAGAAATGACGAAGAACGCCGTGTTGCATATCTTGAAAGTATTAAGCGTGGAGAGGCAAAGATTAATTCTGCGACAAACTTCCCACATGATATTGTTCACAGTTATGTAAAAGGTGGTTGGGGATTCAGAGGTTCTGAAAATGACACACTTGAAGCATTATGGAAAGCACTTCCAAATCTTGTAAAGGATGATTCAAATACTCTTGTTGTTAGAGATGGTTCAGGAAGTATGACAATTACTGTTGATCCAAACAGTAGCGTAACTGCTTTGGAAGTTTCAACAGCACTTGCGATTTATTTCTCTGAAAGAAGTTCTGGAGAATTTAAAGATCAGTTCATTACTTTTAGTTCACGTCCATCATTAATTAAACTTGATAAATGTAGTTCATTAGCAGCAAAAATCAGAAGATGTTATTCAGAAGGTGATTGTTCAAACACAAATATCAAAGCTACATTTGATTTGGTATTGAGAACAGCAATCAAGAACAAAATGAAGCAGGAAGATATGCCTAAGAACATTTTGATTATCAGTGATATGGAATTCGATTATGGTACATATGATCGTCCAAACAAAACACTCTTCGAAAACATTGCGAGAGAATATGCTGATGCTGGATATCAGTTACCAAGATTGATTTTCTGGAACGTAAACTCAAGAACTGGAACTATTCCTGTAAAGGAAAACGCTCTCGGAGTTGCACTTGTTTCTGGTTTCTCTGTCAATGTTGTAAAGATGGTATTAAGTGGTCAGCTTGATCCTTATAAATGCCTTATCGAACAGCTTGATGTTGAGAGATACGCACCAGTTGAAGAGGCAATTAAGAGTTTAATATAAAGTAACCAAATATACGGAAGAGCATTACAGCAAATTCCAAAAAGTACAAAATGCTCTGTAAGACACATACAGCAACCAACCAAAAAAATAATGCGATCAACTTTTAATTGATATAATAGCAAATTTTAGGTGTCTTGAGAAACGTATATATCCCAATAGGCTAGATTCAATTCTAGCCTTTCATATAGATAAAGAGGTAATAAATTGAGAAAGTTAGCAACAATAAGAATGATTGGGGATATAAAACCAATCGAGGGGGCTGACAGAATCGAAGTGGCAAAAGTCGATGGTTGGGAAGTTGTCATTTCAAAGAAAGATAATTTCAAAGTTGGAGATTTGATTGTTTATATTGAAATTGACAGTCAAATGCCAAAGAAACCAGAATATGAATTCCTTGCATCAAGAAAGTATGTTGTAAAAACTATTGTGATGCGAGGACAAATTTCACAGGGTTTAGTTTTACCGTTGGCTGTTTTGCCTGAAGGAAATTATAAATTAGGTGATGATGTCACGGAGATTCTTGGGATTACAAAATATGATCCACAGCTTGAAGAAGAGAATGAAATTGTAAATTTCGAAAAGAAGAAAGCAAAAAATCCTATTGTCAAATATCTTTTGAGATATGCTTGGTTTAGAAAACTGTATTTGAAATCATCTGCAAAAACAGATTTTCCATCATGGATTAGAAAAACAGATGAAGAAAGAATTCAGAATTGTACACGATTATTCGAAAGAATGAAAAGAGACAAAATTAAGCTGAGTGTTACCGAAAAGATTGACGGATGTTCAGCAACATATTACTTAAAGAGAATTAGTAAAAGAAGATTTGAATTTGGTGTATGTAGCAGAAACAGAAGATTAGCAACTCCTGATAACTCATATTATTGGAAAATTGCTAGACAGTACAACATTGAAGAAGTACTCAAGAGATTAATTGGAGATGGCGAATATATTATTCTTCAAGGAGAAATCACTGGAGAAGGAATCCAGGGGAACAAGTATAAAGTTAAAGGTTATTCATTTTGGGCATATAATTTGATTACGACAGAAAAGAAATATACAACAGATGAAATGCAACCAGTTTTAGTAAAACATGGTATTTATACAGTTCCTATTGTTACATTGGAGTATAATGCGCCAGAAACAATTAGTGATATGGTTGAGTATGTGAAAGGTAATTCACAGATTGTACAACGTGAAAGAGAAGGGTGCGTTTTTAGAAATGTAAAGGAAAATATTTCATTTAAATGTATTAATCCTAATTTCTTATTGGCTGAAGGGTAAGGAGAAAAGTATGGACACAAGCGATTTAGGCATGAGAATGAAAGAATATGAAGATGCTAACAAAGTATATCTTACAAGAAGAATTCCAGTAATGATTCGTGTGGATGGTAGAGCATTTCATACATATACAAAAGGTTTTGAAAGACCTTTTGACAAAATTCTTACAGATGCAATGCAAATGACAATGAAATATTTATGTGAAAATATTCCAGGATGTGTTCTTGGATATACACAGAGCGATGAAATTTCATTGTTGTTAATTGACTACAAAACAAGAAACTCAGGTGCTTGGTATAATTATGTAAGACGTAAAGTTGAAACTGCAGCAGCAAGTATGGCTACAATGGCATTTAATCAAATGTTCTCAGAGATTGTAATGAGGCGTTCAATCATTGAATTGTCTGAATGTGAAAACGATTTTGATAAAGTAGTAATCATGGATAAATACGAAAAGTATATGCGTAAAGCTGGTTGGGCTAGTTTTGACGCAAGAGCGTTTAACATTCCAGAATTTGAAGTTGAAAATGAATTTATCTGGAGACAGTCAGATTGTGTTAGAAATTCAATTCAGTCAGTAGGACATGCAAATTTCACAGACAAAGAACTTGATCATAAAAATATGAATATGATTCAAGATATGCTTATGACACAAAAGGGAATAAATTGGAATAACTTCCCTGTACATTTAAAAAGAGGTAGTTGTTGTATCAAAGTTCCAAAAGTTTTTAATGAAGGAACTGAAAAGGAATTCACAAGAAATAAATGGACAATTGATACTAACATTCCTATTTTTACACAGGATAGAAGCTATATTTCTAATTGTATCGTAATTGAGAAATAAACAAGCAAAAATAAAAAGGAGAAAAACATGAAAACAGGTTATTCAGAAATTGTAAACGAAAATTATATCGGTAAAAGTGAGAATCCAATTTCAATGAATGAGATTCTCAAAAAGGCAAATGACGAACAGTTATAGCCTTCCTCAAGCAGTCTTGAAAAGGTGTTGTTCCTCGGCATCGATGTTCAGCAAGATTTTATGGATAATGGGGCATTAGGTGTCGCAGGAGCACACGAAGATGTTAAGAGAATGACAAAATTTATCTATGACAATATGGATAAAATCACAGATATTGCAGTATCTATTGATACTCATATCCCACATCAGATTTTCCATCCTTGTTGGTGGGTTGATGAAAATGGTAATAATCCAGCACCATACACAGTTATCACATTAGCTGATTTAGATTCTGGAAAATGGAAACCAATTATTGCACCAGTAAAGAGCAGAGAGTATGTAGAAAATCTTGAAAAGAATTCTAAGAAACAGCTTTGTGTTTGGACATATCATTGCTTACAGGGTACAGCCGGAGCAGCACTTGAAAATCAGTTTGCTAATATGGTTTACTTCCATTCTGTTGCAAAGAAAACGGTTGCAAATCGTATTGTAAAAGGTCAAGATCCACTTTCAGAAATGTATGGAATTATCAAGCCTGAATATGACCGTAAAGGTTATATTAACATGGATTTACTTAATAAATTCGAAAAATACGATAAGATTATCATTGCTGGTGAAGCAAGAGATTATTGTGTTTATGAATCTCTTTGTCAGATGCTTGAATTTTACAAGAACAATCCAGACGTATTAAAGAAATTTTATGTGTTGGAAGATTGTATGTCATCTATCGGTGATTCTGCAGTAGTAGATAAAATGTATGCAGATTTACAGAAGAAATACAAGTTCAATATTGTGAAGAGTACAGAGTGGAGTTTATAAGGAGGAAAATAAAATGAGTGAAGTTATTATTAGTGGATTAGACGATCTTGAAATTGAAAACACATCAATTGATGATATCGACAGTGAAAATGTCAATCTGATTTTCCTCGGAATTGATAAATCAGGTTCAATGCATTGTTATACAAGCGATATGATTAATTGCTTAAAAGAATTTAAACAGGCATTAACTGATTCAAAAGAAGCAGATGAAATTCTTGTGGCAAGAGCAGACTTCAATGCGAATATTGATGTTGGTGGTTATAAGAAGATTACAGAGTTTGAAACATATTATACTCCAGGTGGTATGACTGCATTGTACGATGTTATTGAACAGGGTGGAGAGAAATTACTTGAATATATGAATTTCTTAAAGCAGCAGGGAGTACGTGTGAAGCCAGTTTTTGCAATCTTTAGTGATGGAGAAGATACGGTGAAAAACGATGCTTCAAAAGCTAAGAACATGATCAAAGAGCTTAATGCAAAAGAAGTAATTACAGCATTCATTAGCTTTGGTGGTGCAGCTACATCAATTGCAAAAAATCTTGGCTTTAAAAATATCCTTGATGTTGGAAGTTCTGCATCAGAATTGCGTAAGGCGTTCGACTGCTTGAGCAAGTCTGTAATTGAAAGCTCAAAGAGTGTTGTAACTGACGTTGACAATTTCTTTATTTAAGGAACAGTTATTATGAAAAAAGCATTTTTAATCGCCATGTTTTGTATTTTGCTTTTTTCTTTGGTTGGTTGCCAAAATGCTGCTACAGTGGAATCTAAAGAGGAAATCAATATAAAAGATGAAACTGTGGTAGCAAATACCGAACCAAAAAAGTTTCAAGATAAACATTCTATGGATTGGGATTTTATAGATGCAGAGTTTTTATTAAAAATCGCAGAATACAAGGGTGGAACAGTTGAAGATAGGGCTTATACCATTCTTGTTACTTTGAATAGAGTCTGGGAATATGCTTTAGATGACACTTATAAGCCATATAGCGAACATACAGTAAGCATGATTCAAGATGTGGTTCTCAGAGAGTTATATGAAGTTGAAGGTATTACACCGACTGAATTTGAGGGTATCATCCCAAGTGAAGAAACAAAAGAAGCAATGAACATGATTATGCATGAAAAATTTGATAATAGCAATGGTTCATTAGAATATATGAATTAAGTAAGAGGGAAAGTTATGCTAATAAATAAAATGGGATATGACCATTTGAAATTTGGCACTAACTGTCAGGATTTTGGTTTAGAAATACCAGAGCATAAATATAAAGTTGTTTGTGATGGATGTTCAGAAGGACTACATACTGAAGTTGGTGCAAAAACATTTTGCCATTTAATGAATGATGGTTGTGATGTGCCGGAGGCATTTGACAAATTGGTTAATATGTTTGGATCATCAATTGAAAGTATGAAGAATTTCTTGTGTTTTACAATTATATCGGTATATGAAAATGATGTGAATTTCATATTAAGTCATTGTGGTGATGGTTTTGTAATTCTGGAAGATATGGATGGGAATATTTCTTTCGAGGAATTAACAGATGGCGAATATCCAAAATATTATATCTATAATTACATTGAAAGTAAGTATCTAAAACACTATGCAGAAGGTGTTGAGCTTGCAACAAAATTATACAAAAAAGAGCAATATAAAAATGTTGGTATTGCTTCAGATGGATTGAGATATCTATTTAAAGCTGATACAGATTTACAAGAAGAATTTGTTGAATGTTTAAAGTCTGGTAAAGCAGCCAAAGTCAAAAGATTTGTTAATCGTAATCAGAATATCTTCAAGGACGATTTGACAATTATTTTCTAGGAGGTGGCAATATGATATTGAGAACTGATATATCACAACTTCCTATCTTGTCAGAAGGTGGAGAAGGTATTATTTATGAATATAATTCGCAGCTTATCAAGTTTTATAAACCACATGTAAATCGTGAGTCAAAAGCTAAAAAGATAAGAATGCTTATGAAGAAACAGTTGCCGACAGGAGTAGTCGCACCACTTGATGTTGTTTACGATAAAAATAGAAATTTCGTAGGTTATGTAATGGATAGAATTAACGGAGAGGAATTCAAAAAACTTTCCAACAAAAAGTTTGTTACGGCAAATGGTATTACTAAAAAGGAAATATTATATATGCTGAAACAAGTATATGAGATTCTGCAGCAATTACATAGCCAGAACATTTACATTGGTGATTTGAATGACCAAAATATTTTGTTTGATAAATCATACCAAGTATATATTATTGACTGTGATAGTTGGACAATTGATGATGAAAAGTGCGAGGTTGCAATGGATTTGTTTAAAGATCCATTATTAAAAAAGAATGATTTTGATGCAAAAACTGATACATATGCATTTAGTATATTAAGCTGGAAAGCATTGACAAGAATTCATCCTTTTGGTGGAACTATGCAGCCGGACATGAATATCATGGATAGAATGAAAAAAGGTATATCTGTGATTGATAACAGCAATGTTATTATTCCAAGAACTATCAGTTCATGGGCTGGATTATCGCCGGAACTTATTAATGCTCTGAAAGCTATTTTTGAAAATAGAAGTAGAGAATTAAATGACGAAATCCAGGAATTATATAATCACTTAGCTTTTTGTAAGGTTGATAAAGATTACTATTATGACAGATACAATATTTGTCCTGTGTGTGATAGTTCAGCTCAAATCAACAAGAAACCAATTTCTCAAGGTGTACAGTCTGGATTACGACTCATTGAATTACTTGTTAGAAGTAATATTAAGATTGTGATCAATGAAAATACATATATTGACAATGATGATTACATTGTGAATGTGAGAACTGGAAAGAAAGTTAAGTATAAAAACATGATAAAATACTACTTTGATTCTAACGATGTTTTAATTGAGTGTGGAAATAGTAGTGTAATAATTCATAGTGATAACACCTATGTATTTGAAAAGAAATACAAAAGCAATGTAGTAGTTGAAGGTAATAAACTTTATTACATTTCGAAGAAAAATACCCTTATAGAAGTTACAATTACTCAGAATGGAAATAACATCAGAAATGTATGTAAATGTAGCAACAATTGTTATTTTGAAGTATCACATGGAAAATATTTTGTTATCAACTATTATCAGGGAAAGATTGTATTTAATAACAACGGTGTAAATTGTGAGTACGAATACAGTGGCAAAATTGAAAACTACGGAATTCATTATGATGTTTTTACCGATAAATGGTTGGTTGTAATTGAAAATGAAACCAACAAATTTTTGACTCTTGTATTTAAAAATAACGAAATTCAATATAAATGTGATCGAATAAGATTTGAGTGTTCTTTGGGAAATATCTGTATAAGTAATAATACATTGTTTTTCCCTATTGATGGGAACATTAGAGGATTTGCATATCAGAAAGACTTGTTTAAAGACTTTCAATGTGATGTTGTAAATAATGACAGTAGACTAATTAAAGATGGCAAAAAATTCATTATCGTCAACGATGAAAATATATATGCTTTATCATAAAGATGTGGTTCTGCCAACGGAAAAATATTATGTGTATTTCCACAGAAATCCATTGACAAACAAAGTCTTTTATGTTGGTGCAGCCAAAGGGAATCCCTTAAGAGCATATGAATTTGGCAAGCATAGGAGTGAAGCCTGGAAGAAAGAAGTTCTTTCGTTCGGAGGCACATGCAATTTGATCGTCGAGATTGTGCATTATTGTAAAGATCCGATAGAAGCACAAGAGTTGGAATTTAAGTTAATATATGATTTAAGATCGAAAGGCGAAGCCTACTGTAGTAATGAGGGAGATACATCTTTTCAGAGAAGATATCCTAAGTTACAGTATCATTTATATTTGAATGACGAATATCTTTTGTTTACAAGAAAAACGGATTTGTATGGTTATTGCAAAGAGAAATACGGTTTTAGTCGTAATATTGTAAATTCGATAATAGAAAGCGATAAACAGTATTATGGTTTAAATAAAAGTGCTCATGGTTTGAAAATTGTGAGAGAAGGAAGAGAAAAAATGTGAGTGTAATCACTTGACAAATCAAAAATTCGTGTTACTATAAACACGCAAGAATAAAGTAAGCAAAAAGAGGTAAATTAATGACAGAAAAAAATTATTTTCAGGAACTCTATGATGTAGATGTTCGAGAAAAAACCAAACAGAAGAATGGTTTAAATTATCTGTCTTGGGCAGCAGCTTGGGCAGAAGTTAAAAAGAAATTTCCTGATGCAACATTCGTAATTTACGAACAGGTTATGGAAATTAAAGAAGGTATCATTTGTAAAACTCGTCCGTGGTTTGACGATGGTAGAACTGGTTGGGTAAAAACAGGTGTAACAATTAATGGAATTGAATTGATTGAAGAATTGCCAATTATGGATTTCAGAAACAAATCAATTGCTGCAGATGCGATTACTTCAACAGATGCAAACAAATCAATTCAGCGTTCTCTTACAAAAGCGTGTGCACGTCATGGTCTTGGGCTTTATATTTATGAAGGTGAAGATCTGCCGGAAGAAGCGAAGAAAGAAGAAAAGAAAAAAGAAGCTGAAAAATCTGAGCTTGAAGAAACAAATATCAAGTGTTTCAATTTAGCAAAAGAAAAATCAAAGATTGACAACAAAAAAGTAACAGAGTTATGTAAAAAATATGTGTCAAATGGTAATCCGAAGAGAATTACAAATATCGAGGATTCAAAGTCACTTTTAGCAGAACTTGAAGAAATTAATTAATTAGGAGAAAAAGAAAATGAATAGTGTATGTTTAGTAGGTAGATTAGTAAGAGATCCAGAAGTAAGATATAGTCAGGGAACAAATGCAACATGTGTTGCAAGATACACGCTTGCAGTACAGCGTCAGTTTAAAGTAGAAGGTCAGCCAGATGCAGATTTCATTTCTTGCGTTGCTTTTGGTAAAGCTGGAGAATTTGCAGAAAAATATCTGAAAAAAGGCATGAATATTGGTGTAACAGGTAGAATTCAGACTGGTTCTTACAAGAACAAAGATGGAACTACAGTATATACAACAGATATTATTGTTCAGACTCAGGAATTTTGCGAAAAGAAAGGCGATGCTGCCGGAAGTACAGGGGCAACAACAAGTGCACCAAAAACAAGCAATAATAAAGCAACAGCACCAAATGACGGTTTTATGAATATTCCAGACGGAATTGATGAAGAGCTGCCATTTAACTAAGGAGAAATATGAGCGAATATAAAGAAAGATTTTTAAATCTGACTCGCTCAATAAACAGAGAAGGGATTGAAGAGTTGATTGCGTTTTTAGAGAAATCTGATTTCTTCAGTGCTCCAGCAAGCACACGTTTTCACTGTTCAATTCCTGAAGGTTTATTAATTCATAGTCTGAATGTATATGATATGTTCGAGAAAAAATGCAAGTCAGAACCATTTAAATCAACTTTAGGTGATTTATCAGATGATTCTATTAAAATCATTGCCCTTTTCCACGATATTTGCAAAACATATTTTTATATAACTGATTACAAAAATAAGAAAATTTATAGTGACTCAGGTAGCAAAAAAGACGAACGTGGAAGATTTGATTGGCAATCAGTTCCATATTATGCAGTTGAAGATCGTATTCCTTATGGACATGGCGAAAAATCTGTAATGATGTTAGAGAACTATATTAAACTTCTGCCAATTGAAAGATATGCAATTAGATGGCATATGGGATTTTCTGAACCAAAAGAACAGTGGAACACATTGGGTGCAGCCATTGAAAAATATCCAGCAATTTTGGCAATACATGAGTCTGATCTTGAAGCAACATATTTATTAGAAAAAGATATGAAGTCAGAATAAAAGACAGGGAGAGCCAAAAACTCTCCCTTTAATTTATAGAAAGGAAACCGAAGGATGAAACAATATAAATGTGCCTTTGGGCATTGTGCCCACGATGGAGGCAAAGTCAATCAAGATGAAGCTGTTCGTATTGGAACAAGATATTGGCATAAAGACTGTTATGAAATTTCAGAGTTGATTAAAGAAATCCGTGAAGATTATTTAAATAACTTTAGTAGTACAGTCGTAGTAAGTTTTCTTAATAAAGTAATCAATGAAATTATTTTTGGTAAAAAGTTAGAAAATAAAAAAGTTTCTAAGGCACAATCTAATTTGGAGGCAGCAAGATATCTTTCTTTTGCTGTTAAATATGCAATTAGCAACAGTATTCCAATTACACACGTTCCTGGACTTTATTATCTCATTGATAATACAAGAGTTAAGAAAGCCTATGAAAAACAGAATGAATTAAAAACTCAAAAGGAAATGCGAGAAGCAATGAAAAACGAAGATGTAACAAAAGCAGAAGCACCCAAAACAGAATATAAACCATCAACTAAGTTTTCTTCTGGTGGCAATGTAGGGTTTGGTAGCATCTTCAAGGGAGGAAATTAACAATGAGCGATGAATTAAATGAATTATCCGATACACAAGCTGAAGCTGGTGTTATCGCAACTTTAGTTCATCATCCAGAATTTATTTTAAACTCTGAGTATTTGAAAGCCGGGTATTTCTACCATAAAGAGAACGGTTGTATTTATTGGGCGATAGATCAACTTTTCAAATCAGGAGTTGAAAATATTGATGCATTTAACATAACAAATATGTTGCAGTCTAACAATGCAGTCAAGAAAACAATGGAAAGTGTTAATATGCCTGACATGGATGATTTCATTGAATTATGTCAAGATGCTGCGAGAACAACAGTAGCAGAATACAATTTACTTGTAATGCAGATTGTAACACTTTCATTCAAGAGAGACTTGCTAAAACTGTTCGACAAAATGAAGAAAACAGTAGTTCAAAAAGATTTAGGTCTGAATGAATTAAGTAGTGAAGTATATAACCAATTAGAGTCATTAACAGCTAAGTATATTTTTGATAATAATGTTTTGAGATTTGGGGATAAAGTTGAAGATTTGTGGACGGAGATATGTTCAAGGCGTGGGGAAAATGGATTATTCGGTATTCCTTCTAAGTACCCAGAATTAACAAAATATTTTTGTTATGAAAATGGTGAACTTGTCATGGTTAGTGGACGTATGAAAATGGGTAAAAGTTCATTTATGTTGAATGAAGCTATGGATAAGATTCAAAAGGGAATTCCAACAGTTTACTTTGATACAGAAATGAATGATAGACTTTTTTATGTACGTATGCTTGCCAATTTAACTGGAATTGATCAAGACAAAATAAAGTCAGGAAATCTTCTACAAGAAGAATTACAAATCATAAAAGAAACAAATGCATGGTTGAAAGAGCAACCATTTGTACACACATTTATTCCATCAGCAACTAACGAAGAAATTTATATCGCTTGTAAAATGTTGAAATATAGCATGAATCTACAATTTGTAGTATATGACTATTTCAAAAGTTCGGAAACAGACAGTAGTGCACAGTATAACGATTTAGGTGCAAAATGCGACTTTCTTAAAAACAAAATTGCTGGTGAGCTAGATTTGGCAGTATTAGCCGGAGCACAGCTTAACAGAAACGATGAAGTAGCAGACTCAGATAAATTAGAGCGATATGCAAGCGTTAGTGCGAAATGGAGAAAAAAATCAGCAGAAGAAATTGCCAATGATGGAAAAGATAGTGGCAATTATGCTTTATCAATTACGCTCAATCGTCTTGGTGAACAGATGTTTGAGGACGAATATATAGATTTTAAATTCTCTGGTGCAAAAATGAGAATTGAAGAAGCGAAACAACATAACGTGGCAGAAGTGCCATATTAGGAGATTGGCGAATGAAAGAATACGATGATGAACTGATTGAAGAAATTAAAGACAGCATTGATATAGCAGAATTCATCGGTGAATATATACATCTGACTAAAAAGGGGAGAGAGTATTTTGGGAAATGTCCGTTTCACGATGAAAGAACAGGATCATTTACAGTAACACCACATAAGAAAATGTATTATTGTTTTGGCTGCAAGTGTGGTGGAGATATTATTACATTTTGCCAAGAACATATGAATATGACTTATGATATGGCTGTAAAATATCTTGCTGGATTGGCTGGACTTAGTGCTGAAAGAACTCAAATCTCTTCATCTGTAAAGTATTTAAAGAAAGCTAATCGAAAGAAAAAAGTGGAACTCCCAACTCAACATCAAATATTAAATCCTGGTATTCTGAACGGATTTGAGAAAAGAAGGATTACAAAATGGGTTGAAGAGGGGATTCCACAAGAAATTATGGAAAAATATGGTGTTCGATATGATAAAAGGAGTAACAGGATTGTGTACCCTGTTTATGATACAAATGGAAATCTAATTAATATCAAAGGTAGAACACTTTATGATAATTATAAAGATTTTGATCCTCCGATACCTAAATATATGAATTATTACCCTGTTGGAGATTTAGATTATCTTCAAGGTTATAACTTTAAAAAAGAAATCATCCAACAGAAAAAAGAGATTATTGTTTTTGAAGCATTTAAATCAGTAATGAAAGCAGATAGTTATGGGCAGTTTAATAGCGTTTCATCTGAAACAAGCCAGATAAATAAGTATCAAGTGAAAATACTGATTAAATCTCATTGTGATGTTGTAATTGCATTTGACAACGATGTAAGTTTAGAAACAATTTTGGCAAAAGAAGAAATTCAAATGTTAAAGAAATTTACTAATGTTTTTGCGATTATTGATACAGAAAAGTTACTTGGAGATATATCTGACAAAAACTCTCCGGCAGATAAAGGCAAGGAGATATGGGAAATCCTTTATAAAACAAAAATAAAGATATAAAGGAGTAATAGATGTCAGAATACAATTTTTTAATTGACAATATGACCTGGAGTTTTAGCCGATTGAATTCTTTTTGTATTTGCAAGTATGAATGGTATTTACAGTATATAGAAGAAGCAGTTGGAACTAATAACTTCTATGCAGAGTTTGGTAAATATTGTCACAAGATATTGGAGAAATACGCAAAGGGTGAGTTAGGTCTTTTTGAGTTGGTTGATTATTTTACAGAGCATTATGATGAAGAGGTGAAAGAAGCTGTTTATCATAAGACTGCAGATATTCGTGAAAGCTATAAAGAAAAAGGCATTGAATATTTCGAAAATATTGATTTGGAACTCGATAAATATGAGATTCTGGGTATTGAAAAGAGATGTGATTTTGAAATTGATGGACAAAGGTTCACAGGTTTTATTGACCTGTTACTCAGGGATAAAAACAATGGAGATATCATTGTATTAGATCACAAATCATCGGAATACCCATATGGAAAAAGAGGAAAAGTATTAAAATCAGAAGCCAAAAAGTATTTGTCATACAAGAGACAGCTTTATCTCTATGCAATGCAAGTATACAAAGAGTATGGCGAATATCCTAAGAAATTAGTTTGGAATTATTTCAAAAACAGAAAATGGGATGTAATTGATTTTGATGTGTCTGAATTTGAAGAAGCTAAAAATTGGGCAATGGAAACTCTGAAAGAAATCAGAGCAGAAGAAGATTTTCCACCAACAGTAGATTTTTATTACTGTCATAATTTATGCAAATACAGAAATTCCTATTGTGAATATAAAAATTACTAAGGTGGGGTGAATATATGAATAATTATGTTGTATATCACCTTCACAGTGATTTGTCCAATGGTGTCACAAACATTGATAGTGTCACTAAGTTCAAAGAATATGTAGCAAGAGCTAAAGAGCTTGGAATGAAAGCAATGGCTTTTTCGGAGCATGGTAATGTTTTCGAGTGGCTACATAAAAAAGAAGCAATCGAAGAAGCAGGTATGAAATATATTCATGCACTTGAAGCGTATCTAACAATGTCAATTAGAGAAAAAGTTAGAGACAATTTCCACTGTGTTTTGATTGCAAAAAATGATGCCGGAAGAAAGGAAATTAATAAATTATCATCAAAGGCATTTGATAGAAATGATGGTCATTATTACTATGCACCACGTATTTTGATTGATGATGTTATTAATACATCTGAAAATGTAATTGTTACAACTGCTTGTTTAGGTGGTGTTTTAGCAAAAGGAACAGACGAGGTAAAAGATAAATTTTTGAAGTTCCTTATTGAACACAAAGATAGATGCTATCTTGAAATCCAGCATCATAATGTTATAGATCAAATAAACTATAATAAAGAACTTTATAGATTAAGTAAAGAATATGGAATTCCATTAATTGCTGGAACTGATACACATGCGTTAAATGAAACGCATATGGAAGGTAGAAAAATGTTGCAGCTTAGTAAAGCCGTACATTTTGCAGAAGAAGATTCATGGGATTTAAAATTCAAATCTTTTGAAGAGTTATGTGAGGCATATAGAATTCAAGATTCTTTACCTGAAGAAGTTTGGATGGAGGCTATCGAAAATACAAATCGAATGGCTGACCAAATCGAAGAGTTTGAATTGGACAGAAATACAAAATATCCAAAATTATACGATGACTCTTTGGGAACTTATAAGAAAAAAATTAATGAAGCATACAAGAAGCACCCATATATTAGGAAACGATATAAACCAGAATATATTAATCCAATTATCAGAGAAGAAGTAGATACATACGAAAAAACAAAGTCAATTGACTTTATGTTGTTACAGATGTATTTGCGAGATTGGGAACAGGCACATGATATTTATTGTGGTTATGGACGTGGATCTGTTTCAGGAAGTGAAGTAGCCTATATCTTAGGAATTACGCAAATGGATAGTATTAAATTCGGATTAAATTTTTTCCGTTTTATGAATCCATCACGTGTAACAAATGCCGATATTGATACAGACTATTCATCAAAAGACAGAGAAATTGTTAAGCAGTTTATTTTACGTGACCACATGGATTTGCCAAATATTAGAGCTAGTGAAATCATTACATTTAACACTATTGCTTTAAAAGGGGCAATCAAAGATATTGGACGTGCATTGAGAATGTCTATTGTTGAAACATCTGCCATATCAGAAGCCGTATACTTAGACGAAAATGGTAAATGGGTAATTGATGATGCTTTTAGAAAACGATATCCAGAATTATTCAAATATGTGGATATTGTAAATGGCACAATTGTTTCAATTGGTTCACATCCTTCAGGGGTATTAGTAAGTGACTTAGAAATCGAAGAAGAAGTTGGCATGTGTAGTCTTTCAACATCCGATTATCCTGTATCAGTATTAAATATGAAAGAACTTGATTCTTTGATGTATGTAAAACTTGATATCTTAGGACTCGATAATATTGGTGTTATCAATGAAACTTGTCGGTTGGCTGGAATTGAACGAATGACTCCAGACAATGTTGATTTGGATGATATGGATGTTTGGAGAAGCATTAGAGAAGATACTACACTTATATTCCAGTGGGAGTCAATAAGTGCAGCAGCTTATTTGAAACGATTTATGTCAGATGAAACACTCGCCAAAGTAAAAGAAAGAGTACCAGACTTATCTATGATTAAATGGTTCTCGTTTGGAAATGGTTTGTTACGTCCGGCATGTGCTAGTTATAGAGATGATGTTGCAGAAGGTAATTTCTGTGAAAATGGTCTAAAAGAGCTAGATGATTTTCTTGCACCAACTATGGGGCGAGTTACAATGCAGGAAGATATCATGAAATTTCTTACAAAATTCTGTGGCTATTCTGATGCAGAATCAGATACGGTGCGAAGAGGTATTGCTAAGAAATATGGTACGGAAAAATTCACCCCAGAAATTAGAGAAAGATTTATTGAATACTCAAGTAAAACATATAACATTCAAAAGGAAAAATTAGAAGAAATTATTGAACCAATGATTCAGGTTCTTTTGGATGCTTCAAAATATGCATTTTCATGGAATCACTCAGATGCATATTCTTGTATTGGTTATATTTGTGGATATTTGAGATATTATTATCCACTTGAATTTTTAACGGCAGCTTTAAATATTTTTGAGGGAAAAGAAGAAAAAACACTTAACATTACGAATTATACAAAGAAAATGGGAATCCGTGTTGAAGGAATTAAATTCAGATATTCTACAAGTGAATATGCGTTCAATAAAGAAGAAAATGTTATTTACAAAGGAATTGCTTCAATTAAATATTTGAACTCAAAAGTTGCAGATAGTTTTCAGTCAATCAAGGATATGGAATTCAAAGATTTCATTGATTTATTGACTGTTGTAAAAGAAAAATCATTACCTGTGAATTCAAAGCAGATGAAGATTCTTATTGAACTAAATTTCTTTGAAGAATTTGGTGATGTAAAACAGTTGTTAAAACAATACGAATACTTTGATCTGTTATATGGAAAGAAACAGATGAAAAAAGAAAAAGCCGATTCTCTTGGAATTTCGCATGATTTGATAAGAATTCATGCTGAAAAAGAGAGTGAAAAGACTTTTACAAAAGTAGATATGAATGGTTTGCTGCATGATTTAATAAAAGTTCTACCGTATGAAAAAACGACATTTGTTGATAAAGTAAATTGGCAAATGGAGAACTTGGGATATATTGATATAATCAATCCGGCACTCAAAGGTTATGTTGTTGTGTTGGATGTTGAGACAAAATATACTCCGAAAGTTAAATTATATGCATTGGCTAATGGTAATACTTTAACAGTGAAAATTGCTAAGAAGGATTTTAATAAAAATCCATTCGATCCAGGCAAGGTTTTACATATTACCGACCAAAAGAAAAAAGCAAGGGTGAAAATGTCTGCTGATGGCAAATTTGTACCAGTCGAAAATGAATTTGATTGGTGGGTAACTAAATACGAAATGGTAGGTATCAATAGTTTATGTTAGGTAAATATAAATACACTGACTCAGAAGAAAAAGAGCTTTTGCAGTCTATTGTAATTCTGGTTGATACCAGGGAAAAGGTCAACGATCATATTACGGATTATTTTGATAAGCATAATATACCATACAAGAAAAAGGCTTTACCTCAAGGTGATTATAGCTTTTATCTGCCGAAGAATGAAAAGTTGGCAATTGCAAGAGATACGTATTTCCATGATGAAATATTTATTGAAAGGAAAGCTAATCTTGAAGAACTTTCAAATAATCTTTCTACAGAAAGAGCGAGATTTGAAGAAGAACTTTCAATCGCAAAAGCGAAGAGAAAATACTTGTTAATTGAGAGTGCAAAATATAACGATGTTGTAAATGGAAATTATGATACTAAATACAACAAGAAAAGTTTTCTTGGAAGTTTACATAGTTTCAATCATAAGTATAATCTTGAAATTGTGTTTATGCCAGAAAAAGAGTACAGTCCTATATTTATATATGGTGTAATGCAGTATTTTTTACGACATCTTATTAGATAAAGACAGGGGAGTTTATTTTTACTCCCATAATAACCAAAAATAAAGTAATGAAGAAAGGAAAGGTTATGGCAGATTTAGAAACAATAAAAAGAATTAAAGAGTTGACAATAAAACTCAATCAGTATTGTGACGAATATTATAATCAGTCACGACCATCTGTATCTGATGCAGAATTCGATGCGTTATTCGATGAATTAAAGAAATTAGAAAATGAATCTGGTTTCTATTTTACAAACAGTCCTACAAAAAATGTTGGTCACAAAGTAAGTGATAAATTACCTAAAGTAAAACATACATATCCACTGTTGAGTTTGGATAAAACAAAAGACCAAAACGAGGCAGCAACATATACAAAAGGAAAAGATGCGTTACTCATGCATAAATTAGATGGTCTTACAATTTGCTTGACATATGACAAGGGGAAATTGGTTGAAGCAAGCACAAGAGGGAATGGCGAAGAAGGTAGCTTGATTACTGAAAATGCAAAAACATTTATGAATTTGCCAAGCACGATTCCATTTGAAGGGCGTTTGAAAATTACAGGAGAAGGAATTATTCACAGAGATGATTTCGAAAAGATTAACGCTGCAATTCCTAATGAGGATGACAAGTATAAAACCCCAAGAAATCTTGCTGGTGGATCTGTTCAGCAGTTAGATCCTAGCATTTGTGCAACAAGAAAAGTATATTTTTATGCGTTTAATGTAATTGAAGGAATGGAAGAAATGTATTCCTTGAGTAGCAGGCTTGAACAAATTAAAGAATATGGGTTTGATATTTGTAAGTATATTTCATATAAACCTAAAACACATGATTTTGAAATGTTTAAGAAAATGGTTGATGGATTAGTACTTACTGCAGAAAGAAAAAGCATTCCTATTGATGGACTTGTAATTATGTATGATGACATCGTATATGGAAATAGTCTTGGAAGAACAGGGCATCACTATAGAAATGGTATTGCTTTAAAATTCCAAGAGGAAGAGGAAGAAAGTGTTATTCAAAATATTGAATGGCAAGTTGGAAGAACTGGGAAAATCACACCTGTAGCAGTATTCAAAACAGTAATCCTCGACAATACAAACGTAAATAAAGCATCTTTGCATAATCTTAGTGTTATGGAGAAATTAGGAATTCGAAAATATGCGACAGTAACAGTTGTAAAGAAGAATGAAATTATTCCACAGATTATCAAATCAGTTGGTGGAAAAGAAAAATTTGATATTCCATCTATTTGTCCAGTATGTAAAAAGCCGACAACTATCAAGGAAGAAAATGGAACGGCTCAGTTATATTGTGAAAATGATGAATGTTTAGCAAAATCAATCCAAACTTTAGCATATTTTGTTTCTAAAGATTGTATGGATATTGATGGACTGTCAGAAAAATCATTAGAAAAATTTGTTGAAGCCGGACTGATTAAGAACGTTTATGACATTTATGACTTGAAAAGTTATCATGATGAAATTGTTGAATTTGAAGGAATGGGTGAAAACTCATTCAGCAAACTTGTAGAGTCAATTGAAAAGAGTCGCACAGTCAAATTGGAAAACTTTATTGCTGCATTAGGAATTCAAAACGTAGCTCTTTCAAAAGCAAAAGCAATTAGCAAATATTTTAATGGTAGTTGGAATGAGTTTAAAAAGGCTTGTGATGAAGGGTTTGACTTTACACAATTAAGTGGATTTGGCGTTGAAATCAACAAGAATATTTATAAATTCTGGAAAGATAAATATTATGGAACTGAGTACTACAGAAAATTGGCAGAATTAATGACTTTTATTATTGATGAAGTCACTGTAGAACAGAAATTAAAAGATATGGTAATTGTTATCACTGGAACACTAAATACAATTAGCAGAAAAGAACTGCAGGAGAAAATTGAAAATTTAGGTGGAAAAGTAGCTGGAAGTGTATCAAAGAAAACAACTTATCTTATTAACAACGATAAAGAAAGTACATCTAGTAAAAATATAAGTGCAAAGAAAAACAATGTACCTATTATTACAGAAGATGAATTTTTAAATATGATAAACAAACAAGAATAAAGGAGTAATGAGAAATGAAAATGGTAGAATTGGAAATCAATATTATGGGAGTGCCACAGGGATATTATCTTGCACAGGGGATTTCAAGAGACTTGAATTTTAAAGTTGGACTTCCGGCAGTGTTTGAGAAACAGTATAACATGGCTGCGAAATTAAAAAGAAATTATACAGATATTGAACTGGGGAAAGCCTTACTTGTTGACAATGTTTTCAATTTGGTTGCAAAAGATAGCAGCTATGACTTCCCTGATAGAGATATGTTAATGGATGCAATTATTAACATGAGAGATCAAATGGAAACAAATATGGTAACAAAACTTGCAATTCCTAAGATTTGTTGTGGAAGAAATGGTTTTGATTGGGATGACGTAAAGAGTATGTTCGAATTCATCTTCGATGATTCGGATGTGCAGATTTTGGTTTGTTTACAGTAATTGGAGGTAAATATGAGTGAAGTGAAAAGCCCAGTTTACCTTGTAATGGTTACTGCGAACAATAACAATAAGTATTACAGAATGATTCCTCATGGTGATACATTTTCAGTAGAATATGGAAGAGTTGGTTCTTCATGCCAGAAAGCCTCTTATTCTATGTCACAGTGGGATAAGAAGTATAACGAAAAAGTTAAGAAAGGCTATGTGGATCAGACTCATTTAGTACAAGATTTAATTCAGAAAGAAGAGCCTACCACAAAAGATGGCTACAAAGAAATTACAAATAAGGCAATTGCTGAAATTGTTGAAAAACTTCAGAGCATGGCTAAACAGAAAATTCAGCAGAATTACAAGGTGTCATCACAGCAAGTAACACAGGCAATGGTCGATGAAGCACAGAAAGTCATTGACAAATTAATGAATAGTACCAAAGTAAAAGAGTTTAACATAATCCTTTTGGAGTTATTCGGAGTAATCCCAAGAAAAATGTCAAACGTAAAAGATTATTTGGCATCAAATGAAACGGATTTTGCACGAATTCTTAAAGATGAACAGGATTTGCTTGACGTTATGAGAGGTCAGGTTGTGCAACATACAGTTGATAACTCTAAATCTGAAGCTACTACAAAAGAAGAAAAGGGAGAAACAATCCTTGAAGCTATGGGGCTTGAATTTGAAGAAGTTACAGACGAAGATGTGGCGATGATTAAATCTCTTCTTGGAGATTGTAGAGACAAATTCTATAAAGCGTGGAGAGTTAAAAATATTAAGACTCAGAAACGATTTGATGACTTTGTTGAAAAGGAAAAAGTCTCAAAGACAAAATTGTTATGGCATGGCAGCCGTAATGAAAACTGGTGGTCGATTATCAATACTGGTTTAGTTTTACGTCCGACAAACGCTGTTATTACAGGTAAGATGTTTGGATATGGTATTTATTATGCACCAAAAGCAAGAAAATCTTTAGGTTATACTTCTTTGAGTGGATCTTATTGGGCAAGAGGAAATTCTAATTCTGCATTTATGGCACTTATGGATGTTGCGTATGGTAAACCTTATGATGTCCATTCATTTGATAGTAAATACTATAATTTCAATTATGAAAGATTACAGCAAACTTGCCCAGGTGCTAACTGTTTACATGCCCATGCAGGAGCAATGTTAAGAAACGATGAAATTATTGTATATAAAGAAGAACAGTGTACAATCAAATATTTGGTAGAACTGAGATAAGAATTGACATGAAATATTTAATGAAAATCACAGGCATAATATTTCTCATTTTAGGCTCATTGCTTATTTTAGAAAATGTTTTTGTTTTTCCTTTGGTTGCAATATATAAACTATACATAACTATCGGAATCAATTGGATGATGATGCTTGAATATCTAGGTATTTATTTACTGAAGTTAGTAATAAGTTCATTTTTGATAATTGTAGGTTGGTTAGTAGTGATGGTTGAAAGATTGTGGGAAGATGGAAGGTAATGCTTATCGTAAAGTAAGAGGTTTTGCCAAATGGAAATATGCGTCATAACAAAACCACTATATATAGTGTATTATAAGGTATAAATATACTATATATGGTATTAAAAAGAAGATAAAATTGAGTTTTTATTTACATTAGCTGAATCGCCCATATTTTGCCTCTTTCATTCAATATATTTGTAAAAACCTTCATTTTGATTGTTTTTAAAGCTGAAAAACCATTAAATTTAGGGTTTTTAAAGTCTAAGATAAAAACTCAATTCACACGGAAAGTAGTTTGAAAGTTTTACAAGCTCTTCCACTTGAATTGAAAATCGAAAAGACAAAATTAAGAATTAGAGAGTGGTATGATTATTATAGTGGCGAAGTGTATGTAAGTTTTTCTGGTGGCAAAGACAGTACAGTTTTACTTGATATAGCAAGACAAATATATCCTGATATTGAAGCTGTATATGTAGATACTGGTCTTGAATATCCAGAACTAAGGGAATTTGTCAGAAGCATAGATAATGTAACTTGGATAAAACCTAAAATGAATTTCAAAAAAGTCATTCAAGAATATGGTTATCCAATTATAAGTAAAGAGGTAGCAAATAAGGTTCATGGTGCAAAACCTGGTAATACAAGATGGCAGCAATTACATGGTGTTTATATAAATCCAAAAACAGGACAGTTATCAACACATTTCAATTGTAAGAAGTATGAGTATTTGTTAAATGCAGATTTTAAAATTTCGGATCAGTGTTGTGATATTATGAAAAAACGTCCATCACGTGACTACGAAAAGCAATCCGGCAAGAAACCGATTTTAGGTTTAATGGCTGAAGAAAGTACAAAACGTAAAAGAGATTATATGAAAACAGGATGTAACGCATTTAATAAGCATCGTCCTCAAAGTCAACCGATGGGATTTTGGACTTCACAAGATGTATTAGAATATTTGTATACATATAAAATACCATATGCAAGTGTATATGGCGAAATATTAAAGGACGATAGTGGTAAGTATTATACTACTGGTTGTCATCGTACAGGTTGTATCTTTTGTGGTTTTGGATGTCATCTTGAAAAAGAACCAAATAGATTTCAGATGTTAAAAGAAAGTCATCCGAAATTATGGGCATATTGTATGAAACCGATTGAAGATGGTGGATTGGGTATGCGAAAAGTAATGGAATACATAAATGTTCCAATAGAATAAATGAGGTAATCAAATGTCAAAGAAGAAATCACTATTCGAAATATTAGTGGAGTTTATAGGAGAGTTGTGCGACATTGTGTTGGACAAAGTTTTAGACGAATTATTTTAATTGAATTGGAACAAATAAACATAAATAATGTATTGACAGAATTTAGGAAAGGTGTTATATTAAGAGAGGTTAAAGTTAGTACAAATCACAAACTTTTACCTTTTCTTATTAACAACCAAAAATAAAGGAAATAAGGAGAGGAAAATGGAAGTTGATAAGATTTACAACGGAGATTGCCTTACATTCTTGACGAACATGGGGGGCAATTTGCCGACTTAACTTTAACTGATATCCCATATGGAGAAGTAAATAGAAAGAGTAACGGATTAAGAGAACTGGACAAAGAAGCTGCAGATATTCTGACATTTGATATCCAAGAGTTTTTAGAGCAGATTTATCGTGTTACGAAAAGCACGATTATAATATTTTGTGGAAAAGAACAATTGTCAGAAATTCATAAATTCTTTTCTGACAAGCAAAAACAAGGGAAAGGAACAGTAAGACAGCTTATTTGGCAAAAATCAAATCCGTCACCTATGAATGGACAAAGCATTTATTTATCAGGTATCGAAAATGCAGTATGGTTCAAAAAGCGTGGTGGAACATTTAATGCACACTGTAAAAATACAGTATTCAAATATCCGTGTGGCAGAAGCAAAATGCACCCAACGGAAAAGAACCATGATTTGCTAAAAGAACTGATTTTAGATAATAGCAATGTGGGAGATTTAGTATTTGATCCTTGTGCCGGAAGTGGTAGCCATTGTCTTGTCGCAAAACAAAACGACAGAAGATACATAGGTATTGAATTGAAAAAGCAATATTATGATATGGCGGTTGAAAGATTAAATTCTGATTAATAAGAAAATTAAATAGGAGAGTGTTGTTATGCAGAACGAAAGAAATAGAGGCTATAGAAGAAAAATTAATTTCCGTAAAGGTCGTAGAAAGAAGAGACTTGCCCAGGCAGTTTGCAGAAGTTGGTGGTATGAGCATGATGGACAGTATATCAAAGGTAAAATCCATTGTTCTTGCCCTTCATGTAGTGCGAAAACCAACAATCGTGGTAGATATGGGGCTGCGATGAATTATAAACACTCTGATCGTCAGAAAATCGAATCCATGAAATATCAGGAAGAAGAATTCAGAATGATTGGATAGACGATAATAAACAAACATGGTTTATCTACCAAACAAGATAATTAAATGAATGAAATTTAATGGTTGTTCAGTACAGTAATGATATTGGAGTCATTATTTTACACAAGGTCATTCAGCCAATTTTAAAGGTGAACAAAATGAGCATTGAAATGAGAGCATTTACAGTTATATCAATACATATCATTGGTACAATTATCGCACTGATTGTATTTTATAAAACTGGAGAATTTGAAGAAGCAGTAAAACACGGAGATGGTATTCGATTTGCGACACCTTCCGATGTTGTATTCCAGGCTTTGTTTATGTGGGAAATACTTCTTATTTTGTATATTATGTTTTCAATTGATTCATGTATCAATAAGTTCTTTTACAAATTATATAGGAAGGAATTAGACTGTAATGAAAATGATAAACACAAGTGAATGTGAACATTGTAAATTTGGCGAAGTAGATGATACAAACAGAGCCAGAGTAAAGGTTCATTGCAGCAAGAAAAACAAAGATTACATTTATGGTGCATGTATACCATGCGAAGAAAAGGAGAAGAAAAATGAGTGATCTTAAATTTAAGCAAGGACAGGTAGTGGTTGCTAATCAGGATATTGAATTAGAATTAGCATCAGGAGAAAAGGAAATTATCAAAAAGGGTAGCAAAGCTATTGTTGGGTTCGACAGATATATGCATCATTACAATGGCAAAATTCAAGGGTTCACCGATGATGTGGTAATTGAAGGTATTTCTGCTGGTGGTTTAACACAGTATCTTATTGATTATTTAAGAGCAAGAATCCCATTAAGAGAAATGCTGGAAGATTACGATATGAATGAGGATAGTCTTGGTCAGACAATCTTTGAAGCATTCGAAGAAATTGGTCTTAGTGAAGATTAATTGATAAAAGTAATTTTTTATTCTAACTTTTGAAAACCCTATATTTTGGTATTTCCGACAGATAGAATAAAGAGTTTCTTCCTATTATATAGGAATTATTAAATCAGAAAGGTCGATAAATAGGTGATTACAGACGAAATAAATAAAAAATTACATTCAAGTGGAATCAATGTACTTAGCTTATGTGATGGAATGTCTTGTGGGCAGATTGCACTTGAAAGAGCTGGAATAAAGGTAAATAAATATTATGCAAGCGAAATAAAGGATATTGCTATAAAAGTAACTTTAGACAATTATCCTAATACAATAGAAATTGGAGATGTGAATAATATTTCATACACCAATGGAGTGTTACATGCTGATGCCGGAGATTTTACAACAGATATTGATTTGGTAATCTTTGGTAGTCCATGTCAAAGTTTCAGTCGTGCAATGAGAACTGAAATGAGAGTTGGATTGGCTGATAAAGAACGATCAGGATTATTCTTGGAATGTTACAGAATCTTAAAAGAAGTAAAACCTACATATTTTATGATGGAAAATGTAGTTATGAAAAAGGAAGATGAAGAAGTGATTTCTAAAATGTTGGGTGTAAATCCAATCAGAATAAACTCTTCTTTAATAACTGCTCAAATGAGAGATAGGTTATATTGGACTAATATTCCTGACGTAACAGTTCCAGAGAGTAAAAATGTCAAAGTGTCAGATATTATAAACGATGGTTACTATCCATATGATAAAGCAAGATGTTTATGCAAAAATGATTCGCATGGTTACTATAATGGTTGTTTTTGGACACCGTGTAAGAGGTTTTATCGATGGTATTACAAGTCATTTAGCACTATGATTTTCAGTTCAAAGGAAAAATTTGAAGAATGTGTTAAGGAATTCAAAAATGTAACAAATGGAACGAAACCATCTGCAAAAATATTTGATGATTATATTGGTAATGTTTTTGATGATGCAAGATACTTATGGAAAGAAGAACGTGCAAGATTGCAAGGCGTTCCAGAATCTTACATTAAAAATTTATCAGAAAAGGATGCAGCAGATGTATTAGGAGATGGATGGACGGTTGATGTAATCGTTCATATATTCAAAAATATAAACAAACAATAATAAAGGGGTAAAAATGTTTGGATTAAGAATCAAAGTTAAATGTCCAAAATGCAAAAAGGAACATGTACAAAGTTTAGGGGCAAGCACAGCCTATTATAAAGTAAATGGATCTGAGAATGCATATACAGAATGTATATGTAAATTGTGTGGAGAAAAATATTGGTTAAGTCATACATTTAGTGAAGCCATAGATACAAAAGAAGTCAATGGTAACGATGACTTAAAATTGGAAACTATTGTTTGTTGGTAAAAATATATCAAATTGTTTTTTCATTTTTAAAAAGGAGGAAGAAAGTGCCGATTTATAGCCGTTTTAGGGAAATTTGCGTATTTAAAGTATGATTCCTACCTTATGCAGAATCCTTATAACCCCTAAAATCGTGCACATATACATAAAATTGTTAGAAAATAATGATAAAAAAACAATTCAAAAAGGTTTAAAAGTATTGAGTCTTTTTGATGGGATATCATGTGGCATGGTTGCCCTTGAACGAGTTGGGATTAAAGTTGATAAATATGTTGCTTATGAAATTGAAGAGAATGCAATTAAAGTAAGTAAACACAACTATCCACAAATAGAGCAAAAAGGAGATGTATTTAATGCCATATATAAAGAGGGAGAATTTGATTTATTGATTGGTGGAAGTCCATGTACTTATTGGAGTATTGCAAAAGCTGGACGAGGTAGAGAAGTAATTTCTAGTGGTTTAGGTTGGGAATTATTCATGCAATATGTAAGAGCACTAAAGGAAGTAAAGCCAAAATATTTTTTATATGAAAATAATGAAAGCATGTCTGATGATATAAAAAATGAGATAACTAAGCAACTTGGTGTTGATCCAATTATGATAGATAGTGCTGATTTTTCTGCACAACATAGAAAGAGGCTTTATTGGACAAACATTCCAGTTGATATGAATTGGGAAAAGTCTGATTTGCTTTTTGAAGATATTATGCAGCACAATGTTGAACATAAAAAGCGAGATTTTGAAAAATGGAAACATACAATCAAGGTATCAAAAGATGGAATGAATATTAGATATGATACTTCAGGAAAAGGTCACTATGGACAAGGTAATAGAGCTAAAAAGCCTGGACAGAAATGGAATACTCTTCCGGCTGCTGGAAGTAATACTAAAAATGATATATGGATGGAAGATTATGTATCATGGCATTTAACATCAGTTGAAATGGAGCGATTGCAAACACTTCCAGATGGATATACAAGTTGCTTAAATTCAGATATAAAAAGTATGCGTTGTTGTGGCAATGGGTGGACAGTTGATGTTATAGCACATCTTTTAAAGAATATTCCTCATTGAAATTAATATGGAGATATATTATGGATAGAGAAAAGTTGGTAGAAAGTGGTTATGAAAAGACCAAAAAAGTAGTTGATAAAATGATAGAGTCGCATAATTGTACCGAAAAGAAAGTCAAGATTTCCTACAAACTTACATTAGAAATCAAATGCCAAAGGACTGAATCTGGTGGAGCATATGGATTTGAAATATATGCAATTGTAAATGGGAAAGCCGTTGACTGTTGTTCGGATCACAATTCAATTGACAGAGATATCAAATATTTAATCAGATGTTATGCGTAAAGGGGAAGAGATAAATTATGAGATATGGTTTTGAGTGTCCTAATTGTGGACACAAAGAAGAGCTTGAAATGAGAATTACCGAATACACA
The DNA here is from genome assembly GCA_937890485.1 of uncultured Treponema sp. GTDB lineage: Bacteria > Spirochaetota > Spirochaetia > Treponematales > Treponemataceae > RGIG9060. Next base: position 160,999 of record CALBXN010000119.1, read on the forward strand.
TCAGAGGGGCATATGTGTCCTGAGTGCAACACAGAAATGAGAAGAGATGTTTCAACAATGGGTTGCATGAGTATTGATAAAACAGGTGGGTTTTATAGAAAACTCAATTAGGAGGTAGCCATGAAAAAGGCATTAATCGTAAATTTATTTGGTGTGCCTGGTGCTGGTAAAAGCACAGGTGCAGCATATGTTTTCGCAAATCTAAAGATGCATGGTATTAATGCATAACTTGTAACAGAATTTGCCAAAGATAAAGTATGGGAAGAGAATGAAGCTGTGTTTAAAAACCAAGCATACTTGTTTGGGAAACAGAGTTTTAAGATTAGTAGATGTGCAGACAAGGTTGATGTAATTGTTACAGATAGTCCTTTACCATTAAGTATTTTCTATAATAATGATCCGTTATTAACAGAAAATTTCAATAAGAGTGTAATGGACGTATTCAATGGATATGAGAACAGAAATTATTTGCTTTTAAGAACAAAGCCATATAATCCGGCTGGCAGATTACAAACAGAAAAAGAAAGTGATGCTTTAAAGAAACCTTTAGTAGAATTACTTAAAAAATATAACATCTCATACGAAGAGTCAACTGGTGATATTGCTGGTTACAACAAAATCGTAGAAGATGTTTTAAATATAATTACAAACAACCAAAAATAAAGGAGATATACAAACATGGATTTGAATACAATTTACAATGAAGATTTATTTTCTACAATAAATCGAATGAACATGGGGGGATTTTTGCAGATGTAATACTCACTTCTCCACCATATAACACAGGTAGAAACTGTGGAGAAAAAGGTAATAAAGAAAAAAGATTGGATAATCACGAAACTAGATATGATATTTATTTGGAGAAAAGAAATAAAAATGAATACATAGAGTGGACTGAAGAAATTTTCAATGCTTACGATACTATTTTAGCTGAAAATGGCTGCATTTTATACAATATGTCATATGGGAATGAAAACCCAACTCAAATGTGGCTAACAATCGCTAGTATCATTGAAAATACCAATTTTACAATTGCCGATACAATCATATGGAAGAAGAAAACTGCATTACCAAACAATGTCAGTAGCAATAAACTGACAAGAATTTGTGAATTTGTATTTGTTCTATGTAGAAAATCTGAATATAAAACTTTCAAATCCAATAAGAAAGTAATCAGTTATAGCAAACGTGGACAAAAAATCTATGAAAATATCTATAACTTTGTTGAAGCAAGAAACAATGACGGTTCTTGCAAAATAAATAAAGCTACATATTCTACAGAACTTTGCGAAAAACTGTTAAGCATTTATGCACAGGATAATTCAGTTATATATGACAGCTTTATGGGAACTGGAACAACTGCAGTAGCTGCATTGAAATTAGGTCATCGTTATATTGGTAGCGAATTATCTGAAGCTCAATGCAAATATGCAGAGGAAAGAATCAAAAAGGAAATAGCTTAAATAAGTGGAGGCTATTAGGAACAATAATGGACAGTATATTAAGAAAAATATTTGATGGTGTTTCACCTGACTTAATCAATAAAAATGGGGAACTTATCTTCATTGAAGAAAAAAGAGAAGCAGATAAGAATGCGTATATTATACAAACAGAAATATCCAGTAACAATGAAAGTTATATGAAGGTGTTAAGTGGTAAAGTAGCACGTTCTTGGATAAAACAATTGCATTACTACAAGATGTTTCATTTTATGCAGATGTTTGGTGTAGTCAAAGATGATAGAGAAACATACGAAATCCCGTATGAAGAAATAATAGATAAAATTAATGAAATTGGGTGTGTAAATTGTATCAGTTTAGAAGAATTAGCCAAAGCAATAGAGAATACAGAAATAAACACAAGAACACAAAAGGATGTTGAAAAAGATATTAAATCATTAAAGAAAAGGATTAAACATAGCAGAAGTCCTCTCGAAAAAAAGCAGTTTGAGAAAGAACTAAATAGTTTGTATAAGGAGAAAAAGAGATGGAAGATAACACAAAAATTTACGAATTAACATTAACACCAAATTATGTTTCTGACTGGACTTTTAATGATGCTATGCGTGAACTTATCCAAAATGGAACGGATCAAGAAATTATGCAGCCAAACAACAAATTCTCAATGGACTACAACGAAGAAAAGAAAGAATTGATTCTTCACAATGAAACATCAAAACTTCATATCAATACTTTACTTCTTGGTCGCAGTTCTAAATCAAATAATGAAGAAACTGTTGGAAAATTTGGCGAAGGATATAAAATTGCAGCACTTGTTCTTAATCGCCTGGGAAAATCCTTTACGATTTATAACAACGAGAAAAACGAAGTATGGACTTCCAGATTCAAAAATTCTGAAAAATGGCTTGAGAAAATCTTGGCTTTCTATGTGACAAAAAGTACAACAACAAACAGAGGTTTAGATATAGTTATTGGTAATGTGTCAAACAATGAATACGAAGATTTGTATGAGGTTTGGCTTGGATTGGGCGATAAAGACAGTTATGAAAAAGTCACAACAAGCTATGGCGAAATCATAACAGACGAATATTATCAAGGGCATATTTTTGTAAATGGACTTGCCGTTTATTTTGATAGAGAAATGAACTATGGTTATAACTTTAAGCCACAATATATTTCTTTGGAAAGAGATAGAAAAACTTGTAGTAGCTGGGATGTAGAAACCATGACTTCCAAAATGATTACTGAAGCTGTATTGAATGGCGATATAGAAATGGAAGAAGTGGAAGAATTAATTGGTGGTCAAAGTAGAGATGTTGGGCATTATACGTTTACAACATATTGCTCTGATACACAAGAAGTAATTCGAAAACTTATTGAATCATTTGATAAGCAGCATCCAGAACCATTTGCAATACCTGTAAATTCACAAAGTAAAATTGATTTAGTAAAGTCATATGGTGGCAAACCAATCGTTGTGCCATATAGAATTGCAGATTTGCTAAAAGATGAAACAGAAAGAAGAATTACAAAACTTATTACATCTATTCCGGCAGAAACTATGACAATCAAAGAGAGGCTGCAGAGATGGATTAATGCGTATAGAAGTAGATTAACAGAAGAATCAATAAAACAGTTTGATGATATTTTGGACAGAATGGAATAGGAATAAATATATGGTTTGAATTTTAGAGGTATATTATGGAGAAAAAAGATATTACAAATGGATTAAGAAAAAGATTTTGTAAGGATGCAAATGTTCCAATTACGATTTTTAATTTTTCTTTATTTGAACATCGAGTTGATCTTTTTAATGATCAATATGATACACGTAGAAAATATAATGATTTTGTAGAGGATTTAAAATCTTTTGAAACAGAACAAGATTATTTTGAGCACTATAATAATGTTAAAGATAGGGCAATCGATGACATTAAAAATTCTGCCGGATATAAATTGTTTAATGAAATGGATATGAAGAAATTTCAAGTTGGCGATTCTTTGCGAAAAATCACATCAAAAGATATTTACCACGAATCTAATGTTGGCAAATTCTTTATTTCTATTGATATGAGACAAGCAAATTTTAATACACTAAAAAGTTTCTCAGCAGATATTTTCAATAATAGGGAATCATGGGAACAATTTATTAGGCAATATACAGACTGTAAACATATTGTAGAAAGTAAGTATGTAAGGCAAGTAATTATGGGAAATTGCAATCCAGGCAGACATATCACGTATGAAAAGTATTTAATGTCACTAGCATTGCAGAAATTAATTGATTCAGAATTAATTAGCATTAATAATGTTGTGATGTTTTCAAATGATGAAATTATTATTGTTTGTAATAATTTACCACTAAATGAACAACTGGAGATAAGAAATAAAATTTTAAGTGCCATTGGAGAAGATAAGTACAGAGTAGAATTTTTCAAGTTGGTTGATCTTAATGGGTTTGGTTACGTAAAGCTATATACCAATAAGAAGATGGATTTTAAATGTGTAGAACCTGAATTTCTCCCAATGATTCTAAGAAAATTAAAGGGTGAAGTAATCTCTGAATTTGACAAAAGATTCTGGTTCAAAGGAGAAATATGCACATTCTTAAATATTCCAGAAGCTATTGAAAACTTAAGTGTAGAAATAAACAAGTAATGTTTAATATATAAAACAAAAATAATGCATTGGTTTATTTAATTAAACATAATGGAGGGATTTATGACCTGGAAAGAACGTGTGGAAAAATTACTTGAAATTTGCATTAGAGAAGAAGAGAAATATGAGAAATTTGCCGGAGAATGCATGAATAAAAATAACCTATTTGGTATGTCGATACATAATGCAGAAGCCGGAGTATTTACAAGAATGAGATGGAAAATTGAAGATATGTTGTTTGTTGAAGGGAAAACTACTATGGAATTTAATGTGGCTTATAACCTTATGAAAAAAGGTGCAAAAATCAAACTTCCTGAATGGGAGGGTTACTGGTATTGGGATGAAAAGAAGAATACCATTATGATACATACAAAAGAAGGAACTGAATTAGATATTAGAGAATCCGAAGATATGGATTTTACAATGAAGAATATTTGTAGAGATGATTGGATAGAAGCAAATTAAAAACTGGTTTTATTCGTTCTGCAGTTTCTTCCCAAGTTTCAAATTGCAAATCGTTTAAATTAGGGCATTTCGAGTGTTTTTTATAAGAAACGGATAAATCATCATTTATGATTATCTTATATAAAAATACAAGATTGCCCTTTTTGTCATATGCCTTAACGATGGAATTATCAAGCCAAAAAGTTCCTGGGAATATCGGTAAATCAAGGCTTTGAGATTTCCACATATCAATCAATTCTTTGTATATTGGTTGCATTTTTCCTCCTTTGATAGAACCAGTTTTTCAACAAAAGGAAAGAGAAAGTCTGCAGCTCATAAATGAAACATTGTCAAAATATAAGGAACATACGCCATATATGTTACATTCCACTGGAAAGGATAGTGTAGTTGTTGAACATTTATGCAAATTAAGTTCTTATAATGTTAGAACGGTTTTCAACAATACAACATTAGATTGCTCAGATACATACAAAATAGTCAACCAACACAAATATGAATGGGAGATTACAACACCAGACGAAGGATTCTATCAATATGTAAAACGTGCCAATTTCATACCTACAAGATTTGGTCGTGGTTGCTGCACAATATTTAAAGAGGGCAATCATATAGAACACTTCAAAGACGTTGATAAAGCTATATGGATTATGGGTGTAAGAAATGATGAATCAGCTAAAAGAGCAAACAGGCAAGATGTAGAACGTAATCCGAAGTGGGGCAATAAGGACTGGATCGGTTTACTTCCTATTAGAAAGTGGACTGAATTAGAAATATGGTGCTATATTATTTATAACAAATTATGCGTAAATCCTAAGTATAAAAAGGGTTATAAGAGAGTAGGCTGCTCCATTGCGTGTCCATTCTATACTAAGACAACCTGGTATCTTGATAAATACTGGTATAGAAAACAATACGACAGATGGCACAAAATTCTTGAAGAAGATTTTATTAAAAATGGGAAATGGTGTGTGCTGAACTGTACATTAGAAGAATATCACAGATATTGGAATGGTGGCATTGTGCGAGAACAGCCAACAGAAGAAGTTATAACTGAGTTTATGAAATATAAAAATATTACTGATAGAGTAGTGGCAGAAAAATATTTCAATAAACAATGTACTATCTGCGACAAAGATATAAGATCCAAAGATACCATTGCTATGAACCTTAAATTACGTGGCAGAAACATAACAAAATTTATGTGTAAAAGATGTCTTATGAAATCCTTAAATATGGATAAAGACAAGTGGAATGAACAAATAGAATCATTCAAAGAACAGGGATGTTCATTATTTTAAAAAACGTGGCTTCGCCCACGTTTTTATTATAAAATTTCTTAAAAGCTCTTGACATTGGCGAAATTTTGTATATAATATATATTAACAAGCAATAATAAAGAAAGGACTGATAAAGATAAAACAACTTGGTAATAATAAGAAGATTATCGATGATAAAGAACTTAAACAGATTATTAATACCTCCTATCAGAAAGGTGTTGTTTTTGGTTGTGCGACTGCAGCAGGAGTTGTAAGAAAGCACATAGATAAATTGACATCAGACAATCTTGAAGAAGTCAAGAAAGAACTAATTAAGTTCTGTGATGGCTTAATTGCAGTACAGGTGAAAGGAGGAAAAGGAAATGGATCGAATGAACATCACTAATCATGCGATGACACGATATGCAGAACGAATTGCCGGAAGAGATGCATTAATCGACATTAACATTTATATCTCTCAGAACAAAGACAAAATCGTAGATGATATCAATAAGATGTGTGAACATTCAGAGTTCATTTATTCTGGTCGTGTTGGTAATCGAGATAACAATGCCGTGAATGTATATTTATCTGGCACATGGGTTATCCTTACAGATTTAAACAACAGTAAAGTAATCACTCTTTACAAGGTTGAGTTTAATGTAGGAGAAGAATTCAATAAACAGTTTATCAATAAGATTCTTGAAAAACTGACACACGACAAAGAAGTTCTTGAAGCAAAGAAAGCAGAAGTAGCAGATGAAAAGGCTGCTTACGAACAGATTATCAAAGACAACAAAGAAGTCATTAATGAATATCGTGGAATCATTAAAAGATTAGAGCGTAACAATGATGACTATGAGGATGTTATCAAAGGAATCGAAGCTCAGTATGCTGCAGCAGAATTAGCAGTTAAAAGAGATGTCGAAGATTTGGTAATGAGAAAGGAATTCTAATGTTGTATTTAGATAATGCAGCTACAACAAAAGTAGCAAAAGAAGTATTAGATTCGATGAATCCATTCTTTGAATCAAAATATGGTAATCCTTCAAGTATACATACAATGGGGCAAAATGCCAGAAGATATGTTGAAGAAGCAAGAAAGCAAATCGCAAATTTTATAAATTGTGAAAGCAGTGAAATTATCTTTACTGCAAGTGGATCAGAAGCTAACAACTTAGCAATCAAAGGTTTTGCTTTTTCTAATAAATGTGAAATTATCACAACAGGAATTGAGCATAAATCAGTATTGGAAAGTTGTAAATTTTTGTATAAACACGCAATAATAAATGAATTATGGAAAGTTAAAGTGTTTGAATGTGGTTCAGTAGACATAAAGAACTTAGAATCTATCTGCAAAACAGTTGTTGAAAATAAAAACATTCCATTTGTTTCTATTCAATTTGCGAATAGCGAAATTGGCACAATTCAATTTATCAAAGAAATAAGTGAAATTGTTCACAAATATAATGGCATTTTACATGTAGATGCAGTACAAGCATTTGGATGTGTGCCTATTAATGTAAAGGACTTGGGAATTGATATGATGTCTGTCTCTGGTCATAAAATACATGCTCCTAAAGGTATCGGATTTCTTTATAAGAAAAAAGATATCAATATTGAACCACTCATTAACGGTGGTCATCAGGAGTGGGGATTAAGAGCCGGAACAGAAAATGTTCCATATATTATAGGATTGGCAAAAGCAGTAGAAATTGTTCAGAATGCCAAATGGAAACGTGTTAAATCAATGAGAAATTATTTGATAATGGAATTGATTGAAAAAATTCCAGAAGCACGTGTTAATGGTTCTTTGATAAATAGATTACCAGGAAACATCAATGTGAGTTTTAGAGATATTGATGGAGAGGCGTTATTACTTCTTTTAAATCTTAAATCAATGTATGTTTCAAATGGTTCTGCCTGCAATTCTGGTTCTCTTGAATCTTCGTATGTATTGAAAGAAATTGGAGTTCCAGAAAATTATATTAATGGAACAATCAGAATAACAATTGATGACAGTATTCAATGGGATGACATTGACCATATTGTTGCAGAAATAAAGAAAGCAATAGATATTATGAAATTAGCAAAAGGAGAGTAATTGATGTTTAAGCAAGTAATTGTTGCAAACAAGAAATTAAATATGAGTCCAGGGAAAATATCTGCTATGACATCTCATGGTGCAGTTTCGTTTTTAACAGAATGGATTCGCAGAAATGTAATTCCAGCACTAGATAGTAGAGATTATGCAATTAAGTCAGATGCAAGAATCGATGGTGATTTATATACAGAATGGATTTGTGGCAGCTTTACTAAAATCATTTTAGAAGCTGAAAATGAAGAACATATGAAAGAAATCATCAAAAAAGCTCATGAAGCTGGAATGATTAATCGCCAAGATTTCTTCAATATTGTAGATGAATCAACAGAGTTTTTAGATATTCCTCAGTGGGCGGTTATCGCATTTAGACCTATGCAACCTGAGAAAATTGATCCAGTCACAGGTGATTTAAACTTGTATGGTTATTCAGATAAATTGCCTGAAGGGTGGGAATAAATGAGACTTTCAGAAATCGAAGATTGTAGTGAATGCCCAATAAAGGATGAAGGCATTTGTCTGGGTGGTTGGACTTCTGGAGCAGGTGGACAACCTATTGAGCCTCCATGTGCAAGTTGGGATGCAGACGAAGAGGTAGATGATTACATTCAAGGATATTATGCAAGAATCCAAGCACGTGAAGAATATGAAGATAGATTGTGGAAGGAACAGCAAGAGAAAAAACGTAAAAATGAAATCGCTAGACAGAAGCGACAGTATATCAAGTTATATTGCATTTCTGAGCGATGTGAAGTTAAGCGTTTGAAGAAAGCGTTGGCAAGTTATGAAAGAGCTGCAAGTTTGGCTAGTTCATTTGCAACAGCATTCAATGTAACGAATGAAATGTTTGGCTATGCTGAAAGAAAAACAGTAAACCCACAAATCACTACGAAAATAAATGAACTTAAAGAACAACTTGAAATTGCACAAAGAAAACTAAAAGAGAAGCAAAAAGAGGGAAGAAATACTGAGAAGTATAAGAGCATAGGTAAGAAAAATGAATCTTAAATTTAACTTTGGTATTTTGAAAAATAAGAGAGTTTCCTTTGAATGGGGTAGCAAAGGTAAAAAAATAAAGTACGAAGGTATTATTGCTTCAGTAAAAAATAAGAAAGATATTTATACCTTTACTTTCTCAAATGGAGAAAAACTTAGAGTTGATAGTGTCGCATTTTTGAAGTGCGAAGTTAAGAAAACTGATGATGTAATAAACATCATATACAATCCGTCAAATGAATTATTGTCTGGGTTTGTAGGTTTTGCAATGAGTGATACCTATGGATTTCCAATTGAAGTAACAGAAGAAATCTTAGAAGAAAAAGGAATCAAAATAGATATGGATGGTTTTAATATCTTAAAAGAATTGCAAAAAGAACTTTCGACAGGAACATTTAAAAATAAAGACGGATGGAATAATAAATAAAAATACTTTTGAAAATAAGTATTGACAGCAGAACGAATGTTCGATATAATGCAATAGAACACTTGTTTAGGCTTAAATCCACCGTGAGGCTGTCCTTCTTGCACAAAGTAATCCACTTACAAAAAGATTGCTTATGGAAACCCCACAGCTTACCTTTAATTTTATCATATGTGGTAAAAAATGCAACTAATAATTATTGTTTTTGTTTGAAATGGAGGTAAGTTAATATGAAATTTTTCGATAAAATTGAAGAAGTATTAACGAAATATGAACGTATTTTCAATTATATCGTAAAGCTGGCAAGTGTTTTATTTAAAGTATAAAACAAGCAATAATAATGTATGTAAAATTAGAATTTTATCATAACTGTGCAGATTGTCATAATTTGTTTCAAGAACCACATTATTTCCGGCATTTTTGTAGTAAGAAGATAGCTTCATACTTGCAAGATTGGGGAATCTGTGATTCTTACGCCTGATTAAATCAGCATCGATAATCGCTATATCCATTTAATTTAGGGATTTTCCTTTCTGTATATAAAATTCTAATTTCTAAGGTTTTTACCGATACAGTAGTACCAGAAGAGGTGCTGCAAATGGATAATGTGGAATACGGTGGAACAGGTTTCTTTTACGATAAAGCTCCGAAGCTGCCGGATGAAATCGAACATTGTTTTCCTGATTATCATTTGTATGATGATTTCATAAAAAGCGAAATTGCAAGAGGTATCAATCCTAAGAAATTTAGAGAATATACAGATTGTAGTATTGGATATACAACAAGAGGTTGTATCAGGCAGTGTAAGTTTTGTGTAAATCAAAATTATACAAAGGCTTCATTACACAGTAAGATAGAAGAATTTTATGATCCGTCAAGGAAATATATATGTTTGTTAGATGACAATGTGCTTGCATGTAAAGATTGGAAACAAATCTTTGAAGAACTGATTGCAACTAACCATAGATTTTATTTTAAACAAGGAATGGATGAACGTCTTTTAACAGAAGAGAAGTGTGAATATCTATTCCAAAAATCAAAATACTATGGGGATTATACATTTGCATTTGACAATATTAAAGATAGAAAATTGATTGAAAGTAAGCTGCAGATGATCAGAAGATTCACAGATAGACAATGTATGTTTTATGTGTTTTGTGCTTTCAACCATGAAAATCCTAGCAAATACTCAGAGGAATTCTGGGTAAATGATATTACTGATTTGTTTGAAAGAATTAAAATCTTAATGAAGTATAGGTGTTTACCATATGTAATGAGATTTAAAGATTATGAAATTTCGCCATACAGAGGAATGTACATAACAATTGCAAGATGGTGTATTCAAATCAGTATTTTTAAAAAGAAAACATTCAGAGAATTTTGCATGATGAACGGTGAAAATTCTTCAAGTATGAAATATATGCTTGAATTTGAAAGGAAGTACCCGACTATTGCAAAAGAGTATTTTGATATGAGATTTCCACAATAAGGAGAAATATGGAAAAAGTAAATGAAGTAATAAGTATACTAAAAGTAGAGGCAAACAGAGCACTCAAAGAATCTTATGACAAAGGATATATAGATGGTGTCTTAAAATGCCATGCATTAGATGGGATAAAAACTCCGTTAAATAATGACGAATATAAAGCTATAAAAGATTTTGCAGCCTGGTGTTATGTTCATGGAATTGATTTTTCATATATGGGTAGTTCGGCAAGAATTTTTGTTGAAAAAACTTTAGAAAGATATGAAAAAGACAGAACAAAAGGTGAATAGATGAAAAATGGATTATACAGATATGTAGATGATGGCACTCCTGGTGGTGGATCTATCACAATAGAAGTATCAGAAACAGACAAATCATATTCTTTTAAATTGATAGAGGATACTTGTAGATATGAACAGTGGCGAATAACAAGTTTGTTCAATATGAACAAAAAAGCTGTAATCAGTAAATCAAAAAGTAAACATGCAATTTGTGATTATGGAGATAATTTCGTGATTTATCCGTATCGTGATGGAATTCCATATTACTTTGAATATGTTCAACAATCTATCGGAAATTATCATAACGGCAGCAATAGTTAATTATTGCCGATATAGGAAAGGAAATAAATGAAGAAGAAAATTTTAGCACTAATTCTCACATTACTTATGGTTTTTTCTTTGGCTGGTTGTGGGAATAATAGATATCCAAAAGTCACGTTGTATCAAGATATTTTGGAGTCTAACTGTATGGAGATTAGCATTGGTTCTAATTACAAGTACAAGGATTATGAAAAAGTAATTAATGAAGATGGCTCATGCTCATTGATTATTAATTTTGAAAAAGCAGAATAGTCAAAAGGAAGTATTTAAATTGGCAAGAGTAAATTATATACAGTGCGATATATGCAGAGGTGTAGTTAAAAACAATCCTCTCAAATCCAGAATACGTAAAAATAAACTTGATATTTGCGAAAATTGCTTAGAGAAAATTAAGTATTTGTCTACTGATGTGAGTGCAGAACTAAAGGTTCTTGATGAAGTCATAAGCAATGTTAATTGGGAAGATAGCAATATAGCATCAATTTATTTACAGGGAGTCCAAGATACACTTGAAGCAATGTCACATCATAGATTAAACAAAATAAAAATACAAAATAAGAAAGCAGTCTTAGAAGTATGAAAGTAGGACAATATAGAAATAAAGCAACAGATGGTTTTACTTATAATGATTTAGTTAATTATGGATATGACAAAAACAATATTGATTTAATACCAATAGATGAAGTAAATACAGTTTTAGATTGTATTGAATCTGACATAAAAGAAATCAATGGATTACTCGAAAGTATCAATGGATTGTCCGAAATTGATGAAATCAAAGAAAAGTTAAACTCATTAGAAATGAAATTATATTAATGAAATGTTGATTTCATTTTAACTATTTAAACGCCTACTTTTAGGAGTTGTAATGTATAA
>CALBXN010000120.1 GCA_937890485.1 uncultured Treponema sp.
CAACCAATAGCTCGATCAGCGTGAACGCTGATCGAATGAAGCACGGCTCCGCCGTATGAAGCATTTTCCTGCGGAAAATATGAAGCGCCCCGTTGGGGCATGAAGCGCTTGCTTCGCAAGCATAATAAGGCATTTTTTTGTTCTCTTTTTTCAGGTAATACAACGGCAAAACACCTATTTGACAAGTTTTACTGACAAAGAGTTCGATCAGAGTAAATGCCATACAACGGGTTTTCATAGTTCATTCCTTGGGTTGAATAAATTCAAAACTCTGCAAAAAGTATATACTGAACTTTTTTTAAAAACATTATCTCTGAAATTTTTTTTTATATTTTTGCCGAAAAAGATTGATTTATGCCAAAAAAACTGTATTTTTTATGTCAACGGCATAAAAAGGAGTTGTTTTTATGAACGTTAATTCAACATCTTCAGTAAGTTCAAACAACGGTTTTTCAGGCATGATTTCTGGTATGGATACCGATAGCTTAGTTGAGAAATTATTATCGGGTACACAATCCAAAATAGATAAACAAAAAGGCTTGAAAACTCAGACAGAGTGGAAAATAGAAAACTATCGTGATGTTATCACACAAATCAATAGTTTTTCATCTAAATATTTTAGAATGCTTTCGTTTATACGATCATAAATTTCAGAAGAAACTTCTTTTACAAATTCTTTTTTATCAAATCGGATAGTATTTCTTGGACATCCTTGTTCTTCAAACAGTTGTGCAGGTATTATATTTAATGCTTTTGCTATTGCGTCTATTGTTTCTGGTTTTGGAAATATATTACGACTTTCAATTTCAGAAATATATCCCCCTCCGTAACCTATTTTTTCAGAAAGTTGTTCTTGCGTAAGATTAGCTTTATTTCGCCAATACTTTAAATTATCCTTGAATATTTCTCTAACACCCATAATATAATAATAATTTTTTACAAGTAAATTCTTTATAGTTTAATAAGCGTATTTTATTTTATCATTGACAGATTACGCTTTATAAACTAGAATGAAGACAGTTTAATAAGCGATTTCTAGTTTTATAATCTTCTAAAATGGGAGTTGAACTAGGAGTAAGGAGTGTTTTATGAAGAACAAGATTTTATTAGTTTTAGGAATTGTATTGTTATGTACAATGTTCTGTGCCTGTACAAAAAAGTACGAAATTGGTGATACTGGTCCTGGTGGTGGAATTGTATTTCAAATTTCAGAAGATGGAACAAATGGGTACGAAGTAAGTGAAGTGCTTGGTGAGGATTTTTGGGAAAACGCAAAAAAAATATGTGAAAATTATAAAGGTGGAGGATTTTCTGATTGGTATCTTCCTTCTATTGAGGAGTTACGTTTAATATATCTAAATTTACGAAGATCAAGAAAAATTTCTGACGATAATATGTATTGGTCATCGCAAGAATATTGGAGTGGTAAAAGGGATAAGATGTGTTTGGATTTTAGTAACGGTGATTTAAAGGGTAGAGACTCAACTTCATTTTTATTTTCATTTCGTGCCATTCGTGCTTTTTAGTTATTAATTTATAAAAATTGCGTAGCAATTTTCAATCCGTGTGATTTAGTTTTTCAGACTAGATTTTACAAGCCACTTCAGTTTTGAGGTGGCTTATTTTCTTGGTCAACTTGACTAACTATATAACTTGTGATATATTTATCTTAGTCAACTTGACTAATTTTGTGTCAGGAGGAGAGTAATGTGTAAAGTTAATGTTTTAGAAGCAAAAACAAATTTTTCAAAATTACTTTCTATGTTGGAAAACAAAGAAGAGAATGAAATCATAATTTGTAAAAATAACAATCCTGTGGCAACACTTTGCCTTGTTCCTCAAGTTGATGTAAATAAAAGAATTGGAATTGCAAAAAACAAAATATCTGTTCTTGATTTAGATGAATTTAATTCAGTTGATTCTGAAATTACTTCTGATTTTTTAGGTTTATAGTTGGGAAAATCTATATGGATTATTTGCTTGATACACATCTTTTACTTTGGGCTTTAGCTGATTCAGAAAAATTACCAAACCAAGTAAGGCAACTTTTGCTAAATCCAAAAAATCAGTTTTATTATAGCGTAGCTTCTATGTGGGAAGTATCAATTAAAAACGAAAAGAAAAAACTTGGAGTTTCAGGAACTGAATTTATGCACTATTGTGAACAAGCAGGATATAAAAAACTTCCAATTGATAAAAAACATATTTTAGCCTTGGAAACATTAGAAAAAAAAGAAAATTCCCCAGAACACAATGACCCTTTTGATAGAATTTTACTTTCTCAGGCAAAATCCGAAACTATCCAGTTGTTGACCTGTGACAAAAGTTTTTTGTTTTACAATGAATTGAATTATACTGTTATTTAATTTAAATTTGTGGGTACCCAATCTCCACCCATCCTATGCCACTTGCCCAAAACAAAGCAAGAACCAATGCGTAAACGCAAAATTGTAGCCAACGCGTAGACGGAAAATGGAACAGTGAAGTCTTGCAAGCGTAAGCGCAGCACTAACGAACTGGGACATTTTTCGTCGAAAGCGTTGGCTGAAAATTATTCATTTACAAAATTTCATCTTGCTTTATTTTGTGCAAAAATTTGAAATCATATTTTCTCTGTACTAAACTTTTATTGATGAGGCTTTAAGTTTCATCAATAATTTCTTTTTACAGGAGAGAGGTATGAGTTTAAAGAAAATTGGTTTAGGTTTATTATGTGTTTTGTTGGCAAGTTTTACTTTTGCACAAAAACTATCTGTAACGGGTGGAAAGTTTGCAGAAGAAAATCCGACAAAAATCATTTTGAATGCAGTTGATGGAAAAAGTACAAAAATCTTTATGGTTGAATCTCTTTATAACACTCAAGGTACAACAGTATTGTTAAGTGATGGATATTTTGTGCCAGTAACAACTTCATCTACATCAGAAAAAACTCATCTTATTTGTGATACACCTGCAGAACTTACTCTTGATAAAGGTGCAATTTCATTATTAGCAGGAAATTCTGTAGATATTTCTGATGAATTTACAATTACTGCTACAGGTGGAACTCAGCATTGGAATATTAAAGCAGAAAATCCAGTACTCTATTGGACAGGAATTGCACTTTCTATTGTAGGAACTTGTTTTTGCACTTACGGAATGATGGATTGGATTTTCGAAACTCAAGAACCTACAGTATTTAATACAATCAGTACTTTTGGAGGTGCTGCAGGACTTGCAGGTGGTATCGTAATGGGAGTTTTAGGTTCTCCTAAGGCAACTTTAGTTAAAATAGAATATTAGTAGTGTGAAAATCTTTTAGAAGATTTAGTTGTTTTTGCTACTTTGCTTTTTTTGGGTGAAGTAGCATTTTTGTTTATAATATAGTTGATTCTATTCTTTTTATTAATTATTTATTGTAAATGTTTTTAAGATGATTTATTCTGTATGTGTGAAATATATTTCAACTTCAGAATATTATAATAGTATTTTTTCACAAAAAGTATATAAAATTTCTTTAGATGCTGGATGTACTTGTCCAACTCGTGACGGAACTAAAGGTTCAAGAGGATGCATTTTTTGTAGTAGCTCTGGTTCTGGAGAATTTGCTTCTTCTCGTAGGCTTTCAATAAAGGAACAAATTGAACAAGCAAAATCTCTTGTTATAAATAAAATTCCTAAAAAACAGAAAGAAAATGCAAAGTTTATAGCTTATTTTCAAAATTTTACAAATACTTACGGAAATGAGGAAGAATTACTTTCAAAATTTAATCAGGCTATAAATGAAAATGATATTGTTGGAATTTCTATTGCTACTCGACCTGATTGTCTTTCTGAAAATATGATAAAAGAAATTTCAAATTTGAAACCTAAAAATTATCCAGAAAATCAAAATTTTCATATTTCTATTGAATTAGGATTTCAAACTAGTAAAGAAAGTTCTGTAGAATTTATCCGTAGATGTTATGAAAATAGTATTTATATAGAAGTAATTAATCAAATTCATAAAATAGCTCCAAATATTCATGTTATTACACATTTAATTTTTGGAATTCCACAAGAAACAATAGAGGATATGCTTAATTCAGTTAAATTTGTTTTGAATGCTCAAACTGATGGTATAAAATTTACGGTTCTTCATGTTTTAGAAAATACAGATTTAGCAGCTTTATGGAAAGAAGGAAAGTTTCAAACTATGAGCCAAGATGAATATTTTTATGTTTTGAAAAAAGCTCTAGTTATAATAGAAAATTTTACAGAAAAAACTGGAAAACCTGTTGTTGTTCATCGGTTGACAGGAGATGGAGCAAAAAAAATACTTCTTGCACCAATGTGGACAGCTGATAAGAAAAAAGTATTAAATTCTCTTAATAAAATTATCTCACAATAAAAAAATACTTAGAATATTAAATTTTAAATTTGATATTTTGGATATCTGCCTTTATAATATACTAGTCTGTATTATTTTACAAATAATAAAATTCTTATCGCAAAAATTTATCTGTAACAAATTACAGATTTTAAAAAATTTTTTTAGGAGTAGAGAGTGAAAAAATCTTTATTGTGTGTATTGTGCTTTTTTTGTCTAATGGGAGTGAGCTTTGCACAGTTTTCAATTGACAAAATTGATGCAGGTGGAAACCTTGGTGCTAATATGAATAGCCGTAAAGGTTGGGCATTTGCTTTTGGGTTTCATGGTGATTATGAAATTATTGATAACTTAAAAGCAGGTTTACAGTTAGGCTTTAGTACTTCTGATGATATGTTTGTTTTTGAACCATCAATTTATGGAAAATATTATCTTCCTTTTCTAAGTTTTTTTGGATTTACTCCTTTTGCACAAGTTGATTTAGGTGCTTCTGTTATTAATGTTATGGAAGAAGATAAACCTTATGGAATGTTTTTATTTGGGATTGGAGCTGGTCTTCGATATGAATTTGGTAAACTTTATGTTGAACCAAAACTTACATGGGGCTATCCATTTATGTTATCAATTAATGCAGCCGTTGGATATTCATTTTAATTTTGGAGGAATTAAATGAAAAAAAATGCTAAATCAATTTTATTCGTATTGTTAGTATCTGTTTTTTTAGGTGCTAGTTTGTTTGTTGGTTGTAAAAATCCGTTTATGCCTGAGGCTGAAAATAATGTAACACAAGAGAAACCAGATGATACTAAAAAACCTACACCACCAGTTGGAGGCGATGAAGGAGCAGACTCTATACCAGAACAGAAAGTTGATGCAAAAGAACCTAGTATAACTGCTCAGCCTATGAATCAGATTGTTTCTACTGGAGTTAATTTTTCTGTTCAGGTTTCTGCAGAAAGTTTGGATGGTGGAACTTTATCATATCAATGGTATCAATCAAAAGATAATAGTTACAATGGAACTGTAATTCAGAATGCAAAAGATGCTATTTATACAAGTAGTTATACTTTGGCATCAGGTGAAGATGAAAAAATCTTGTACTATTATGTTGTAATTACAAATACTTTAGAATCTGCAACAGGTGAAAAAACAAAGTCTATAAAATCTAATATAGTAACTGTTACTGTAGATAAAAAGAAAAATGCACAAGTGCCTGTTCTTACAGAACAACCAAAATCCTATTCTGGACAAAGTATAGATTCTTATGTGTTAAATGTTGTTGCAAATGTTACAGATGGTGGTTCCTTAACATATCAATGGTATTCTGCTGATTCAGATACCTCTGAGGGTGTTGAAATTACTGGTGCTAATTCAAATTCTTATTCTATTCCAAAGAGTAACTTGAAAGATGCTAAATATTACTATTGTAAAGTTACAAATACTATCACTGATAATGGTGATGGAGGTGTAAAAGTACAAGAGATAAAATCAGCTGTTGTTTTGATTGATATTTGGGAAGGAATAGGATATATCCACCCTAGTGCAAAAACACAAGAAAACTTTGCTCCTATTGATAATAATGGTTCAGGATTAGGCTATGGTTGGAATGCTCTAGATTCAGAATTGGGTGCTGTTGTAAACGGAAATGAAACAACTTTTGCAGTTTATTCTAAAAATGCTTCAAAAATCCTTCTTGAAATTTACGATGTAGCTTATGGAGAAGATGCTAAATATGATTACTGGATGGAAAAAGGTAATGATAATATTTGGCGTGCAAAAATTCGTGGTGCAGGAAAAGGAACTTTGTATGCTTTCCGTGCATGGGGACCAACTTGGACTTTTGATGAATCTTGGGATAGAGGAAACAGTAGTGTAGGTTTTGTAAAAGACTATGATTCAACTGGAAATCGATTCAATCCTAACAAAGTTTTATTTGACCCTTATGCAAAAGAAATTTCTCATGATAAATCAAATCCTGCTGCTTTGGGAAGTTATGATGGTGGAATGTACGGAACCGGAAGCGAACTTTACAATGGCGAAAAACGAAGAGATTTTGATACAGGTAAATATGCTCCAAAATCAGTAGTTGTTGATGATAGTACAAGTTACGGTACAAAACCTAAAATTCCTCAAGAAAAAGCAATTATTTACGAAGCTCATGCTAGAGGAATTACAAAACATCCGTCATCTGCAAGTCTTAAATCTATATTGAATGGAATTGATGGGTTTGAAAATGTTGTTAATATTCCTGCTGAATACCAAGGAACTTACAAAGGTGCTGGAATGTTAGCTCCTTATCTTAAAGCTCTTGGTGTAAATACAATCGAACTTTTGCCAGTTCATGAATCTGATAATGATGCAAATCCTGATGATGCTCCAGGCGGAAACTACTGGGCTTATATGACTTACGGATATTTTGCCCCAGACAGACGCTATTCAAGTGATAAATCTTACGGTGGACCTACAAAAGAATTTAAAGAAATGGTTGCTGCTTTCCACGAAGCCGGAATGGAAGTTTATCTTGATGTAGTATTTAATCACTCTGGAGAGGGTGGTCCTTGGTATGGGACAAAAGATAGTTATAACACAGCTGAACTTACATTTATGAGAGGTTTAGACTGTTCTGAATATTATTGTCTAACGCCAGGAAATGTGGGTGATCATTGGCAAACAACAGGTTGCGGAAATAACTTGCGATGTGATAATCCAATTGTTAGAAAATTGATTCTTGATTCTCTTGAGTATTGGATTGCAGAAATGGGAGTTGATGGTTATCGTTTTGACCTTGCTCCAGTAATTGGTCGTGAATTCGAAGATAATAAGTCTGGTTGGTTGTATAACAAAAATGCAACTACTATAAAAGATATTATGTCATTAGGGACTAAATATGACGCTGAAATGATTGCAGAAGCTTGGGATTGTCATGGAAGTGATGGTTATCATGTTGGAAACTTCCCAACAGGTTGGGGTGAATGGAATGGTCGTTTTAGAGATTCTTTAAGAGGATTTGTTAACGCTGGTAATCGTGGAAGTGTAAATGATTATATCAATGGTGATTATAACAATTTCAATGATCAAGGTGGACCTCACAAGACAGTAAACTTTGTAGTTGCTCATGATGGATTTACTCTTGCAGACCTTTGTAGTTACGGAGGAGCAGGAAATGCTCAAAACGGAACATTAACTTGGCCTTTTGGTCCTAGTGATGGTGGTAACGGAGATAATAACAGTCTTGGATTTGTTGATTGGACAAGTGAGGCAACTCAAAAAGCAAGTAAGCGACAAGCAAATCGTAACTACACTGCAATTCAGATGATGAGTCGTGGTGTGCCTATGATTGTTTGGGGAGATGAATTTACTCGTACACAAAACGGAAATAATAATCCGTATAATATTGACTCAGTTGCAACTTGGTCTAACTATAATATGATTAACACAGTTTCCCCACATGCAGTTGCAACTGGTGGTTCTGGTACATATCACAATAACTTTGGTACATTTAATAATACTGAAGGTGTAAACGGTAACTTCATGTTCATGAATTATATGCTTAAACTAAAAGCAAGTGAGCCTGCATTAAATCAAGATAATTACAATGTTGGATATGATTTCAAAAAAGAAGATGGTAAAAGTACATTAGTTGATGGAGATAGATGCGTTTGGCTTCATATTGACGGAAGTTCAGTTTCTGGTGGAAGTGATTATCTAATATTTATGAATATGTATACAAGTGAAGTTTCTTATACTATTCCTACTGCTGCTACTGGAAAGAAGTGGGTTAGATTGGTTGATACTCAAAGTTACTTTGAAACTGATTTTAACTGTTGGGATGAAAAATCTGCAACAACCGTTTCATCTTCTTACGGTGTAACTCCATGGTCTGTTGTTATCTTAAAAGAGGTTGAAAATGTTGTAGTTCCTACAGTGGCAACTCCATCAATTTCAGGAAGTTCTTACTTTGATTCTTCTACAACAGTAACAATTACTTGTGGAACTAATGGGGCTACTATTTATTATACAACAGACGGAACTATTCCTTCTGTAACAAAAGGAACTGAGTATACTGCTCCTTTTACAATTAGTAGTACAACTACAGTAAAAGCAAAAGCATTTAAAACTAATTACCAAGATTCTAGTGTTGCTTCAAAAACTTTTACTAAAGGGGCTGCTCCTGTTGGTTCATCAAAATCTGGTGTTATGTTACAAGGTTTTAACTGGGGGTCTGCTCCAAGAACAGCAAGTTCTCATTGGGGTAAGTGGTATAATGTTATGCTTAATAATGCAGATACTATTGGGGATAAATTTTCTTATGTTTGGTGTCCACCTCCAAGTAAATGTGATACTGCAAGTTCCGAAGGTTATTGTCCAACCGAATTAAATGTTTTAGATAACTGCTATGGAACAGCAAATGAATTAAAGCAAATGATTCAAGCAATTAGCCCTGCAAAAGCTATTGCTGATATCGTTGTAAATCATCGTTCTGGTTCTACATCTTGGGGTGATTTTACAAATCCTGATTGGGGTGTTGTAAAAGGCTCAAAATATGGTGCCATTTGTTCAAATGATGAAGGTTTTACTAAAGAACCAGACTTGATGGGCCAAGCAACTGTTAAAGGCGCTTCTGATACAGGTGAAGGATATGAAGCTTCACGTGATATAGACCATACAAATCCTACAGTTCAAAAAGGTATTGTTGACTGGATGAACAATGTATTAAAACCAGCTGGATTTGTTGGGTGGCGTTATGACTATGTAAAAGGTTTTAATGGAAAATATGTAGGACAGTACAATGCTGGTTCTGATGCAGAATTTTCTGTAGGTGAATATTGGCCAACTGCAGGATACAATGCCTCAAGTCCTTCAGATTGGGGAAATCAAATTAAAAACTGGATTTCTGCAACTGCCTCAAATGGTGGTCAAAAATCTAAGGCCTTTGACTTTGCTCTAAAAGGTGCTATGAACTCAATTTTTGGTTGTACTTGGTTTGATGCAAATTGGAATGGTGGTTCTTCTGGAGCTAGTAACAACTATGGACTATTAGCAGATTCATCAAATCTTGTTATTAGTCAACCTGCAGATGCCGTTACTTTTGTTGAAAATCATGATACAGGTTCTACTCAAAATCACTGGGCATTAAATACAAATGCGGTGGGAATCGCTTATGCTTTTATCTTGACTCATCCAGGTTATCCTTGTGTAGCATGGCAGCATTATTTTACTTATGCTGAAAGTGGAAGTTATGATTCTGAATATTATAGTAAAATAAAAGCATCAACTACTTACATTGCAAACAATACAGTTCCAGGAACAAGTAATACTTACCGAGAACATATCGATTACTTAATTGACCTTCGTAACAGAGTTGGAATTGAGTATGACGATACAGTTGTAACAACAGGAACAACATCATCATGTTATGTAGGAGAAATTGTTGGAAATAACGGAACTCTCTTAGTAAAAATCGGTAATGTAACTGCTGCAACTGGAACAGGATATGCTGGAAATAATCCAATTTACGCTGGAACCAACTTTGCTATCTGGGAGAAAAATGTAGATGGAGACGCTTCTCTTCCAAGTGGTGGAAATTCTGGTGGTGGTAATGTATCAACTGGTGATGTAACTCTTACATTAACAGGTCCAGATTGGACATGGAATGCTACTTCTATATTCTGTTGGGCATGGAATGACTCTTCTGAAGGAGCTTGGTATTCTTGTACAGGTTCTGGAACAACAGTAAAAGCTACTGTTCCAAAAGATGCTACGGGATTCTTGATTGTTCGTTGTTATCAAGGAACAACAGATTGGAGTATATCAGGCGATGTTGTAGGTAGAATTTACAATAAAACCTCCGATATAAAGATTCAATCTGGAGTAACTAATTATACTATATCCTTTATGGATTATGCTCCGTATTGATATATAGAATTTTTTTACTAAAATAATTGTATTCCCCCTAGGAAACTTTTCTAGGGGGATTTTTTTTCATTGATTTTGGAGATTTTTGATATTTATAGAAATATTTGCATGAGGCATAAAAAAATTGCAAAAAAAATTAAAATTTTTAAATATTTTTCTTGACGGCAGAAAAAAGTGGACTTACAATAAAATCAAATAGGGATTAAAAAATAACTCCTTTATGTAAGAATACTATTTTTATTACTAAATACTAAATTTTTATCTTTGTATTTTATTGCATTTGCAATGAATATAGTTTTTGTATTTTGTATACAAATTTTAGTGTCGGCAAAAAGGAGGAAGTAATGTTCGGCAAGAAAGTTTTAAAATCAAGCTTAATAGTTATGCTATTATGTCTCTGTTTGGTTGCAGGAATGGTTTCCTGTTCAAATGAAGTTGCTACAGAACCAGAAAATGATGTTCAAGTAACAGATTTGCGTGCAACAAATACTGCAAATCCAAAATCAGGTGTTATGTTGCAAGGTTTTAACTGGGAAAGTGCAAGTCGAAGTGATTCGTCAACCCATGGAAAATGGTATTCTACTATGTTAGGAAAGGCATCCGAAATAAAGAATACTTTTGAATATGTTTGGTTCCCACCTCCATCTCTTTCTGCAAGTACAGAAGGATATCTACCTACACAATTAAATAATTTCAATTCAACATATGGAACTGGAACTGAATTAAAAAAAGTAATTTCGTCTATTTCTCCTGCCAAAGCTATTGCTGATATTGTTATAAACCATCGTTGCGGAACATCTGATTGGGGTGATTTTACAAATCCTGCATGGAACGATAACTTCTATTCAATTTGTTCTGATGATGAAGGTTTTTCAGGTTCTTCTGTAATGAGAGCTTCCTCAAAACGTGGTAATCCTGACACTGGTGAAGGATATTCAGCTGGTCGTGATATTGACCATACAAACTGGGATGTTCAAAATGGAATTATTTCTTGGATGAACAACAAATTAAAAGGTCTTGGTTTTGTTGGTTGGAGATATGACTTTGTAAAAGGTTATAGTGGTTACTATGTTGGAAAATACAATGCTGATACATCTGCTGAATTTTCTGTAGGTGAATACTGGCCAACAGCAGGATTTAATCCATATTATTCTCAAGGCTGGAAAGATGAACTTATGAACTGGGTAAATCAAACAGCTAATGGTGGATATAAAACTCGTGTTTTTGACTTTGTTCTTAAAGGTAACTTAAACTACGCTTTTGGTTACGGAAATGAATCTGGTCGTTGGGATATGGCTCGTCTTGCTGATTCAAACAATATTTTCCGTCAAGCACCTGCTTATGCAGTAACTTTTGTTGATAACCACGATGTTGAAAGAATCTAT
>CALBXN010000121.1 GCA_937890485.1 uncultured Treponema sp.
AAATCCCCCATCACCTGATTCATCTTATTTTGAATAATGTCAGACATCTAAATCCTTTGTAATATCGTTAGCCTTTTGAATAAACATCAACATATTTAGATTACCAGTCGTCTTTACTTCGGTAGAACCCTAACATAACTATCTCTGTAAATATCTGTAGTTTCTGGGTAAGAATCGATAAATTCAATATTGACATCAAAACCATCACTAGCTGCAATTTCAGTTATTTCGAAAGTATCAACAGCTGTCAATCCCCAAGAATTTGTTTCTCTAAGTTCATAATCTAGCTTATCAGATGTTCCAGTAAATACCTGTGTTGGTTGAACATTATTAGCAGCAAAATACCCTACGTAATGATTATGATAAGCAGAACTCTCGCGATACCACAGAGATTCTTCGTTGAGCTTATTTTCTTTAAATTTAATCTTATTGAAATCTATCTCGTAGAGATAATCTCCAAGTGCTTTAAATGTATATTGTGGTGCTAAATTAAAATCTATTTGTTCCAATACCTCAAGATTTTTATTAAGAGCTCTAATGGTTGATTTTCTGTTTTTTATATCTTGGTCAAATTTAAGATCCAGCGGATTTATATCTAGTTGCATAGATTTTTTATCTTCAAATTCAATGTAGTCATCGTTTAAATAAATTTTAACAGGAAAATCAATATCTTCAAAATTTGCATTATTAATACTAATCAATGTTTTCTTATTATGTTTATTTTTTAAGAAAAATAATTTAATAATATCATCATCTTCTTTTGTAAAAATAATTTCTTTATCTTTTGGTGGATTTAATACAATTTCAAATTCTCCATCAAAAAGCATTTTTTTATAACCTATTGCAATTTCGCCATATCTATTTGCTGATGCACAAACTGTATAAAAATCTACAGGTTTATCACACACAACATATCTATGAGCAACTTTCATATAAAGTTCTGAACCAGTATCAGAAAGTAAATCGTCAAGAATTACAAATTGTTCTCTTGTTTGAGAAATTTGTGTCATCATTAAAGCAGTGATATTGCTACTGATAACAAAGTCTGTAACTTTTGTTACTTCTGCAAGTTCTTGATTTTCAACACTGCGCATTTCACTTGTAATTGTAAAATGATAAGTATTTTTTCTTGTAATATCTCTAAGTTGTAAAAGAAGTAATAATGTTTTTGAATCTGCTGTTTCATCATCATCTTCTTGATTAGTTAAAATTAAAATATTATTTGGATTTACAGAAGCAATTCTTTCTAATTCATTTCTATCAAAGATATTGCAAATTTCTTTTGTAAGTTTTAATTTGTTTAATTCTTCTTGAGTAGGAATAAATTCTTCTGAAAAATTTTCTTCTGTTGTTGCAACTATAATTTCTGAACCAGCTGGAACATAACAGTCAAGTTCTGTGATAATTTGTTTTGTTAATTCATTACAACCAAAAATTATTGTTTTTTGAGGAACTGGTTCATCTGCTTTTCCTTCTGCAAATAAAGATTGATTGACATTAGCCGAAGTTTCATTTGGAATAGAAATACCATCATCTTCTGCAATTAAAATAATTTTATCTGAATCAAGAATTTTTGTTGTAGTTGGTGGATTTAAAAGTGGTTTATCATTACGGATAATACCAATAACTGTAGATTTAGGAAATAATAAATTTAATTCGCCAAAATTTTTTCCTACAAGACCTGAAATTTTTTCTACATAAATTTCATCGCCTGCATAACTTAGTAAGTTTGTAAATACAGTTGACATTCCAGGTTGACGAGAAGTGTGAGCCATAATTCTTGCAATAGAATTTTGATAATAGAAAACTTCTGCTTTCCCATTGCCAGCAATTTTAGCGGCTTCTGCATTTTCTTCACTGTGAATTAATGCTGTAATGTATGCACTTTCGTTATGTGATTCTTCTAAAATTGTTGCACTGGCAAGAACAGCTTTTATACTCATAAAATCATTTTCTGCATTTACAATAATTGAACGACAAGTTTGAGGAGAGCAAATTTCTACATCAGAAATGCTATCAATGTTTCCACTTCTGCAAATTATTCGTGTGTTTTTTGTTTCAGGAATTCTTTGACTGATTAAATCTTCCATTTCAGTTTTATCTTGATTATCCATGACAACGATTACACCTTTCTTTTGGTTTTCGTTTGCGATAATTAATTCACGAATAATATTAATTGCATTTTCATTGAATCCTAAAATGATAACATGATTTTTTTCAAGAACAAGAGAATGTCCTTTTTGTAGCGATTCCATTTTTGATTCAAGACCTGTACTGATTACACCAATTAACATGCTTGTAATAAATAAACCACAAATTGTTACGATGGACATCATCACAATAAAAAGAATGTTACTTGTATCATCACCAGCAATTGTACCTGCATCTAAGGCATGCATCAAACTCATCCATGCTGCTTGGAAAATATTTCCGTTTGCTTCTGGGTCTGAAATCGAAACAACAATTCCTGTGATAAAAACAACAAGAATAGTAATAACTGCCAAAACGAAAATTAGTGACAAAGTTCCTTTTGACATTAAGTTATCAAACCAATAACTTAATTTTTGTTTTAAATTTGGTTTCTTCATAATTTTTCCTTAATAAAAATATAATTTAATCATTTTAACAAAATGATGTTTATCCAAAAAGTTTTCCCCACTTCATCATTAAAGTTACATCACCCATAACTTTGTATTTTCCTGTGATTAATGCCTTCATTCCATTTAATTCACCACGAGAAATTGCAACCCAAACATCAAAAGGAGTTTCAATCCTAGTTGTATATTTTGTAGTAGGATTTTCAATTACAGAACTTCCTTCGGCAGTTAAAATAACTTGATATGTTTTATTTATGTCAGTGTAATACATTTCTAAGATTCTATCTTTGCCATCATAATTTTTTGTGTTATATAAAGCTGCCATTTGTTTTGTAAAAATTAATGATTCATTTTTTTCTGTTGAAGATTCGTTAGAATTATTTTGTTCGAGTCCCCAAGAAGCATCTGCCATTTTCTCAAAAACTTCTTTTTCAAAAAGTAGAGTTTTTAATTTTTCTTTTGTTTTTTCAGTAATTTTATTTTGTGAAGCAAATTCAATTCCTGCTTGTTTTACATTTTTAAGATAACTATCTGTTTTTTCGGATAATTCTTTTATTGAAAATAATTCTCCTTGACCACAGAAAATTGTTTCAAAATTATTTTTTCCACAAATATGATTAAACATAGAAAGTACGCTGTCGTAATTTTTTTCAGCAGTATAAAATCCACATGTTGAAATTAAAACATATTTTTTATTATCCATGTTGTATCTTAATTGATGACTTCCATTTCCGATTCCATCTGTTCGTTCACTCATAAAAGGTAAGCTCATAGGAAGTTGTCTATCAATTACATTTTTTAAAATTCCTGGTACATTAAAAAAGTAAAGAGGAAAACTAAAAATGATTATATCTGCCCAAAGTTGTCCTTCAATAATTTTTGACATATCATCATCTATACAACATTTGCCTGAAGTATTTTTCCAACAAGAAAAACATCCAAGACAAGAATGAATATTCATTGTATTTAAAGTTGCTTCTCTTAATTCTACAGTTTGTTTAGACTTTTCAGAAGCGTTTTTTATTCCATCAATAAAAGAATTTGCTAATTTTAAACTATTACTGTTTTTCCCTTTTGGGCTTCCATTTATTAAAAAAATATTCATATTTCTACTATAACATAGTTTGAATTTATACGCTAGATATTTGTAAAAATTAGTGTTATCATATTTATAGTTTATTTTCATTTTACATGAGGTTTTTTTATGAAAAGAAAACTTTTTTTCCTATTCATTTTAATTTTGATTTGTTCAACTGTTTTTGCAAATGCATTTTTTAATTCTGAACTAAAAGTTTTAAGTACAAAATATTTTGACATAATCTATCCAGAAGAATCTAAAGAAGCTGCAAAACTTTTGTACGAAAATGCAGATAATTATTACGAAATTTTAAGTCAAAAATATAAACTTGAGCAAGTGTATCGATTTCCAGTTACTCTAATTCCAAATTACGATTCTTTCAATGCTTATTTTTCAACTTATGGTTACAATCGTATAGTAATGTATGATACAAGATGTAATGATGAAATGTTAGTTTATAAAGATGATTTTTTGAAAGTGTTTTATCACGAATTAACTCATGCAATAAATTATAATATCAGAAATAAATTTTGGTACGGATTTCGTAAAGTTTTTGGAGATAATTCTATTGGTGCAAGTTTTGTTGCAAATACCGCAATGGCAGAAGGAACAGCTGTTCTTGAAGAAAGTTCAACTGGTGAAGGTAGATTAAATAGTGAATATGCAAATCATATTTTTAAGCAATCTTTAATTGAAAATGTAAAAATAAATTATAGTGATATTCCTGGTGTTAGAGATATTTATCCAAGCGATTTACAATATAAATTTGGATCAAAGTTTTATCAGTGGGTTCATGACAAATATGGAGAAGAAAAATTTACTGAATTTTGGCATCGATGTGTAAATGTAAAAAATCTAACTTATACAAGAGCATTTAAAAAAGCATTTGGTATTTCAATAAAAAAGGCATGGAAAGAATTTATTGAAGAACAAAATTTTGCTCAAGTAAATTCAGAGCCTTGGCAAGAGGAAGAAGTTGATTTAGTTTTCAATGAAAAATATGTAAGTCGTTATAGTGATTTAATAAAAGTGAAAGATGGATTTGTTTTTTATGATAAATATAAAAATGATATTTTATATACAGAACTTTTGCAAAATTCACAAATGCAATTTAGTAAACCAAAAAAACTTTTAAGTTTTTCTTCTGTAGAAAATATTTCTGTTTCAAGTGATTATAAATATTTGGCAATAGATTATTATGATAAAAATAAAACTCTTCCAAAACTTAAAACTAAAATTTATGATTTAGATACAAAAAAACTTTTCTCGGTTAGTGAAGAAGGAATTTCAGATTCAGTAATTTTATCATGGGAAGGTAATCATTATTTAGCAACAGTAAAAGTTGTAAGTCAATTTATTTCTACAAAGATTTATAAAATAGAAAAAGATGAAAAAGGAAATATTAAAAATATAAATTTTGTTAATGAGTTTGATAAAGAATTTGGTAAAAATAAATTTTCACTTTGTGATGGTGGTAATGGAAATCTTTTGTTTTTGTACAAAGATGGTTTAGATTTTTCAATTAAATTATATAATATTAATACAAAAAAACAAAAAGAAATTAAAATGTTATCAGAAGATACAGTACTACAAGATAAATCTTGTTATGATAACAAGATTTATTTTTCATATACACAAAAAGGCACAATGCCAAGACTTGGAATTATTGATTTAAATAATTTTGATGAAAATAATTCAATAGAACAAAAATTACAAGCAAAATTTTTAACAAAAGATTTTTCTGGAGGATTTTATAATCCAATTATATTAAATGAAGATAAAATAATTTATATCGCATCATTTTTTAATCATCAAAGAATTTTGCAAAGTGATTTATCAAAATTAAGTTTTGAAAATGTAGAGTTAAATGTAATTGATGTAACTAATAATCAATCAAATGATATTCAAAATTATATTTCAGAATCAAATTTAAACATTAAGGATTTAGAAAAAAAATATAATCCATTTAATTTTTTGTTTAGAGCAACAATAATTCCAAACTTATATTTTCCTACATATAAAATTTCTGAGCAAGGAGATTCTCTTGAAATTGCTTCTGAAACTGGAATTGGTTTTACTCTTTCTACTTTATCTCCATACGATAGTTATAGTTTAGATTTTAGTTTAGGATATATTCCTCAGTCAGGTTCTGGCTCTGCAAATTTTAAAATTTATGGTAATGCTCCAACAGATTTGTGGTCTTATAGTTTAAGTTCTTCATTAGAGTTTGATAAATTTGGTTTTAAACAAACTTACAATGAATTAAGTGGAAGTTATATTTTATCTGGTTATAATTCTTCATATTTAGGATTTGGAAATTCAGCAAGTATTTTTTATGGTAGACAATTTTCAGTTGCAGAAGAGTATTTAAGTTTTATCGAAAATTTTACAACTCCATTTTATAGTTCTACAAAATATGATATGACAGATAGACTTTTAGTTTATAATCAATCAAGAATTGGTGTTGGAATAAGCAGAAAAGAAGGTATAAATATTTTTGAAACTTTTGAAACAAATTTATTTTTAAACTTTGATGTTTTTTATAATTTTAATGATGACAATAAAGACAAAAATTTGTTTTGTAACTTTTATCCAAGTGTAAAATTAAAAGTGCCAAGGTTGTTACCAATTTCATCAACAACATTTGGATGTTTTGGTTTACCAACGGAATTTAATTTTGCTGTTCTACCAACATCAAAAAAACTAATAAATTTTTCTACCAATATAAAATTAATTGATATTGAAATCCAAAAAAGTATAAGTTGGTTTTCTGTTTTATATCTTAATAGATTTTTTATTGATGTTGATTATAATGGAAAAATTTTAACAATAGAAAATGATAATAATTCTTCTTATGAATTTACAAAACATTTTTACGATTTAATTTACGGAAATTTTAATTATTATGATGAATTAAAACTTGGCTTTTCTTTAGAAAGTAGAATTGGTTTGGGTAATCTTCCTGTTGTTCCAATAATTTTAAAATATAATTTTGTTTATAGATTTTTCCCAGAAAAAAATCAAAGACATTTTGATTATGGTTTTGGTATAACAAGCAGGCTTTAATTTTTTTACCAAAGCCTGCAAATTGTTATTAACTAAAATTAAATCTTAAAAATTTATTTATCAAATTTTCTTTCATACAATAATGCTGCTATCATTACAACAAAAACTGAACCAGCATTATGTACTAATGCACCTGTTGTTGGATTAAGTAATCCCAAAACAGATAATGCTATTGCAAGAAAATTTATAAACATTGAAAGTGCAATACTAAATTTAATTGTTCTTACAGTTGCATTTGAAAGTCGTTTTAAATAAGTGATTTTAGAAATATTATCACTCATTAAAGCTATGTCAGATGCTTCTATTGCAATGTCACTTCCTATTGAACCCATTGCAATTCCAACATTTGCAGTTTTTAATGCTGGAGCATCATTTACACCATCACCAATCATACAAACTGTTTTTCCTAAATTTTGTAAATCAATAATATTTTTAACTTTGTCTTCTGGCAATAATTCATTGAATACTTTTTTTATTCCAACAAGATTTGCAAAATATTCACTTGTAGTTTTGTTATCTCCAGTAAGCAAAATTGATTCAGTTTTTAATTTTGATAATTCTTCAATAATGTTTTTTACTTCTGGTCTTAAGATATCAGATAAAGCAATTATTCCTATGCAGTTATTATTTTTAACTACAAGTAAGGTTGCTTTCCCTTGTAATCGTAATTCATTAAGTTTTTCTTTTATTTCATTTTCAATTTTAATATTTTTTTCATTTAAAAATTTTTCATTACCACAAAGAATTTCATCATTATTTACGATTGCAAAAATTCCTTTACCTGCTTCCATTTTAAATGAAGTTGATTCATCAAGTGAAAGATTTAGTTTTTTTGCATGTTCAACTATTGCTTTTGCTAAAGGATGTTCACTTTTAGATTCTGCAGAAGAAACAAGTTGTAATAAATTTTCTTCAGATAATTTTGAAAAAGAAATTATATCACTTACTTCTAATTTGCCCAAAGTAATTGTTCCTGTTTTATCAAATGTAATTGTATCAACTTTTCCCATCTTTTCTAAAGCTTCACCAGATTTAATAATTATTCCATGCTTTGTTGCTTGACCAATGGCTGCCATAATTGCAGTAGGTGTTGCCAATACCAAAGCACAAGGACAAAATACAACTAGAATTGTAACTGCTCTAGTAATATCTTGTGTTACAAAATAAGTTATTATTGCAAGTAATAGTGCCACTGGAACTAAGAGACTTGCCCATTTATCTGCAATTCTTTGAATTGGCGATTTTTTGTTTTCAGCTTCTTGTACCATTCTAATTAATTTTTGTAGAGAACTATCTTCACCAACTTTTGTTGCTTTTATATCTATTGAACCAAATCTATTTATTGTTCCGCAAAAAACTTCATCATTAATTGTTTTATCAACTGGTAAAGATTCTCCTGTCATAATTGATTGGTCTATTGAAGTTTCACCTTGAATAATAATTCCATCAACAGGAATTGTTTCGCCTGGTAAAATTCTTATAATATCATCAAGTTGAATTTCATCAGCATTAATAATTATTTCTTTACCGTCTTGAATCTTTCGTCCTTGAGTTGGAGTAAGTTTAATTAAGTTTTTTAATCCCTTCTTTGCTTTGTTAGTTGTAATGTTTTCTAGAATTTCCCCGATTGCCATTATGAAAGCAACTTCTGCCCCTGCAAATAAATCTCCAATGGAAATTGCTGCAATCATTGCTATTGAAATTAATAGAGCCGATGAAATTTTGCTTATTCCTTTGTTGCGAATTAGTTTTTTTATTGCACTATACAACAAGGGAATACCGCTAATAAAAATTGTAATCCAAGCAAAGTCAAATATAAAAGTTATGCCTAGTTTTTCTAAAATAAAACTAGCAACTAAAAATATTCCTCCGATTATTGTTGCAGGAATTGATTCTAATTTTTCAATAAATTCATGTAACATAAAAACTCCTATTGTCTTGATAAATAAAGTAAATTGAAATACAATATATTCAATACAGAACAAGTTGTTTTGTAATTACATAATAATTTAAAACATAATTATTACAAGAATTAAATTTAGATTATGTTCAATACTGAACATTTTTTTTATTTTGTTCAGTAATTTTTAGGAAATTTTATGGATAGAAGACAAAAACGCACTAGAGAAGCAATTTTTAACGCCTTTACTTTGCTTTTATCAGAAAGAAACTATAATCAACTTTCTGTACAAGAAATAATTGATAAAGCAAATATTGGAAGAACAACTTTTTATTCACACTTTGAAACAAAAGAATCTTTGCTTGAAGATTTGTGTACAGAACTTTTTGGACATATAATAGATACAGCAAAAGGAATTCCACATGGTCATTATAATTTTTCTTGTGGAACTTCAAATGATTCTGTCTTTTTGCATCTTTTAAGACATCTACAAGAAAATGATTATAATATTTTGCAACTTTTATCTTCACAGAATAATGAAATTTTTTTGCAATATTTTAAATCAAATTTGCAACATTTAATTCAAATTCAATATGCAGAAAAAGGATTATTAAAAAAATCTACATTACCAGAAAATTTTTTAGTACATCATATTGCATCTTCTTTTGTTAATACAGTTAGTTGGTGGATTTCAAATAAGATGAAAGATTCTCCAGAAAAAATTGCAGAATATTTTTTAACTACAATACAATCTTTAGTTTAGGATATAATTATGAAAAATAAAAATTTTGAATTTTATAATTCCAAACCTTTAAAAGTATTTTTTTCTTATTATAAACCACATTGGAAAATTTTTGCCCTTGATATGTTTTGTGCAATTATGATTGCTTTAATCGATATAACTTTTCCGATGATTAGTAAATTTACGATTGATTCACTTTTACCAAATAAAAATTTTAAAGCATTTTTTATTTTAATCTGTGCGTTAGTTTTTGTTTATATTTTAAGAAGAGTTTTTACTTGGTTTGTAAATTATTGGGGACATTATTTTGGTGCTTGCGTTGAAACAGATATGCGTCGTGATGTTTTTGAACATTTAGAAAATCAGTCTTTTAGTTTTTATGATAAACACAGAACAGGAAAGTTAATGTCTCGTGCAACAACTGATCTTTTTGAAATTACAGAACTTGCTCATCATGGTCCAGAAGACTTTTTAATTTCTATTTTAACTTTACTTGGTTCATTTTTTCTGTTATTAAAAATCAGATGGGAACTTGCTGTAATTGTTTTTATCTTTGTTCCAATAATTATTGCAATAATAATGATTTCAAGAAAATCTCTTACAGAAAGTTCACGAAAAGTAAAAGAAGCAACAGCAGAAATAAATGCAGTTTTAGAATCAAGTATTTCTGGAGTGCGAGTTACAAAAGTTTTTACAAATGAAGAATACGAAATTAATCGATTTGAAGAAGGAAATAAATTATTTAAATCTTCAAAGAAAAAATTTTATAAACATGTAGCAAGTTTTCATGCAAATGTAGAATTTTTTAGTAGTGTGCTTAGTATTTTAGTTTTAGCAGTTGGTGGATTTTTTATCATGCAAAATAAAATGCAAATTTCAGATTTGGTTGCTGCAAATCTTTTTATTGCTGCTTTCTCATCTCCAATTCGCAGATTATCATTTTTAGTTGAACAGTATACAACTGGAATGGCTGGATTTAAAAGATTTCTTGAAGTTATGCGAATTGATACTAGCATAAAAGAAAACCCAAATGCAAAAGATATTTTTTGTGCAAGAGGAAATATTAATTTTGAAAATGTAAATTTTTCTTACACTGATGGAATTGAAGTTTTGAAAAATATTAATTTAAAAATAAATCCAGGACAAAAATTTGCTTTAGTTGGACTTTCTGGTGGAGGAAAAACTACAATTTGTAATTTACTACCTCGTTTTTACGAAGTGACAGATGGAAAAATTTTTCTTGATGGAATTGATATAAAAGATATTACTTTAAAATCTTTACGCAAACAAATTGGAATTGTTCAACAAGATGTTTTTTTATTTGCAGGAACTATAAAAGAAAATATTGCTTACGGAAAAATTAATGCCACAGATGAAGAAATTATCAAAGCTGCAAAACTTTCTGAAATTCATGATGATATTATGAAGATGCCACAAGGTTATGATACTTTAGTTGGTGAAAGAGGAATTAAACTTTCTGGTGGACAAAAACAACGAGTTTCTATTGCAAGATGTTTTTTGAAGAATCCTCCTATTTTGATTTTGGATGAAGCAACATCAGCCTTAGATACAGCAACGGAAATTAAAATTCAAAAAGCGTTTGATGAACTTTCTAAAGGAAGAACAACTTTGATTATTGCACATAGACTTTCTACAATTCAAAATGCAGATTGCATTGCTGTAATTGACGATAAAGAAATAAAAGAACTTGGAACTCATCAGGAACTTTTATTAAAAAATGGAATTTATACAAAATTGCATAACAGAAGTGTATAAATAAAATTTTTACTTTAAAAAAAATTAATATTAATATAAACTTATTTTAAAAGGAAATATTTTTTATGCAAATACAAATTTTTGGAACAAATAAAAACTTTGATTGTAAAAAAGCACAGATGTGGTTTAAAGAAAGAAGGATTCAATTCCAATTTATTGATTTAAAAGAAAAACAAATGAGCCGTGGTGAATTTGATTCAGTTGTTCAAGCAATTTCAAAAACAGAAGGAAGTCGACAAGATGCAGTTCTTTCTATGATAGATAAAACTTCAAAAGATTATTCTAGTATTGCTTACCTTGATGAAAGTGACATCGAAGAAAAACTTTTTGAAAATCAAAATTTATTAAAGCAACCAATATTAGCCATAAACGAACTATTGGCAAAAATATAGCGATTATAGTTGGAACTAACGAGAGTATTATTATTGGAAACAAACAGAATAAAACTCGTTCTATTTTGCTCCAAG
>CALBXN010000122.1 GCA_937890485.1 uncultured Treponema sp.
CTGGTATTGTCATTCTCTTCGTAATCTTAACACCTCCATTCATACAATTGACAAATATTTTAAAAAAATTAAAAGTGTTAATCATAATACGTCTTTAATTTAGAAAATATTCCTATATATAAATTTATTTTTCAACATATATAAAGGTTAATGAATTTTAGGGCTTAAAATCCCAAAATAAGGCTAAAATGAGACTCTTTTAACTTTTTGCTTTTTTAAAATAAAGATTGGAAAATTGTTTATAATGTATAAAATTAATCATTATCCAACTTTTTTAAATATCATTTAAAAAGCATTCATAAAAAATAAAGTCATGATATGGCATTTATTTATTTAAGAAAATAATGATATAAAATGATTTATAGAAAAAATAAGTAAAAATAATCCATTTTTGAAGCAAAAGAAGCGAATTAATGAAAAATAAAAAAATCAATGAATTCATAAAAAAAATTATAAAAAAGCAGAAAAAAATTAAAATATCCACTATAAATAAAATAGAAAAAATTAAAATATCCACTATAAATAAAATAGAAAAAATTAAAAATTTCATTAAAAACCATTAGAAAAAAAATAAAAAAAGAAATAGTAGCTAATAGCTACTTGAAAAAAATTTTATGCAATTATTCTGGTCATGTTAATGAAATTAGTCAATCCATACCTGAATAAGGCAATTCCATTAGCTCCTCCTTTTATTGCATTTGCCGCATCTTGGCTTAATGCAGATATGGACAGTTTAGTCAAATCATCATCACTTTTGTAGGATTGAAGTCCTACCCATA
Source organism: uncultured Treponema sp. (assembly GCA_937890485.1). Lineage (GTDB taxonomy): Bacteria > Spirochaetota > Spirochaetia > Treponematales > Treponemataceae > RGIG9060. The sequence goes on from CALBXN010000122.1 coordinate 780, forward strand.
TCTTAGCATTTGAACCGACGGCTTTGACATAGCTTGCAGTTTGTGTTTTAATCCATGAACTGCTTTGACCATAATTTCCCTTGTAAAGCATAGGAACTATAACATCAACATATTGGGATAGCTTGGTAAGATTCTGTCCGTAATAATATGAATTGCTGTAGAGACTTTCACCCATCACAGAACAGGATACTACAATACTTGAATTTACTTGCTTTACAGATTCTGATACTTTCCTGGCCAATTCGCTAACAGCTTTTTCACCGTTTTTATATTTATATGCGGTACCAGGGAATCTGATATAATCCAAATGAACACCTGAAACGCCTTTTATCTTTGCATATGATTCTGCATTCTTAGCAATTTTGTTTAATAATGTATTATTTACAGATCCATCGCTTAGTATTGGATTGATCCATTTCTTGTCATAGAACGCCTGCATCCATATATGTACTTTCATGCCATAGCTGTTTGCTTCCTTCAGCCATGAATCGAAATCAGAAGATTCAACAGCAACATAGCTTATAAAGATATTCTTGATTCCATTGTTTTTAAGGTTCTTGAAATTCACCTCATTCTTCAAACTGTTCCAAAGCCATATGCAGCCATTTGCAGTCTTGTAAACTGAAGTTGATTTAACAACTTTCATGGTAAGGCTTTTGCTTTTTGCCTTGTAATACTTGCTGCCTGAATAGTATAATTTTACTTTATAACTGCCTGCTTTTAAGCTGACTTTTAATGAAACCCTGCCATTAGAATTAGTGGTTTTCACATATTTCTTGCCGTTAAGACGAATAGTGACTTTTTTATTCTTGAGGGCTTTACCATTTGCATCCTTAAGGTAGACATAGAGATATTTTCCTTTTACAACAGTAGTGTTTTTAACAGTGAATGCTGTAGCTTTCTTTACTACCTTGAGGGTATATGATTTTGAAACAGCTGAGTAAATCGCATTTCCTTTATAGTAAAGCTTTACCTTGTACTTTCCTGGGAGCTTTTTAACATAAACACGTGCTCTTCCATTGGAATCAGTAGTTCTAGTGTATTTAGTGCTGCCTATCTTGATTGTGATCTTCTTGTTTGCAATTGGCTTGTAGGCGCCGTCCTTCAAATATACTGTTAAATAATTGAGTGTGGAAATCTTGGAATTATACTTGAAGTAAGGCTGATTTTTCACCACATTCAAGGTAAATGACTTACTTGCAGCTGAATGGGTTTCATTTCCAGCATATGAGAGTTTCACGGCATAATTTTTAGGGTCCAGTTTAATCTGAACTTGCGCCTTTCCATTGGAAGTCTTGAGGGAGTATTTGTTTCCTCCGATATCGACTGTCACATTCGCTCCATTGACAGGATTGCCCTCAGCATCTTTGAGATAGACATAAAGATAGTATCCTTTCATCACTTTTGCTGATGAAACTGTAAAGACCGGATCAATCTTCAAGACATTGATTGTGAATGTTTTGCTGGATGGGGCATATTGATCATTTCCAAGATAATAGACGGTTATGTCATATGCACCTGGCACCAATGATATTTCACAAGCTGCTTTCCCACTTGAATCCGCTCCCTGTATTCAAAAATAACAGGCGATATATATCTTCCCACACGATATCCGCATGCTGTAAGCACTGTGGATATATAGGCGGAAACAGAACCTTTGCCGTTGGTTCCCGCAATATGTATGCATTTCAGTTCCCGTTCCGGATGCCCGCATAACTCCAGTAATTCTTTTGTTTTTAAAACTGTTTGTTCTTTTAATCCTTTTATAATTGCATATTCAATTGTATCAGAGTTTAATGAATTTGAATTTTGAATTGTAACTGAATTTTGATTGTTAGTTTTATTTTGTTCTAAAATTTCAGGTTGTTTTGAAATTATGTTTTCTGCAAAACTAATATAGTCAGTACAATTCTTATCTTTGCCTGATAAAGTACAAAAAGAATTATATGCTTTCATTATTTCCAATGAGTTAGGATTCATAATTGCGCATGTTAAACCATTTGTTAATGCCATTGTAAAAAAAGCAGATGTTAAAATTTCTCGTTGTGGTAATCCAAAAGAAATATTTGAAATTCCTAAAATTGTATTTGCATTTAATTCTGTAGATAAAATTTTTACTGCTTTTAATGTTTCAATTCCAGCTTTATCGTTAGAACTTACTGCCATAGTTAATGGATCAAAAATAATTTCTTCTTTTTTGATTCCATATTTTTTTGCAGTTGCTAAAATCTTTTTTGCAATTTCAATTCTACCTTCGCAATCTTCTGGAATTCCATTTTCATCAAGTGTTAAAGCAACAACGCTTCCTCCGTATTTTTTTACTAAAGGAAAAATTTGCTCCATTACTTCTTGTTTCCCGTTGACAGAATTTATTAAAGCTTTTCCGTTGTAAATTCTTAATGCCTGTTCCATAGTTTCTGGATTTGATGTATCAATTTGCAATGGTAAATCTGTAACTGATTGTAATTCCTTGATTACGTTAATCATCATTTTTGTTTCATCAATTTCAGGTAGACCAACATTTACATCTAATACATTTGCTCCGTTTTCTTCTTGCTTAATTCCTTCTTGCAAAATATATTGAATATCATTTTCTCTTAGAGCTTGTTTAAATCTTTTTTTGCCAGTAGGATTTATTCTTTCCCCAATTAAAACAGGTTTTTCATCTTTTCCGATTTTAACAATTTTTGTATTAGAGCAAATTTTTATTGTATTAGTTTTTTCAAAAAATCTTTGCGATAAATTATTTTTATTTAATAATTTTTTTTCTTTTGTTTTTTGTACTAATAGTTTTATGTGTTCTGGTGTTGTTCCACAACATCCACCAATTATTGAAGCACCTTCTATAATAAAGTCACTTACAATTTCAGAAAATTGTTCTGGTAAAATATCATAAATCGTTTTTCCATCTTTAGTTCTTGGAAGCCCTGCATTTGGATTTACGATGATTGGCAAATTTGTGTTTTTAGAAAAATCTTTAATAAAGTTTTTCATTTGGATTGGACCTAAACTACAGTTCATTCCTAAAGCATCAACACCAAGACTTTCTAAAATTGTTATCATTGTTTCAATATTTGTTCCTGTTAAACTTCTTCCTGTTTCATCGTAAACAGTTGTTACAAAAATTGGTACATCATAATCATTTCCTAATTTTTCTATAGTTTCTTTTGCAGCAATTATTGCAGATTTTGCTTCGTAACAATCATTCATAGTTTCAATTAAAATTAAATCTGCACCATTTAATAATCCTATTGCCATCGTTTCTGAAAAAAGTTTTACTGCTTTTTCAAAAGAAATATCACCTAAAGGTTCTATAAGTTTTCCGCAAGGACCAATATCTAAGGCAATTAAATGTGTGTCATTAGAAAATTCAGAGTTTGATTGTTCTACAAGCGTCCTTGCTTTTTTTGCATTATTCAAAGCTGAAGAAATTATTTGTTCAAGAGAATAATTTGTTCCATCAAACTTTTTTGAGTTTGCTCCAAATGTATTTGTTTTTATTATATTTGCACCTGATAAAAAATAATCTTGATGTAATTTGATAATTTTATCTGGGTTTGTAATATTCCAAGTTTCTGGAAGTTCTCCAGGTTGTAATCCCATGGATTGTAAGACGCTACCTGTTCCTCCATCAAAAAATAAAACTTGATTTTTGATTAAGTCTAAAATTTTTTCTTTTTTCATTTTGTATCATTCCTTTTCTAAACCGATAAAAGCTGTTATAGATTTTTCTGGAGCCATAGTGAAAGTATCCATGAGAGTAAGACCAATTTTTTGACAACAAGGTAGTAAAGTAAAAAAAATATTTTGTGTTGTAAGTGATAAATCACCGTAGCCCGAACTAAATCTTGGATGAAGTTTATATCCATCTTTTTTTATTTCTTCTTTCAATAAAAAATTTAATTCATTTACATAGGATTCAATAAACATAGAACCAGTTGCTTGTAAAATTGAAGCAAAAGATGAATCTATTTTTGAATATTTTTTTATTAAAAAATCAATTCCACTTCCTATAGTTGATGCTAGAATTATTACGTAATCACAGTTTTTTAAGTTTTTTCCTAAATCAAAACTTTTGATTTCTGTGTTTGCAAATTTTATTATTCCAGTATTAAGTTCTGATTTTGTAGAATCAATTTTTATTATTTCATAAAGCGATTGAGGTTGCATTGTTTTTTTTGTTTCTGAAATACTTTTTTCTATCATTTCATTTATTGTAGAGTGATTTTCTTTATCACCATTTTGCGAATTTGAATAACCTAAATATCTAAAAATTTCTTTTCTGCTAATTTTAATATCTTCTGCAGAAAATCTATGATGAATAATTTTATTTACTTCCAATATGAAATCACCTTAAAAAAAATCAGATGAACATTCAATACGAACATCCATCTGATATAATAATGATTTATCGATTTAATTTCAATTATAAGTTATTCAATCATGTTTAAAATTGCAGTTTTTGATTGAACTCCTACAATTTGTTTAATTGGTTTTCCGTTTTCAAAAAGAATGAGGGTAGGAATACTCATTACAGCAAATTGTGTTGCTAAATCACTTTCTTCATCAACATTTACTTTTCCAACTTTTACTTTGTCTGTTTCTTTTGCAATTTCGTCTATAATTGGACTTAACATTCTACAAGGTCCACACCAACTTGCCCAAAAGTCTACAAGAACTTTTTTGTCAGATTTTAGAACTTCTTGTTCAAAATTATCTTTTGTTATCGTTAACATAATCTTCCTCCAATGTGGTTTCTGTTTAAAATATAATACATAATTTATATATTGGCTACTTTTTTTTATTTGCAATATGAATTTTTATGAATTATGTTTATATCAAGTTTGTTAAGCAAACTAATTTTTTTACAAAGAGGTTGAGGATGAAAAACTATGTTAAACATAGCATCTTAGGAGTGTTTATGTTTTTTATTATTAGCAGTTTTCTTTCTTGTGGAACAAAATTACAAGGCGCTTATGGCGTGAATAATTTTGATTTAAGTAAATATCTTGGTAAATGGTATGAAATTGCAAGATATGATACTTGGTTTGAAAAAGATATGGATAGAACTCAAGCATTTTATTCATTGAATGAAGATGGAACTGTTCGTGTTGAAAACAGCGGTTATGACTTTAACAAAAATAAATGGAAGACTTCTGTAGGTAAGGCAAAATTCAGAGGAGATAAGGATGTTGGTGAATTAAAAGTTTCGTTCTTTGGTCCATTCTATTCTGATTACACAATTCTTGCTTTAGATTCAGAATACAAATATTCTCTAGTTGTTGGAAATACAACTGACTATCTTTGGATTTTAAGTAGAACAAAGACCATTCCTGAAGATGTTAAAAACCAATTTTTATCAATGGCAAGAGAATTTGGATTTGATACTGCAAAATTAGTTTGGGTAAATCAAAATAATTAAATAAAATTTTTAACAAAAAAGCGACTATTTGAAGTAAACCTTATTTTGCAAAAAGTAAATCTTCAAAAGTCGCTTTTTTTTATTTGAAATTTAGATTAACAAATGTTAAAAATATAAATCTCTATGACCTTTACAAATGTTATCGTAAGATTTTATAAATGAATCAAAAATTGGTTGAGAGAAATCTTTTGGAACACGATTTTTGATTTCATTAATTTCTTTATTGATAATTTCCATACCAATTCGTTTTGTTTCTTCAGAAGCAAAATCTTCAAGCCATTCTTGGAAAGTTAAAACTGCATTTAATTTACAGAAACAACCTTCTTGTCCGCTTTTCAATAAGCCCATGATTTTCTTTCCTGTTCTTCCACAGCGATATCCTGCTGTACAGAAAGAAACAATGTGACCAGTTTCTGCCAATTCTCTGATGATAGCGTCAAGACTTCTTGTGTCACCTAATTCAAATTGGGCTCTGTCGATTAGTTGTTCATCTTGACCATTTTTTCCATCTTTGAAGGCTTCTGAATAAGCTCCAATTCCTAATCGAGAATCAGCATCTCGTTGAGTTATTATATCGATAAGGGATTTTATCATTTCTGGTTTTTCTCTGTTTGTTACAATAAGACCTGCGTATGGAATTGCAACTCGTAAAACAGCAACGATATATCTAAAATCTTCGTCGTTAACCCAATTCTTTATAAAAGAAAAATCTGTTCCAATTGCAGGTTCTAGGCGTGGAACTGAAATTGTGTGTGGCCCAAGACCAAATCGTTTCTCTAAATCTCGTGCGTGGGCAACCATTCCCATCACATCAAATCTCCAATCTGCAAGACCAAAAAGAGTTCCGATTGCCACATCATCAATTCCTGCTTCCATTGCACGATGTAGAGAATATAATCGCCAACCGTAATTACCTTTCAAGGTGTTTGCTGGATGCATTTGTCGATAAATTTCGTGGTCGTAGGTTTCTTGGAAAACCTGAAAAGTTCCAATTCCAGAGTTGTACAATTTTTTCATATCTGAAATTGTCATTGGG
>CALBXN010000123.1 GCA_937890485.1 uncultured Treponema sp.
TTTACTTTTATAGTAGCTCTAACTTTACCATTAACTTGAACAGCAATTTCTTTATCTTCTTCAATTAATTTAGCCTCATCATATACTGGCCAACTACTAGAATATATTGGACTATTTCCAATTATTTCATTTAATTCTTCTTTTGAAAGTTCCCCATTTTCAACTTGTTTTTGATAGAAATTTGAAAGTTCTTGGGCTTTTACAGCATCTAAAATATTTGCAATTACAATTCGTTGCCATGGATATAAATAATTTATTCCAAAGGCTTTTTTTGCAGTTAATTGTACCTCATCAATTTCAGCATCTTCTGTAAAAATTGGGTTTGGATTGTAAAATAGTGGAGTTCCGTCAAGATTTTCTGGTACATCAAAATATTCATCATTCATAACTATATTATGTGTTTAAAATGACGAAATTTGATGTATTTTCCAGAAAATTTTTTATAAAAATTTATTTTTCCATAATCGTAATTTCTACACGACGATTACGAGCCATGCCTGCTGTATTTGTGTTTGGTGCAATAGGTTTTGTAGCTCCAAATCCTTGGGTAAAAATATGATTAGCATCTTTTACACCAAGGTCTATTAAAAATTCTGCAACAGAAGTTGCTCTTTCTTCAGAAAGTTTTTGTCTTGATTGTGCATTTCCAGCTAAAGCCGTATGTCCTGAAATCAATAAATCATTTTCAGGGAAGGCAGAAAGAATTTTTGCAATTTTAATAAGTTTTTCTTTTTCTGATTCCTGTAGAATTGCAGAGTCTGGTTTAAATTGAATATTTTCAATACTGATTGTGATACCTTTTTCGTCAGCAGAAACCGCAGTATTTTTTATTCCTAAATCTTCAATTTCTTTTTGAACTTTTTCGATGGTTGCAACATTGTTTACTTGTTTTAATTCTGTAATTTCTGCCCCAGCTGTTCCTTGAAAAACAAAAATATTACCATAAACAGTTTCTAATTGTATTCTAAAATTTTCTGTGTAAGATTGAATTGTTCCTCGTTGGTTATCCCAGTAGATTGTTTGGTCAGAATACCCCATGGTAGAAATAGGATAATCAAAGTACCCATTTTGTAAATTATTTACAGAAGGATTTATTGTTGGGCTTGCAAAATATAAATTATATGTTGCTTTTATAACATGAAGTTTTTGCCCATCTTTTTCGGTTTCACCTTGGTAAGTGTAATATGCTGTAAAAGGAACTTTGTATGGAGTTGTAATATTAAAAGTTTGTCGTAAATCGTGAGCTTCGTGTCCTTCTGCTTGCCAACTATCACCAGGTTTTAAATCTTTATCAGGAAAAACAGGAACATTTCTTACTACTGGCATAAAATATTCATCTGCAATATCATAAGTTCCGTTTTTGCTTCTTGTAAAAATACTATTATATTCTTGTCCCCAAGTGCTTACTTTATTACGTCCTACTGAATTTTCGCTTGTCATAAAATTTGCTTTGTGAATTCCACTTCCATCTGGTGTAACATCAGTAACTTCAACTGAAATTCGGTTTATAATTTTGGCTTGATGATTTAAAATTCCGTTTACAAAAACATCTTCATCTACGGTTGATAAAATTCTGTAAGATTCACCTTTTGTATACTTAAATTCAAATTTTTCTGCTGTTAAATTAAAAATAAGTTGTGATAAAATTAAACTTAACAATAAAATTTTTTTCATATATTCTCCTATTAAAATGTTGTTCCTTTTATCAAGTTAAATTATAATCTGTAATGTAAATTTTTTAAAATCAAATTTGTTACATTTTAGGATTTTTTTTATGAAAAATTACATAATTCAATTTTTTAATCAGCATGAAATTTCACAAATTTTTATAACTATACTTATTTTTATATCGGGTTTTTTGATTGGATTTTTGATTGTTTCTTTTGTGAATTTTACTAAAAATAAAAAATTACGAAAAGATGCTGTAAATCGTTCTAGGGCAGTTTTAACTGGACAAATTTTAGAGCAAGTTGCTCCATATTTACCTAATTTTCCTTGTAATCCTGAAGATGCAAAGTTTTTAGGTCGTCCTGTGGATTTTATCGGTTTTGTAACTTCAAAAAAAGATGAAGATTTACCTTTAGAAGAACGTTCTATAAGCGAAATTCTTTTTATAGAGGTAAAATCTGGAAGTAGCACTTTAACAAAGCGAGAAAAAGAAGTAAAAAAAGCTATTGAATCCAAGCGAGTAAAATATATTGAATATAGAATTTAATTTTTGCAAGATGTGTTTTAAAAAGGCAATTTACAAAACTGCTTTTAGAACCATGTAAATTATTGTTCCTCCAAAAATACTTATCATGGAATTTCCTTTCCAAAGATGAGCAATTACAATGAAGATTATTGATACAATTTCTGCCAATCCATAAGGTGAAGTTGTAAAACTGATGTTTCGTAAGCAGTAAAAAATCAAAACTGCCATAACCATTGGAGGAAGATATTTAGCAACGAATTGTAATATTTTTGGTGGGTTTCGTTTTGAGAATAGGGCAAAAGGAAAGAGTCTTGTTAAAAAAATTACTAGTGCACAACCAATTGTTGCAATCATGGCATCTTGTAAACTAAGCATCATTTTCTCCTTCTGAATTTTTTGAATTTGAAACTTTTTGCAAAGGTTTTTGAAGAATCATTAAGAAAGCAATTCCAATTGCAAGGGAAGCAATCAGCATATTGTCTGGACCAAAAATGAAGAACGCGATAA
>CALBXN010000124.1 GCA_937890485.1 uncultured Treponema sp.
TCAAGGGAGCAATACAGTTTGTTTTTTTAGAATAACATATTTTTCTGGTACAAATTATTTTTGCAAAATTCTGTAGATAGTTGCATGATATACTTTTTTACTTTATATTATAACTATGATAGAAAATAATAGTTTTGTCATTTATAAAAATCAACTTGCACTTGTAATCGAAGTTTCTGATAAATTTACTGTTAAATTTCAATCTTCACCAAAAACTTCTACAGGAAAATCTGCAATTTACTCTACACAAAAAATTCGCGAAAAAGATATGTCTTTGTTATATCCTGCAAATTTAATAACAAGCAAAAAACAACTAACAGATTTTTCAAATGTAGAAAGCAAAATTCAATATTTAATTGATATTGCAGAAAATCAAGACAATCAAAATTCTATCACAGAAAAAATTAAAGAAGTTTATGAACTTTTAATTTCGGATGAAGACACAGCAACACAAGAAGTTTCTTTTTTTGATTTAGCAGAACTTACACTTGGAGATTTTTTAGCAAAAGATTCTTGGCTTTTTTATAACATGATAAAAAAACTACCTTATTTTAAAACTATTGATGAAAATTTTATTCCTCGTAGTCAAGATGAAATAAATCAAATTTTACAAAAAGAAAATGCAAAAGAAAACCAAGCAAAACTTTATGAAGAATTTATCAAAAGATTAAAGCAAAAATCAATTAACCAAGATGATTTTCAATATATGCAAGAAATCGAAGCATATTGTCTAGGAAAAACTGATAAATCTAAAATCTTAAAAGATGCAGGATTTTCTGATAAAATAGAAAAAGTTCACAAACTTTTGATAGATACAGGATTTTGGCATTTTACAAAAAATCCACATCCAATAAGACATGGTTTATCAATTCAATCTGCAAGAGAGGTTCTTCCTCCTCCACCAGAAGAAAATCGAGTTGAAATTTCTACAATCTCCTATGCCATCGATAATGAATGGAGCACAGATCCTGACGATGCAATTGGATTTGATGGTGAATTTTATTGGGTGCATGTAGCAGACCCTGCTTCTACAGTTTTTCCTGACTCTAAAATTGATATTGATGCTCGACACAGAGGAACAACTCTTTATCTTCCAGAACATACAGCAAGAATGTTAAATGAAAAAAGTATAGAAGATTACGCCCTTGGATTAACAGAAAAAAGTAAGGCATTATCTTTTAAAATTAAACTTGATGAAAATGCAAATATAATTGATACAGAAGTTTTAAAATCAATTGTAAATGTAAAAAGATTAACATATAAACAAGCAGATGAAATAAAAGATTGTGCAGAATTAAAGCCTTTATTTGATATTGCAAAAAAATATGAACAACGAAGGAAATCATCTGGTGCAATTCAAATACAATTACCAGAAGTAGATATTAAAATTACAAATTCCGATGAAGAAAAAAATATTGTTTCAATCTATAAATCTGAACATACAGCATCATCTGAGTTAGTAAAAGAATTTATGTTGATGGCAGGAGAAGCCGCTGCAAGATTTGCATTCAAAAATCAAATTCCCTTTCCATTTATTAGTCAAGATGAACCAGACATTCCAAAAGAAATTCCAGAAGGTTTAGCAGGACAATATCGATTGCGCCGTTGTATGAAAAGCCGACGAGTTGGAGTTACACCTAGTATGCACTGTTCCCTTGGACTTGCGATGTACAGTCAAGTAACTAGCCCTTTACGAAGATATATGGATTTAATTGCACATCAACAATTAAGAGCGTTTATTGATAATAAAAAATTGATTTCAAAAGATGAAGTGCTAGAAAGAATTAGTTGTGGAGATGCAGGAATTAATGCCGCTGTAAAAGCTGATAGAGAAAGTTGCTTACACTGGAAACTTGTGTTTTTAACACAAAATCCAGACTGGCAAGGAAAAGCCATTGCAGTAGAAAAAAAACAAAAACAAACAGTTTTTCTAATTCCAGAATTAGCAATGGAAACAATTCTAAATAACGATAAAGACTATGAATTAAACGAAGAAATTACAGTTAAAGCAGGAAAAATTTCTATTCCAGAATTATCTGTTGATTTTATCAAAATTTTATAGTTTGAAAAAAAACAACTAAAATTACTACAAGAAAAATTATTGCAACAAGATAAATCCATAACGGTAGAGAATCTTCTGAATATTTTTTTGAACTATCATTTTTATCAAAACCAGAAAATATTTTTTGAAAATTAAATTTTTTTCTAGAATTTTTTTTGTTTATTTTTGGATTTTCTTGAAATGAGTTTTCTTTATCATTTGAAGATTTTGAACTTCCTACAGCATATCCACAATTTGGGCAACCATGGGCAAAAGTATGAGATGCACCAGTTTTTCCACAAGCAGGACATTTTACCGCTGCAAAAAATCTTCCACAATGGCCACAAAATCTAGCGTTACCTTTAACTTCTGTTTGACAATTTTCGCAAAAAAATCTAGCGTGTTTTTTCATTAATATCTCTTTTACTGCTTGTACAAAACTATTTTGTTGAAAGTAATTTTTTCCATTCAGCAATTTTTGACAAGGCTTCTATTGGAGTTATACTATTAACATCGGTAGATAAAATTGAATCTATTATCATTTCTTCATCAGAAAATAATCCAGGTAAATTTGTAGAAACTGATAATTGTTTTGTTGTGTTTTATTTTTCTTTTTGAGTATAAATTCCTAAATCAGAATTTGAATCTGTATAAATGTTAGAATTTTTTACAATAGTTTCTAAGATAGCTTGTGCTCTATCAACAACGGATAAAGGAATTCCTGCAAGTTGAGCAACATGTAATCCGTAAGAATTTTGAGCAGAACCTTGGATTACTTTGCGTAAAAAAATAATTTTTCCATCAGATTCTAAAACATCCATACACAACATTTGCAAAACTGGATGTTCCATTCTAGTTAATTGATGATAGTGAGTTGCAAACAAAGTTTTTGATTTTATTGTGTGCAATAAATATTCCGAAATTGCCCAAGCCAAAGAAAGTCCATCTTCAGTTGAAGTTCCTCGTCCAACTTCGTCCATGATTACAAGACTTTTTTCTGTAGCTGAACGCAAAATAAGTGCAGTCTCTGACATTTCAACTAAGAAAGTAGACTCCCCTCTTGCAAGATTATCAGAAGCTCCCACACGACAAAAAATTCTATCAACAATTCCGATTTTTGATTTTTGTGCATTTTTATAGGGTTCTTCAGGCTTAATAACCTGCAGAACCCCTTTTTGCTTATGCGGTTTTATACGGTCTTCGCTTTTTTACATCCCCTTTTTTGTGCTTATATAGGATTTTAATACTGCCGTATCAGTGCTCCGCTGAATATTTTTTCCCGTTTATTGCACATGGGACA
>CALBXN010000125.1 GCA_937890485.1 uncultured Treponema sp.
GCAATGGGTGACTTGCGCGAAAATGCAGAATACAAAGCTGCAAGAGAAAAGCAAGCACAACTTAACACAACAGTTACAAAACTCCAAGAAGAAATTGATAGAGCTCAAATTTTTGATCCAACAACAATTACAACAGCTAGAGTTTCTTTTGGAACAACAGTTACTCTTAAAAATAACAAAACAAATGAAAATGAAGAATTTACAATTCTTGGTCCATGGGAATCAGACCCAGAAAACAAGATTATTTCTTACATGTCACCATTTGGAAATGCAATTTTAAACAGCAAAGAAGGCGATGCTTTAACATTTGAAATAAATGAAAGAGAATTTGCCTATACTGTTGTAAAAATTAAAGCTGCAACTTTTTAATTAGTAATAATAAACTGTTTTTAAAGGGGGAAGGGAAATGAAAAAAAACATTTTTTCTATAATATGTTTTTTATTTTGTACATTGGTATTTGCAAATACAACTCAAGCTTCAAACAAGGCTGATATTGTAATACTTCTTGATAACTCAGGAACAATGTTACCTTACTATGATGAAGTAAACACAAAAGTTTTAACAGAAATTTGTGATAATTTTGTTAGATTAGGAGATACAGTACATCTGATTTCCTTTAACGAAAAACCAGTTACAGAAATTTCCCAACCTGTAAAAACTGAAGCTGATATTTATAAATTAATATCACGATTTAACCTACTCTACCCTCTTGGTCCATATACAGACTTCCCTAGTGCTCTTACTTATGCACAACAGTATATGGCATCATTAGATGTTTATAACCAGAAAGTATTAATAATTATTTCTGACGGACTTTTCAATCCAGCTAGTAACTCTACTTTTTACAACAAGACACCAGAAGAAATTAACAGTGTAATAGATTCTACAATCTCTAAAATGAAATCAGAAGGTTCTCATATTTATTACATAAAAGCACCTTTCCCTGAAAATTTAAACTTAAAAAGTTTAGAAGACGGAAGTGTAACAAATGAAGGTAGCGAAACAGATGAAAATGTTTATTTTGAATACGGTTCAACTCTAGAAAATTTAGAAGAAGTAGAAACATCAGCTCTTGTACCCGATGAAAATACTACTTATAATTCAGATAGTTTTATTGGTCCTATTCTTTCAATGCCAGAAATTTCAACAAAAAAAGATTTTGGAAATAAAAAATTAAATTTTTCAATGCCAATTACAATAAAAAACACCTCTGATGAAAAAATAAAACTAGAATTAACACAAATTTTAATAAACCAAAATAATGTTTTAGATAAATCTGTTTTTGTAAATATTGGACCTAAAAAATCTAAAAAAATAAATGCAAAAATAATAATGCCAGAAGATACACAACTTGGTCAACAACAAATTTTTGCAGAATGTGTTTTTGCAGACAATGTTAGAACTCGTCCTCAATTTTTAGATTTCTTTGTAAACTTCAAGTCTGGAGCAAATATCTTTGCAAACTTCAAAAGTATTGGTTTTACAATTTTAATCATTCTATTAATTTTACTTGCAATTATCATATTATTATTGTTGCTCCTTTCAGTTTCAAAGAAACACAAAGAAGAGGAAGAACTACAAGAAAAACTTAATAAACAAAAAGCCGAAGACAAAACTATTTATAATGAAGCAAAAAATATCACAGAAAAGAAAAAAGATACAGAAAAAACAGGTATCGTAAGTGCAAAAGAACAAAAAGATTCTAACACTACAATTACAAAGAAAAATTCTTCATCTTCAAAAGTTGTTGCAGACACAGCAAATTCTGATACATTAAATGGATACGAAAAATCATCAGGATTAACTGTTACAGGCGATGGAAGTTCAAACAGAATGAATTTAAATGCTTCAAAACAAAAAAATTCATTAACATTAGATGGTGCAGAAAAATACAAAGATTCAAATTTTGCAGTAAAATTAGGAAGTGCAGATAACAAACCAACAAATATCGAAACTTCAGACGAAAAAACTGCTAATATTGGTAGCAACAAAATGTCAATGCCTGCATTTAAGAAACCAGAAGGATTACGCTTACCGGTTCTTGGTTCAAAATCTAGTTCAAATGCTATAACTCCTGCAAGTTCAAGTGAATCAATTGAAGCAAAATCTGACAAAGATATTATTCTTGAATTATATGTTGAAGGACAAAACAGAAATATTGGAAAAAGAAATATTCACACACTTTCACCAGGAAGCAGAAGAAGTGTTGGTGGTGGATTATCTTCTTTCTCAATTTTCTTGGTACAAGTACCAGCATCAATTGCAGAAGTACGCTATGACGGTGAAACTTGTTCTTTAGCTCTCTTACAACCTGAATATTTCCCAGAAGCAACTTCAAACATAATTGAAAATTGTATCAATAAAAAAATCAAAGTTAGATCTGATAAAGGCTACGAAATGACTATTGTTATAAAACCTTACGAAGATCAAACTGACAAATTGAATAACTTGTTGTTATCAATTTTTGATGATTCACAAAAACAACGATATACAAAAAATTAATTAAATTAATATTAACAAAAAATTAGCCATAGGACAAAATCACTTTTAAAGTGTTTTAATTCATCCTATGGTTTTTTTTTATTTACAAATATAGTAATAAAAAATTTATTTATTTATTTATTTTTTCTAATACAAGTTTTGCTTTACTTTGATTAACACCAGCTTTTTTATCTTCTGAAATTTCTTGTACTTTAGATATCAAAGAAGGATATTTATTTTTTGTCATAATATCTAAACCTGTACCTTTTGTTGCCACATCTTTGTGATTTAAAAATTCTAAACACACAGATTCAAACATAGGTAAATCATGTTTTGCAATAGACTTCCCTATGGCGTATCGTAAGTTTTTTAATTTATCATCTTTTAAAGATGTCAAAGCAACTTCAATAATTGCATCATAAGAATCTAGTACTTTAAATTCTAAAACAGATTCTATAGCTTTTGCACGAGCAGTTTCATTTAATTTTTTATTTTTTATAATTGAATCAAGAAATTCAACAGATTCTTGTGTATTAATTTTAGCTATTGCATTGTAACATTCGTACACAATTTTTTTATCAGAATCATTTTTTGCTCGATAAATTAAATAAGGCAATGCAATTTCAATTTGTTTTTCTTTTACAATTTCAGCAGCTTTCAATCTTACACTAGCATGATTATCTTTTAAACCATCCAAAATAATAGGAACAACTTCTTCACTTACTAAATAAAAATTACTTAAACCTTGTATAACAGCAACTCTTAATCTTGGTTCTTGATGAGAAAATAAATCAACTAAAACTGGAATTATATCTTCATTGCCCATTGAAGAAGCAGCTTCTAAAGCATAAACTCGAACAAAAGTATTTTCATCTTCATCTTCTGCAATTTCAACTAAATCGTCGTAAGTTTCTACTACTTTTAACTGCCCCAAGGCTCTCATTAAGGCTTGACGACGAGCAAGTGGTAAATCTTCATCTTCAAGACACTCAACTAAATATTTT
Source organism: uncultured Treponema sp. (assembly GCA_937890485.1). GTDB lineage: Bacteria > Spirochaetota > Spirochaetia > Treponematales > Treponemataceae > RGIG9060. The sequence continues at coordinate 3,487 of CALBXN010000125.1, forward strand.
GCTTCTTCTACCCCACCGATTTTTCCAACTGCATTCAAAGCAGAATCATAAAAATCTTCAGAATCTGATTGTAAAATTTGTAATACATAAGGAGAAGCTTCTTTTATTTCTAAGCTAGAAACATATTGTAAAATCATAGAAACATAAGAAGTTTTTTCTTCGTAAGGATCCATCAAAATTTCTACACAAGAATCTTTTAATCTATCATCTTTTAATTCAGTAAAATATTTAATAATAGATTCTTTTACATTAACATTACGAGTTGTATTAAAAAGTTCAAAAATTTTATTTGAAAACATATCATCTTTTTCGGTGGTCAAAGTTGTAAGCAAAGAAATTACATCACTTTCCATTCCATACATTATAGTATCTTGGCGTTTTTGGATTTCGGATTCAGTTTTTTCTTCGTCAGATTTTTCATCTGCAAAAACAAATATAAAACAAAATAAAATCATTAAACTACAAAAAATCTTTTTCATAACACAACCTCACAAAAATTATTTTTTGCTTGCAAAATATCTAGTTAAAAAATTCTTTTTATAAGTAACAAATTCGTCATTTTCAATTGCTTGCCTAACTTCTTTTATCATATTATTTAAGAAATACAAATTATGATAAGAAGCCAACATTGACGACAAAATCTCATTATTTTTATAAAGATGTCGCAAATATGCTCTTGAATATTCTCGACAAACTTTACAATTACATTCTGGATCAATTGGACCAAAATCATTTTTGTACATTTCTTTTTTTATAGAAAGATTTCCATC
>CALBXN010000126.1 GCA_937890485.1 uncultured Treponema sp.
CCCATCAAAGTCCCTCGTCTCTTCCGGCTAGCCAGCTTCTCAATGTTTTTCTCCGCCACTTCTTCTAACGACACCCCCATATACTCAGCCACTAGCGCCACATACCACAGCACATCCCCAAGCTCCTTCAAAAGTTCTTCCTTATCTTCTGGTGATATTTTTCCGTCCTTGTCGCGCACAATTTTCTTAACCTTATCTGTAAATTCCCCCGCCTCTCCAGATAATCCTAAAATTTTATCCATAAAACCTGGGTACATCACCTCATCTGTCGCCCCCGGCTGGTCTAAGTCCGTCTGTTTTGCCTTTTCCTGATACTCGTTAAAATTCATATTCCTCCTTTTTTTATAATTATACCTTGATTTTCCAAAAAAAATAGTGTAAAATTAGATAAGCAACTTAACAATTTGGGGATATAGCTCAGCTGGTTAGAGCGCTATACTGATAATGTAGAGGTCTTAGGTTCAAGTCCTAACAGGCCCACAAATCTTTTTGTGGTGTTTGTGTGTGTTTCTTAAAAAACTCAATAACTTCCCAAGATGTTGAGGGCACCAGTTTTTCCTTCTTTAAGGTTTTAGGTGTAAAACACAAATTAATAACTTAAAAATAAATATTATGGGACTAACACGCAAGAGGCTTAATTATGAGAGATAAACCAATAATAAACCCCGTTAAAAAAGAGTTAGATATAGATTTAGATTTTTTTAATTTTTTACTTTTTTTGCATAAGCAAAAACTAAAGATTCATTAGGAATTATATTTTCATAAAAGCGTTTAAATATTGCTTGGTGATTTCTTGCATCCTGAACCCAGGCATTCTCAAAATCCAATTCAGGTTCTCTGCTTACCTGATAATCAATATCATATTTTTCGAAATTCTTTCCCCTCTTCATTGTCCATAAGAAAGGTCTCGCTGGTAAAGAATAAGGAACAAAATGCTCATCTGTATCCAAGAAGTGCCCATGTGTTTTTGGGTTGTTTGCCTTATACGGATGAATTACAGTTCTTACTAATTCATCTGGAGACATAAAAGCAACGCCTTCGGCAATACAAGGGACTTGTTTTTCAATTCCCTTTAATGGCTTTCCAGCGATTTTTTCTTCTTCAACTTCATTTTTGTTTTCGTAAATATTTTTAAACGAAGACAATCAGTATTTCTACATGGATGATTACAAACTTTTCCACACCAACCATTATCAGTCCAAGGTACACGAATAGTAATATTTTGAATCATAATAATCCTCCCTTTTAGGCATATAGTTAATTCTACTTCATCACAATTTCCATTAAGCTCTTATAACTATTAACAACATCATATTTAATATTATCAGAACTTAATGCAGCAAAATGTTTTCTAGCACACTGAATTTTAGCATCCTCAATTCCGCGAAGTTGCAAAGAAGACATAGAACCTTTAGTTTCAGCAATAAAGTAAATATGTTTAACTTTACCTTCATAAAAAGCAATTGCCCAGTCTGGATTATAATGTCCCATTGGTGTTGCAATAAAGAAGCCATCAGGAAGTTTTACATAAACAGCGACTTCATCACTGGTATCCAGTTCTTCTGCAAATTTTCTTTCATTTGAAGAATCATATACAACATGGTCATACAAGTGTTTCTTTGTCTTTATTGCATTAACATCAAGCTTTCCTTTGATTTGAGCATCCGCAAAGATTTCTTTCATGTCGTATGTTTCATCAAGTACATTATATGTAATGTGCTCAATTACAGCTGTAGCTTTCTGTTCATTAATCAAGTTACCAGCTTTAATAATAAACTCTTCTGGATTATCTTTGAATTGGTCAAATGTTGAAGAAAGTATACCTTTTAGAATTCCTACAATTGTTTTTCTAGTAAGATTTGTTTCTTCAACAAGTTTTCCAATCAAATCATATTTTACAGAATTGTTAATACTAATTTGTGCATTTTCTGTAGAATGGCTATCCATTACAAAAGCTGAACCACCAGCAAGCCTTTCTTTTGACTGGATTTCTTCCATACTTCCACTTTTTATTGTATAAGTAACTTTTGCAACTTTCAGATGTGTATCAAGAGCAACAATACACTTTTTGATTAACTCATCTGTATCAAAATCAACTGCATAAACAGTCTTATGATTAATTCTTGACCATAATTCTTTAAATTCTTTAGAAGCTACCTGTTTATTATTTAAAGAAAGAGTAACATTATTCTTTCTTGTATCTTCTGGAGCAAGTAAAGATGGATTATAAACAGAATCCAAAATATTAATTATAGAATCAGCATAATCCTTTACTTCTTCAGCAACTTCAACTGTTCCATTTGCTTTGTCATCATAATATTTATCTGTTAGTAATCCTTTCTTGTCTATGTATTGATTCATAACAAGGTCATAGAAAACAGCATCTGCCATGTCTTTATCTATAACTTTCTTTTTACCTTCTTTATCAACAAGTTCTCTTCCTCTGAATAATTCAGCAGTAACTTTTACAGGTCTATCACCAATACTTTCTGCAAACTCTGTTTGAAGTTCTTTTGCAAATTTTTCATAACTTTCACTGGCAATTACAGTAAGACAGTTAATATTATGAACATCATTTCCAAGAACACTTTCATCCATTCGCTCACCTTTTTCGTTAATACAAAGACGAAGACCGCGGCCTACTTCCTGGCGTTTACGAACATCACTTCCGCTTTGTTTCAAAGTACAAATCTGGAAAACATTCGGATTATCCCATCCCTCTCGCAAAGCAGAGTGACTGAAAATAAATCGGACAGGAGATTTTTTGGGATCTCGATCAAGAAGAAGCTCTTTATCTTTCATAATAAGGTCATAAGCATCAACATCGTCCGAAGTTTTTTCTTTTTTGTCACTTAATTTTGATTCTGTAAAGTGTCCTTTTTTGTCCTGACTAAAATAACCTGCATGGGTTTTCTTTGTTTCAATTGAATCTAAATATGCCATGTATTCAGGATACAAATCTAATTCTTTCTTTATTTCTTCAAGAACTTCATCGTATATGGTTTCAAACATGTCAGCATATTTACCATTGCTGTAATCACTTCCTTTGTCATATACACGGTAATTTGCAACTTCATCAATAAAGAACAATGAAAGAACTTTTATGCCTTTGTAGAAAAGCTGGCGTTCTCGTTCCAAATGAGCTTTAATAGTTTCTCTAATCTGAATAGCACGAATATTATCTTCATTCTCTTTACCAGTTACTTCTCCTGCAAAAAGCTTTACACCATTCATAAACTCTAATGAGTTATCGCGACCATCAATCCTTGTAATAATAAAATTATTTTTATATTCTTCACGGCCATTAGAGTTATCGTAAAGATTATAGCCTTCGTTTACAGTACGAGTTATTTTTTTAGTTCCTGTAGCTGTGTTAAAATTAAATTCAATAGTTGCAGTTGGGTTTCCAGAACTTAGATTAATTCCAACAAAGTAAATGTAACTGTCTGTAGAAGATGTTCCATTCTGAGTAATACCTGTAACTCTAATCTTCTTTACCAAACGCTTGTTATATGCTTCCATAGCATCCAAGCGGTAAATCATATTGTAATTTTCACGATGAGTTGCTGAATATCGTAATGTCATTAAAGGATTAAATTCTTTGAGACGAAGCTTTGTTTTCTCACCTTCTACAGATTGAGGCTCATCAATAATAAGAATTGGATTTGTTTTTGCAATAACATCTATCGGTCGTCGACTACGGAATTCATCAAGTTTCATATAAATACGACGAGCATCTTTTCCAGTAGCATTAAATGCCTGACTATTAATGATCATAACATTAATAGAACTGTCTGAAGCAAAGTGTTCAATATCTGTAAGGCGAGTTGAATTGTATATAAAGAATCGAATTTTCTTCTGATATTTTAAAGCAAAATAGTCTTCTGTTGTTTGGAATGTTTTATATACACCTTCGCGAATAGCAATGGAAGGTACTACAACAATAAACTTACACCAACCGTATGCTTTATTAAGTTCATACATAGTTTTAATGTAAGTAAATGTTTTTCCTACACCAGTTTCCATCTCTATGGTCAGATTATATCTTCCAAATAAATGGTCATCTGGCTTAAGTTGATTCTTTCGTTGAATTTCATTTATTCTATAAAGGATTTTTGGGTCTGTTAATTCCTGAATTAGGGGATTGTTATTCCATCCTGTAAATTCAAGTCCTTGCATTACTTTCCCTGGATCCATTTTATATGAATTTGAAGCGTATGGTTGTCCTGCAAAAACATCGACAACAGCCTTTGCTGCATCTTCTTGAAATCTTTGGTCTTTATATTGAATTTTCATTTTGTGACATCCTTGCGTAATATTTCCATATAGTCAAAATAAGAATAAACCTTATTCCTCAATGCATTTGTTGTTTCCTTCACAATCGAAAGCTCTTCAAGTTTTTTTACGCATGAAGCAACAGTATTGTAACTTAAAGACAAAGCCTTTGCAGTCCGCTTAATGTCAATTATCGGGTACTGTTCGATATAATCAAATATGGCACGAAGATTATCTTTTGCCCGGTTTGATTTAGGTAGTTTTTCTATATTTGTATCATGCAATTTGACCAATTTTTGAATTGTCAAAAGAGAATCATTAGCAGCTTCTTCAACAGACTCCAAGAAGAACTCAACCCACTGTTCATAGTTGCCACTGCGACGAACTTCGGAAATGCGATCGTAATATTCCACCTGATTTTTTTTGAGAAAATATGAAATGTAAATTACCGGCTGATGAAGAATACCAGTCTGCAGAAGATAAATCAAAATC
>CALBXN010000127.1 GCA_937890485.1 uncultured Treponema sp.
TGAAAAAATTAATTTGAAATATAATCTTGCAGAAACTTATAATGATGCTGTAGGATTTTATAGAAAAAATAATTTTGCAATTACACAATTTGAAAAAATTTACAACAACACAAAAGTAATTCGATTCAAATGTGAATTGATAAAATAAATTTTAAGAGAAAAACATATGAATTTATCTTGGTCTGAATTAAATAAAAATATACAAACTGAACTCAAAAAGAAAGAAACTTTTTCACAAGGAATTAATTCTTTAATTTTTCTACGTAACGAAATTCACAAATTGGGTTACGAGTAGTTTGTACTGCGGACTAAAAATTTTATATAAACTTTTAATTTTCAAAAGGAGGCTTTATGCTAAAAAAAATTTTTTGTAATAAAAGATTTTCAGGAATTGTTTGGGCTTTTATTGTTGGCGCTCTTTTTATGGGCTTTTCAATTTTGGGAGTTACATTAATGCCAACAAATGTTTCTTGGTACATTTATAGTTCAGTTTTAAGAATTGTTTTTGGTTTTATTTGTTTATTTATCTTGAATAAATTTTTAGGCCGTTCAATAAAAGATGTGTTGAGTTTTAAAAATCCTAAACTTGCGTTTATTTCAGGTTTTGGTTTTATTTTTTATGTTGCATTTTTTATTATAACATACAAAGTCGGATATATGGGAACAGTTGGATTGCCGCTTGGATTATTTTGGACGCAAATAATTTTTCAGCAAATTACAACAGGCTTTTACGAAGAACTTAATTTTAGAAGTTTGTTGTTAGAAGGATATTTTAACGATAACAAAGATTTTAAAAATAAATTGTTTTATTCATTGTTGAGTTTTATTATTTTTGGTGCACTTCATGTTATAACTGATTTTAGTTTATCAACTTTTTTAAGTACAGGAAGTTTTGGTTTTGTAATGGCTGTTATTTATATGAAATCCAAAAATATTATTCTTCCAATGATTTTACATTTTGTTGAAGATGTTTTTGCAAATTTGTTTCCATACACACTATTTAATAATTTACCTTTGTTTGAAAATCTTTTTACTGCATTATGGTATGTAAATATCGGAATGATAATTTATTCTATTGTAATTCTTTTTATAAAAGATAAAAAAGAAATATAAATAATTTTTTAGGAAAATATCATTATGCAAGTTTTAGATTTTTATAAATTAGAAAAAACTCAACAAAATTTTTGGAAAGAAAAAATAAAATTAGCAAATTGGGGTGCAGCAGATTTTTTAATTTCATTAATTGATAAAAATGAATTTTACAAAACTCTTGGTGAAGATTCAAAATTATTTTTATTGACTAAAGAAACTGAATTGATTTGTTTTTGTACATACACAAATCAAGATTGTATTCGCGATGAAAAACTTTTTCCGTGGATTGGTTTTGTTTTTACATTTGAAAAATTTAGAGGTAATCGTTTTGCCTTTGATTTATTCGATTATATTTTTGAAACAGAAAGAGAAAAGCGAAATCCTGTAGAAAAAATTTATATTGCAACTGACCATGAAGGTTTGTATGAAAAATATGGTTTTACATTTTTAGAAAAGCGTATTGATGTTTGGGGTGATGACTGTAAAATCTTTTATAAAAATGTTGTTTCTCATCCTAAGATTGAAACTGAAAGAATGATTTTACGAATGTATAAAAATCGAGATTACGAACAAGTTTTCAAATGGACTGGTGATCCAAAAGTAAATAAATTCATGATGTATACACTTTACGAAAAAGCTAGTGATGTAAAAAAATGGTTTAATATTTTGTATCAAAATGAAAAAGAAATTGAATTAGCTTTTGAATTAAAAGAAACTGGCGAACTAATTGGTGGCGGTGGAATCGGATTTGATTCACAAAAAAATTCCTGGGTAATCGGTTATAACTTACGTCCTGAATTTTGGGGAAAGGGTTTTACAGTAGAAGCTCTTTCTGCAATGATTGATTACGCAAAAGAAAAATATGGCGTTAAAAAAATTGAAGGAACTTTTGCAATAGATAATATTGGAAGTCGTCGTGTTATGGAAAAATTAGGAATGACTTTTGAAAGAGATACTGAATATTCAAAGTTTGATGGTTCTGTAACTTTCAAGGCAAAAACTTTTTCAAAAATAATTGCAGATTAAATTAACATGTGATAAAATAATCTATATGATTAAGACAATGGATTTATGTAGAATTGTTTTTTGCTAGGAGATTGCCTTAGTGTAATTTTTTAGCAGTCTCCTAGTTTTATTTTTATAATTTTTTAGGAGAAATAATTTTAATGAAAACAAATTTTACAATTAGACAAGAAGAGTCTAAAGATTTTTTTACAGTTGAAAATTTAGTGCGTGAAGCATTCTGGAATGTTTATCAGCCTGGTTGTGATGAACATTTTATTGTAAATCATTATCGAAACAATCCAGATTTTATCAAAGAACTTTCTTTAGTTTTAGAAGTTGATGATAAAATAATTGGATACATAATGTATTCTAAAGCACAGATTGATTGTAATGATGGAACTAAACTTGATGTTGCAACCTTTGGACCTCTCGCAATTCATCCAGATTTTCAGCGACAGGGTTTTGGAAAAATCTTAGTTGATTATTCTTTAGAAAAGGCAAAAGAACTTGGTATTCCTTGTGTGCTTATATGTGGCAGTGGTGAGTTTTACGAAAAGAGTGGATTTGTACCTGCTACTACAAAAGGAATTCGCTATGCAGATGATCCAGAAGGGGATGCTCTTTACTTTTTGTGCAAAGAATTAAAAGAAGATTTTTTAAAAGATATTTTTGGAATTTATCATGATCCCAAAGGATATTTTGTTACTCATGAAAATCCAGAAGATTTTGAAAAATACGATTTGAAATTTCCTAAAAAAGAAAAACTAAAATTACCAGGACATATTTTTTAGTTTAAATTATTAAAAGTGTGGGGAAGTAAATTATTATTTCCACATTTTGTTTTCAAGGATAAAATTTATGACAAAATTAAAACTATTATTTAACGCACTAACAAAATTTTTTGTTGGTTTTATTTTAATTTCCTTGCTTTTATTTTTACCAGCTGGAACTTTTAATTACAAAAACGCATGGCTTTTTATTGCTTTGCTTTTTTTACCAATGTTTATTTTAGGAATTTTACTATTTATAAAATCACCAGAACTTTTAGAAAAAAGATTAGATGTAAAAGAAAAAGAAAAAACACAAAAAGGGGTTGTAGGTTTTTCTGCAATTTTATTTATTGCTAGTTTTTTAATTTCAGCTTTTGATTTTAGATTTTCTTGGTCTAATGTTCCTCTTTGGTGTGTAATTTTTGCAAGCACAGTTTTACTAATTTCCTATGGAATGTATGCTGAAGTATTAAGAGAAAATATTTATTTATCTCGAACAATAAAAGTTCAAGAAAATCAAAAAGTAATTGATACCGGTCTTTATGGAATTGTTCGTCATCCAATGTATTTTTCTACAGTGTTTTTATTTTTATCAATTCCTGTAATCCTTGGTTCTTGGTGGGGTTTGCTTTGTATTAGTCCATATCCATTTTTTATTGCTATAAGAATTTTGAACGAAGAAAAAGTTTTAGAAGAAAATTTAGATGGCTACAAAGAATACAAACAAAAAGTTAAATTTAGATTAATTCCCTTTGTTTGGTAATAAGGAAAATCTTTATGAAAATGATTTTAACAGATTTAGATGAAACACTTTTGCATAGTGATAAAACAATTTCATCTTATACAATAGAAATATTTAATCGTTGCAAAGAAAAAGGATTTCTTGTTGGATTTTGTACTTCAAGAGGAAAAGTAAATATAAAACCTTTTTTAGAAAAAATAAATCCACAAATAATAATTTGTAACAATGGAGCTTGTATTTATTACAATGATGAATTAATTCATACTGAATCTTTCACAATAGAAGAAACTAGAAAATTATTATCTACAGTTTTTAAAGTATGTGGAAAAAATTGTGAAATGACTTTAGATACCTTAGATAATATTTTCTGGAATCGTAAAGAAAATAAATCAGCCGTTTATGCAGATGATGCTATTTATAATGATTTTTCTGATTTTAATGAACCAGCTATGAAGTTTTGTGTAAAAATGCAAGATAGAAAAAAAGCAAAGGAAATTGCAAGTTCAGTTTCTTCTTGCGATTATCTTCCTTTTTCAGATATTCCTTGGTACAAGTTTTCTTCTGGAAATGCAACAAAAGAATTTGCAATTAAATTTTTATCAAAACATCTAAACATTCCTTTAGAAGAAATTATTTGTTTTGGCGATGATTTTAATGATATTGGAATGCTAAACCTTTGTGGGAAAGGAATTGCTGTTTCTAATGCAATTTTAGAAGTGAAAAATATTGCTGATGAAGTTACACTTACAAATAATGAAGATGGAGTTGCAAAATATATAGAAAAGAATTTATTTTAGTTCTTCTAAAACTTTTTTGAAGAAATTTGCAAAGCCATTTTCTATAGCATTTTTATCAACTGCAAGATTGTCATCTAAATCATTATAATATTTCTCAGTTTTTATATCTACAGAAAGTGAGTCTAATGGAAATCCAGAAGTAATTTTTTGATGAGGTTTATCTACAAGATAAAAAGGTTCTATTTCTAAAGATTTATCCATGCTTGTAAAAATTTTATCTTTGTTAAAAATTAAACAAATTGCATTTTTATATCTTCCAATAATTTTTCCACCATGATTAAAAGCCAAATTTGAATAATGTTTAATCATTTGTGTATCTTGTAATTCTTTGCCATTTATTCTTCGGATATGTGTACCTGGTTGTTCTTCTTCTGATAATTCATCAAAATACAAACCTGAGTCACAACTAAAAAGTGGAATTTGTAAAACTTCATAATATGTTTTTGCTTTTATTATTGCATTTTCTAATGGATTTTTTCCACTTTCATCAATTTGTGGTAATTTAATATTTTTAAACTCTGAAATATTTTCTAAATCTTTTAATCCAAAAATTTCTATATCAAGAGTATTTGCAATTCTTTGCATTGATTTTAATTTTGCATTGTTAGTTGTGGCATAAAGTAATTTCATAAAATAAATTTATCATATTATAAAAATTAAAACAATTCATCTAGTAAAATATAATAATTGATTTTTTCCCAATCAGGAATTATTCCTAATTTTTCAAAAAACAAATTTTCATCAAATTTATATTTTCCTTTTCCGTAAATTCCTACAGTATTATCTTTTAAACTTCTATAGCAAAGTGCAATATCATTCCATTTATCAAGAATTCCTGCTCTTCCTACATCAATAATTCCAAAATCAGTTTTATTATTTTTATTAAAAAAAATATTTGGTAAACAAAAGTCCCCATGGGAAAAACATTTTTCTTCTTCTTTCATTGTAGGTTTATTTGCTTTTAACCAATTTAATAATTCTTGTGGATTTTCAAATTTTCCTTTTTTATCTTCTGTAGAAAAAGTGTCCTCTTGACAATCTTCAATATCGACTAAATTATTTTTAACATTAAATTCTGCTTGTAAAAGTTTTTTTTCTAAATTATGTTTTGCATTTAAATTTGTAATATCTAAAGACCAAATTTTTTTTAAAATTTTAGAAAGAAGTTCTATTAATAAAATATTTTGAGATAAAAAATATTCATCACAAGACATTACAAAATTATTTTTGTCTAAAATTTCGTTTTGAATTTTTGTCATTAGAATATAAAGTTTGTTATCTATAATTTTTGAATCAATTATTTTGGGAGAGATTATTTTATTAGATTTTTCTAGCCATAATAAAGTTTGTAATTCATTTTGAGCTTCAAAATTGTTTTCTTGAATTTTTAAAACCGAATCATCAAAGATTAAAATTTGAGAATTTGACTTACCAATTGTGTCAATAGAATAATTAGTGTTATTTAATTTTTCAAAAACGGTCATAAATTAATACTATCATAATTTAATTATTATATGCAATGATTTTTGTATTGCATAAATTTTTCTTTGGTATTATCATAATTTTTATAGGAGAGTGAGTTAATGAAAGAACGACAAATAGTTTTAAAACAAGATATTTTAAAATCATTGTATAATGTTGGATTACGAAAAGGACAAACAGTTATTGTTCATACTTCATTAAGCAGTTTAGGATTTGTTTGTGGTGGTGCTCAGGTTGTGATCGAAGCCTTAATTGAAACAGTTGGTGAAGAAGGTACAATCCTTATGCCTACTCAATCTTGGAAAAATTTAGATCCATCAACTGGTGTTCATTGGGAAGAGCCTGAAGAATGGCATGACATTATCCGTGAAAATTGGCCAGCATATAACAAGGATATTACTCCAACAAATACTATGGGTGCAGTTGCTGAGATGTTTAGAAAGTGGCCAGGAACTTTTCGAAGTGACCATCCAGCCCGTTCTGTTGCAGTTTGGGGAAAACATGCAAAGTATATTACTGAAAATCATGATTTATCAAATATTTTTGGAGAAGGTTCTCCTATTGCAAAAATTTATGAACTAGATGGATTTGTTTTACAAATTGGTGTTGGTTATGATAAAAATACTTCTATTCACTTAGCTGATGCAAGAGCAAATTATAAAAGTAAACATAATTGTATAGAACATAGCGCAATCATGGAAAATGATAAACGAGTTTGGAAAGCTTATGAAACACTTTTTGTTGATGGTGAAGATTTTGAAGAAATTGGAAAAGCCTTCGAAGAAAATTGTTCAGTAAACAAAGCAAACTTAGGAAATGGAATTTTAACTTTTATGAAACAACGAGATATTGTAGATTTTGCTGTAAGATGGATAGAGAAAAATCGAAAATGAAAAAAATATTAGTTACAGGTGGAACAGTTTTTGTAAGTAAAATTGTTGCTTCTTATTTTGCATCTAGCAAATTCAAAGATGAATATCAAGTTTATGTTCTAAACAGAAATAACCATCCTCAAGTTGAAAATGTAGTTTTGATAAATTCATCACGGGAAAATCTTAAAAATAAACTTGAAGAATATAAATTTGATATTATTATTGATATCACTTCATACACAAAGAATGATGTAAAATCAATTTTAGATTCATTAGGTAATACAAAAACTTTAGTTGAAAAATATATTTTATTAAGTTCCAGTGCAGTATATCCTGAAACTTTACCACTTCCATTTTCTGAAAATAATAAATTAGGAAAAAATATTTTTTGGAATGAATACTGTGTAAACAAAATTGAAGCAGAAAAATATTTGCAAGAAAATTTTTCAAATTATTTTATATTACGACCACCATATTTGTATGGACAAGAAAATAATGTTTATAGAGAAGCATTTGTTTTTGATTGTGCAGAACAAAATAGAAAGTTTTACATTCCACAAGATGGAAAAATGAAATTACAATTTTTTTATATCGAAGATTTATGTAAAGTGATAGAAAATATTTTAATAAATAATCCAAAAGAAAAAATATTTAATCTAGGAAATGAAGAATGTATTTCAATTTTGGATTGGGTAAAATTATGTTATGAAGTTGTTGGTTCAAAATTAGAAGTAGTAAATGTTACTAAAGAAATTCCTCAAAGGAATTATTTTCCATTTTATGATTATGAATATTATCTTGATGTTACAAAACAAAAAATACTTTTGGAAAATACAACTTCATTATATGTTGGCTTGCAAAAATCTTATGATTGGTATAAAAATAATAAAGAAAAAGTAAATAAGAAGAATTATTTTGATTTTATAGATAATAATTTATAAGGAAAAATTATGTTTAGAGAATTAGTTAGAAAAAATAAAGAACTCTCAAAAGAGGAATGTATAAAAATTCTTACAGAAGAAAAACGTGGAGTACTGTCTGTTTTAGGTGATGAAGAATATCCTTATGGAATGCCAATGAATCATTTTTACAATATTGAAGATGGTGCAATTTATTTTCATTGTGGAAATGTTGGTCATAGATTAGATTCTCTAAAAAATCATAACAAGGTTTCGTTTTGTGCTTATGATAAAGGTTTTAAAAAGGAAAATCATTGGGAATTAAATTTTAAAAGTGTAATTGCGTTTGGTAAAATTGAAATAATTGATGATAAAGAAAAAATTATTGATATTACAACAAAACTTTCATATAAATTTATTCAAGATAAAAATTATATACAAAAAGAAATTGCATCTGCTTTAGATAGAACTCTTTTGTTAAAATTACATATTGAACATATTTGCGGCAAAGCTATAACTGAATCATAATTTTAAAAATATAAATTAGACTTTTTATAAAAGCTATGTTAAAATTATTTTTATGAAAAGGAAATTTATTTTTTATTTATTAGTTTTCTGTTTATCATTTTTTGGATGTATATCTACAAATGTTACTTCATCAGATTCTTTATTATCTTTAGAAAAAGATATTGTTATTATTTACGAAAACGATGTTCATTGTAATGTTGATGGATATGCAAAAGTTTCTGCGTTAAAAAAAGAACTTATGCAAGAAAATAATTATGTTGCTGTTGTTTCTTCAGGAGATTATATCCAAGGAAGTAGTTTAGGTGCAATTTCTCAAGGTGAATATATTGCAAATTTAATTAACTTAGTTGATTATGATGTTCTTACTCTAGGAAATCATGAATTTGATTATAAACTTTCTAGATTGTTTGAATTAACTTCAAAAATTGAAGCTCCAATAGTTTGTTCAAATTTTATAAACTTAAAAGAAAATGAATTAGTTTTTGAACCATATAAAATTATAAGTTATGAAGATTTTGATATTGCATTTATAGGAGTAACAACCCCAAGTACCATTTCAAGTTCTTCCCCAATTCAATTTATGGATGATAACGGAAATTATCTATATAGTTTTTCTGGAGATAATTTATATAAAACGGTACAAAAAAATATTGATAAGGCAAAAAAAGATGGAGCAGAATTTATAATTTTGCTATCTCATTTAGGAACAGAAGGTGTACTTCCTCAATGGTCTTGTCAAGAATTAGTAAAAAATACTTATGGAATTGATGTTGTTTTAGACGGACATTCTCATAGTGTAATTGAAAAAGAAATTATTAAAGATAAAAAAAATCGAGAAGTAATTATTAGTTCAACTGGAACAAAATTTCAAAATATTGGAAAACTTACTTTATCAAATACAGGGGAAGTTAAAACTGAATTGATTTCAACTGATACTTATAATAGTAAAGATTTAGAAATTGAAAATTATATTAAGCAAATAAATGATGAGTATAAAAAATTAGGTGAAAGATTTATTGGTGAAAACAAAATAAATTTAATTACACATAATAGCGAAAATGAAAGAATTATCAGAAATACAGAAACTAATCTTGGGGATTTTTGTGCAGATGCATTTAGAATTGTAACAAATTCTGATGTTGGTGTAATTAATGGAGGTGGAATTAGAGCTCCTTTAAATTCAGGTAAGATTACATTTAATGATATTTTAAATGTTTTTCCATGGAATAATACTGTTTGTGTTGCAGAAGTAAGTGGTCAGCAACTTTTAGATTTTTTAGAATTTGTTTACATGTCTTTACCTGAAGAAAATGGTTCTTTTCAACAAGTATCTGGTATTCAATGTGTTGTAAATACAAAAATTCCAACAAGCGTTGTTGTTGATGAAAATGATGTTTTTGTAAAAGTAACAGGTGCAAGAAGAGTTTCAGATGTGAAAATATTAAACAAAGAAAATAATCAATATGAACAAATTGATAAAAATAAATTGTATACATTAGCATCTCATAATTATTTATTATTAGATAAGGGTAGTGGAGCTTCTATGTTAAATAATTCAAAGATAATTGTTAATGATGGAATGCTGGATGTGGAATTGCTTGAAAAATATATAAAAGAAAATCTTAATGGAACAATTACAGAAGAATATTTAAATGTACAAAACAGAATTTTAATTAAATAAATATTATTTAAAATAAAAACAACTCGTGAATTATTT
>CALBXN010000128.1 GCA_937890485.1 uncultured Treponema sp.
CAACTGGATGCACGGAATTGGTTTAAACAAAAAAGTTCAATCTTGGTTTGATTTTCCTATGCCACAACCTACAATTCCACACAACTTTGTAGAAAAATCAATCGAAAAATATGAACAGAAAAAATTAAGTGAATTTAATGATTATCAAGAATTTATTGATTTTACACAAAATTCTTACTGTAAAAATAAAAATCAATTTTTCTGGTTGGGAGGAAAACCTATAATTGTTACAGAAAATACATCCAAAATACACTTAAAATGGATGTATTTTAACGAAATTCACAGTGTATTTTTGCCAGATGGAACTTCTATCCAAACTGCACAAAAACTTGCTGACTTTTTGTATTCACTTAGCCCAGAAAATCACTTTATAATAGAAGAAAAACAAAATTCACAAAAAAATCACTTTTCTTCTATTATAAATGCTAAAATTTACAAAAAAATTCGTGGAAATGGTCTTTGTAAAGTAAAACTTTAATTAAAAACATCTCTAAGTTCTTCTTGAATACGACCTACAGTTAAAGATAATTCTTTTGAAATAATTGAGTTTATTTTGTTAAGCGATGAATCATCCTCTTTAGCTACAAATGAACTAAAAAACAAAGATGCAGGTAAAACCTGTAATTCTATAATTATTTTTTCCAATAATTTATATGTTACAAATTTAGTTCCTGTTTCAATAACGCTTAAATGATTTGTACTAATTTCAAGACGTTCGGCAAGTTGTTCTTGAGATAACCCCATTTTCTTACGATAAAATCTTACATTCTCACCAAAAATCTTTCTAATGTTAAGTTCTTCCATAGTTTAAATTAATTATTAAATTTAAATATATTATTTATAACACTCTAAAAGAATTATATTAAATTAAAACTATTCTAAAAGAATTGACTTTATAACGCTTTTTGATATAATTATACCAAAACACATTCTTTTTGAATTAGGAGATAATTAAAATGAAACAAAAAATTATTTATTTTATTCTTTTGGTAATATCATTTAGTATTTATGCGAGTGAATCTCTAACAGCAAGTTACTATTTAGACCAAATAAGTCAATTTGACAAAAACATGGAAAATATTAATTTAGAAAGAGTTAATGAAATAACCAAAGCTAAAGAAATTTTAAATGCTGAAAAACTAGCAGAAAAGGCAACTATTAGCAATATAGAAAGAAAATTCACAGAAACAGAACAACAACTAAAAGAAAGAAAGGAAAACTTATCTAAAAAATTAGATTCTGAATATAAAACAGATGAAACAAATAAAATTGCAGAAATAAACAATAAATATGATTCTCTTATAAAACAAGAAAAACAAAAGAAAGAAGCATTAATAAAAGAAATGTTAAATAAAGAATTTCTATTATCTTATCCAGATGTAAACATCTCTGTTGGAAACTTTCAAGTTGAAGCAGATCCTCAGCATTTCCCTGTTACAGTTATATCAGAGAAAACAGAATTAGATTATAAATATACTGGAAAAATTGAATTGGAAGAGGCTGATAGAGATGCAGAGGGAGAAAGAATCAATTCAGAAAAGGATAACTATAAAGCAGAAATAATTTACAAAATAGAACAGCAACAAAATAATTTTATAAAAAAAATCACTCAAATAATGATAAAAAATGACAAAAATGCAGTGATTAGAAGATTCAATCCAAATGAATATGAAAACAAACAAGGTTTTACAATACAACCAACTCCACAACCGACAACTCAAACTGAAAAAACACAAGTAACAAATAGTACTGCATCAACAGCTACAAAACCAGTACAAAAAATTGAACCAGCAAAAACAATTACACCTAAACCAGCACCTAAAACAGAACGAATTTGGGTTGACGATGGAATGAGTGCGGGTGGTATTACATGTCTTACAATAGGTTCATTGGGATTTGCAGCTGGTCTTGTAGCCGTTTGTTGGGGAATAAATATACCTGGTGAGCTTGGAGAAAAACATTGGATAGGAGGAACTATAGGAGCAGCAGGTTCAGCAATATTAATGCTTCTTTCCCCCTTCATGATTAAAGGTCATTACGAAACACGAGTCATAGGTAAAGTAAATTCAGACCCAGTGCTAAAAAATGTAAAATTTGAAACTACAGGTCACTCAACAACTTTAGGATACAAATTTAATTGGTAAAAGCGATGAATTTCATCGTAAAAATATTTTGGAGGATTCAAATGAAGACAAAAAAAATTTTAACAGTTATGATTCTATTATTCATAACATCATTCATTATGGCACAAGAAAAATTAAGTGATTATCTCAATATGCTTAATGATTTAACAAATCAAGAAATTGCTATTACAAGTGAATTTAATCTTGTATATCAATCTGCTATAAATGAATTAAACACTGATACTCAAGTAGAAATGGCTAAAATTTCAAAAGAAGAAAAACTAGCTTGGGAAACAGAAGCAAAATACACAACAAGAATTTCTGAAGAAATTAATAAATTACAAACAAAACGAGATAAAGAGATTGAAAGTATAACAAATGAAATAAAAGCAAGTTTTAAAGAAAGACAAGACTATGTAACTAATAAAAAACAAGAAATTATATACAACTTGATGAAAAAAGAATTTGTATATACAGGGAACAGTGTGCAAATATCTTTTGGAAAATTTAGTCCAAGTGATACAAATGATAATCACTGGCCTGTTGTAGTAAAAAGTCTTGAAAAAGATTTAAATTTCACAGCAAATAACTTAAAATGGATTTTAGATTCCAATACAATCGAACAACAATATAAATCTAGTGAAAAAATGATATTAAACAACGAAATAAAGGGAGAAATTTATTTTCAAGTTATCAGAAAAACTTTAACTGATACTTATCAGAAAAAAGTCACAAAAGTTATATTAAGAGCTCCCAACAATGCTGTTTTAGTAGAATTTCCAATAGATGAAATAGTAGAAACATTTTCTTTAACACAAACAGTTTACGAACCAAGTAGTATTATAACTGAATAATTTATCGTAAAATGCTGTGTTTTATATAAAACACAGCATTTTTTATTAATAAAACTTTAATTAAATATATAATTTTTTATCTATATTAAAACTAAATCTATTCACATTCTTTTTCTTTTGCTGTATAATACTTATAATTTTGAAATAATAGGGTTATTGTCTAAATTTGTTAATACTTTAGCAAAAATACAGTAAATCCAAATTAAATAATAAGGACGGTTTTATAATGAGAAACAAGGTTACGATTATCGGTTCAGGTAGCGTAGGTTCTACAATTGCTTATACAATGGCTATTGAAGGTATTGCATCTGAAATTGTAATGGTAGACATCAATGTAAACAAAGCTTTAGGTGAAGCTCTTGATATTAGACAAGGCTTATCTTTTTATCCATCATGTTCTATTTACGCAGGAAGTTACGAAGATGCAAAAGATTCTGATATCGTAATACTTACTTCTGGGGTTGCAAGAAAACCAGGACAATCACGACTTGATCTTGCACAAACAAATGTAAATATCACAAAATCAATTATTCCTGAAATTACAAAATATGCTCCTAATGCATTTTATGTAATTGTTTCAAATCCTATTGATATTCTTACTTATCAATTCCATAAAACAGCAGGTCTAAAAGAAAACCAAATTATCGGTTCTGGAACAGTTTTAGACTCAGCTAGATTAAGAGCAAGAATCGCTGAATATTATAAAATCAATCAAAAAAATGTTCATGCTTATGTTTTAGGTGAACATGGAGATTCTTCTTTCGTTCCTTGGTCTGTTGCAAATATTTCTAATATTCATGTTGATGATTATCCAAACTGTATTACAGATAAAGATAAACTTCTTCCACCTTTAGTTCATGAAGAAGTTGAACAATATGTTCGCAAATCTGGTGGACGCGTTATCGAAAGAAAAGGTGCAACTTTCTACGCAATCGCAATGTCAGTTTGCCATATCTGTAAATGCTTGGTAAGTGGAGTAGATTCTTCTTTGACAGTTTCAACAATGATGCATGGTGAATATGGTATTGATGATGTTTGTTTAAGTACACTTTCAATCGTAGGTGATCAAGGTGCAGAAGGAAAACTTGCACTCAAACTTACAGATGAAGAAGTAGAAAAACTTCAATACAGTGCAAAATGTCTAAAAGACATTATCGCTCAACTTAACTTTTAATTTTTTAAGGATACAATGATGGAATATAGAATTGAACATGACTCCATGGGAGAAGTAAAAGTTCCTGCAAATAAATATTGGGCAGCACAAACAGAAAGAAGTCATGAAAACTTTAATATTGGTGTTGGAATTGAAACAATGCCACGCGAAATTACAAAGGCTTTTGGTGTTCTAAAAAAAGCTGCTGCAATGGCAAACAATGCTTTAAAGCCAGAAAAAATGACTAACGAAAAATTAGATGCAATTTCTAAGGCTTGTGACGAAGTTATTTCTGGAGAACTTTTTGACCACTTTCCTCTTGTTGTATGGCAAACAGGTAGTGGAACTCAATCAAATATGAATGCAAACGAAGTTATCGCTAATCGTGGTAACGAAATTGCTTCAAATCTTCCTGCAGGTACTTTTTTTGAAGATGCTTCAAAGGTAAAAAAACTTCTTCATCCAAATGATGATATCAATATGAGTCAATCTTCTAACGATACTTTCCCTACTGCTATGCATATTGCTGCTGTAACAATTTTAGAAGATAAACTTATTCCTGCTGTAGAACTTTTAATCAATACTTTTGATAGATTAGAAAAAGAAAATGAAGGCATCGTAAAATCAGGACGAACTCACTTACAAGATGCAACACCTATCACATTCAGCCAAGAAATCTCAGGTTGGAAATCTTCATTGATTAGAGATGTTGAACTTATCAAACTTTCATTAAAACCTTTAAGAGAACTTGCTCTTGGTGGAACTGCTGTTGGAACAGGATTAAACGCTCCAAAGGGATTTGATGTTAAGGTTGCTGAAGCTGTTTCAAAATTAACAGGTAAAGAATTTGTAACAGCAGGAAATAAATTCCACGCTTTAACAAGTAAAGATGAATTAGTTTTTGCTCACGGTGCATTAAAAGCTTTAGCTGCTGATATGATGAAAATTGCAAATGATGTACGCTGGCTTGCTTCTGGTCCTCGTGTTGGTCTTGGTGAAATTAAAATTCCTGAAAATGAACCAGGTTCATCAATTATGCCAGGAAAAGTAAATCCGACCCAATGTGAAGCGGTAACAATGGTTGCTGTACAAGTTATGGGAAATGATGTAGCAGTTGGAATGGCTGCAAGTCAAGGTAACTTTGAATTAAATGTTTTCATGCCTGTATGTATTTACAATTTCTTGCAATCAGCACGCTTATTAGCAGAATCAATTGTTTCTTTTAATAACAACTGTGCTGTAGGAATCGAAGCAAATAAAGAAAAAATGCACAATAACTTGCACAACTCTTTAATGTTAGTAACTGCTTTGAATCCTTATATTGGTTATGAAAATGCAGCAAAAACAGCAAAAAAAGCATTCAAAGAAAATATTTCTCTAAAAGAAGCTTGTGTTGCACTTGGATTTTTAACTGCAGAAAAATTTGATGAAGTATTTCATCCTGAACAAATGGTTTAAAATTAACTCTTAAATTAATACGAGGGTCATTATGAATTATAGTTATTATCCAGGTTGTACTTTGCGTACAAAAGCAAAAGATCTGGATTTTTATGCAAAAGCAAGTCTCGAAGCCTTAGGTTCTTCTCTTGTAGAAGTTCCTGATTGGCAATGTTGTGGAGGCGTTTACTCAACAGCAAAAGATGAGATTGCAAATAAGCTTTCAGCTGTAAGAGCCTTGGTTGCCGCAAGAGATGCAGGACAAGATTTGGTAACTGTTTGTTCTGCATGTCATAATTTTCTAAAACAAGTAAACAATGACATGAAAAATGATGAATACATCAGAAGTCATGCAAACTCTTACATGAAATTAGATACTCCTTACACAGGAGAAACAAATGTTATTCATTTTCTAGAACTTTTAAGAGATAAAATCGGTTTTGATGAAATTGCTAAAAAGGTTGTAAATCCTATTGGTAAAAAAATCGGTGCTTATTATGGTTGTCTTTTATTACGACCTGGCAAAGTTATGGAAATGGATAATCCTGAAAATCCAAAAATCCTAGAAGATTTTATTAAAGCAATTGGTGGTGAACCTGTAATTTACGCAATGCGCAACGAGTGTTGTGGAGGTTACATCACTATGGAAGATAAAGAAGTAGCAAACAAAAGAAGTGGCAAAGTTCTTACAAATGCAAAAGAACATGGAGCAGAACTTCTTGTAACAGCTTGTCCTCTTTGTTTATACAATCTCAAAAAAAATACTGACGGTGTTGAACTTCCTGTAGTTTATTTTACAGAACTCTTAGCTCAAGCTCTCGGTGTAAAAAAAGGAGATGCGTAATCTTATGGAAGCAAAAATCAGTAAAGAACAAATCATTCAAATTAGTGGTGTAAATCCTAGAAAATGTATGCGATGTGGAAAATGTTCAGCATCTTGTCCTTCTTACGAAGAAATGGAATATCATCCTCATCAATTTGTGTACATGGTAGAAAATGGAGAAATCGAAAGTTTAGTAAACTCTCCTTCTCTATATAAATGTCTTTCATGTTTTGCTTGTATTGAACGTTGTCCAAGAAATGTTGAACCTGCAAAACTTGTAGAAGCTGTAAGAACTGCTGTTGTACGACAGCAAGGAAATAATCACTTAAAAGCAGAACAGATTCCACAAATGTTGGATGAAGATTTACCTCAACAAGCAATCGTTAGTGCTTTTAGAAAGTATAAGAAATAGGAATTATATATGCAAAGAATCGGTGTTTTTGTGTGCCATTGTGGTACAAATATTGCAGCTACAGTTGATGTAAAAGCAGTTGCAGAAGCTCTTAGTCATGAACCTGGTGTTGTAATTTCTAAAGAATATCAATACATGTGTTCTGAAGCAGGGCAAAATCTTATAAAAGATGCAATTAAAGAAAATAAATTAACAGGAATTGTTGTTTGTTCTTGTTCACCTCGTATGCATGAAACTACTTTTAGAAAAACAGCTGCAGAAGCAGGATTGAACTCTTACATGGTAGAAATTGCTAATATCCGTGAACAATGTTCTTGGATTCACAAAGAAGTTCCTGTAGCAACAGAAAAAGCAATTGCTCTTGGAAAAGCAGCTATTGCAAAAGTTCACTTGAATGCTCCTTTAACTCCAGGTGAAACTCCTGTAACAAAAAGAGCTTTGGTTATTGGTGGTGGAATTGCAGGTATTCAAACTGCTTTGGATATTGCAGATGCAGGATTCCCAGTTGATATTGTAGAAAAAGAACCAACTATTGGTGGAAAGATGACTCAAATCGATAAAACTTTCCCTACTTTAGACTGTGCCGCTTGTATTCTTACTCCAAAAATGGTTGACTGTGCTCAAAATGATAAAATCAGAATTTTATCTTATAGCGAAGTTGCAGAAGTAAAAGGATTTGTTGGAAACTTCTCTGTAAAAATCAAACGAAAAGCTCGTTTCGTTGATGAAACAAAATGTACAGGTTGTGGAGTTTGTACAGAAAAATGTCCTCAAAAGAAAGTTCCTAACGAATTTAACCTTGGAATGAATAATCGTACAGCAATTTATATTCCTTTTGCACAAGCAGTTCCTAAAGTTGCAACAATCGACCCAAATGCTTGTATGATGTTAAAAACAGGAAAATGTGGTGTTTGTTCAAAAGTTTGTGGAGCGGGTGCTATTGATTATAAACAACAAGATACATTCCTTGAAGAAAAATATGGTGCAATCGTTGTTGCAACAGGATTTAATCCAATCAATGTTGAAAAATATGACGAATTTGCATACACACAAAGCAAAGATGTTGTAACATCACTTGAATTTGAACGCTTAATGAACGCAGCAGGACCTACAAATGGAACATTGCTTCGTCCATCTGACGGAAAACATCCTCATACTTTGGTTTTTGTTCAATGTGTAGGAAGCCGAGAAGACGGAAATGGTTGTAAAGGCGGAAAAGAATATTGTTCAAAAATCTGTTGTATGTACACAGCAAAACATGCAATGCTTTGTCGCGAAAAATATCCAGATACAGAAGTTTATGTATTCTATATCGATGTTAGAACTCCTGGTAAAAACTTTGATGAATTCTATCGTCGTGCAGTTGAACAATATGGACTTCACTATGTTAAAGGTATGGTAGGAAAAGTTGTTCCTAAAGCCGACGGAAAACTTGAAGTTCACGGTTCAGACCTTATCGATAACAAACAAATTTTAATTGATGCTGATATGGTTGTCTTAGCAGCAGCTATCGAACCAGATAAAACAGCTCGTCCTTTAGCTACAATGCTTACAGCTTCAATGGATACAAACGATTTCTTTACAGAAGCTCACCCTAAATTACGCCCTGTAGAAAGTCCTACAGCTGGAGTTTTCCTTTCAGGTACATGTCAAGGTCCAAAAGATATTCCAGAAACTGTAGCACAAGCAGGAGCAGCAGCAGGTAAAGTAATTGGTCTTTTAGTAAAAGATACTCTCAAAGGAAATCCTTGTGTTGCACAATCAGATCCAATGATGTGTAACGGATGTCAAGCTTGTGAAAAAGTATGTCCTTACGGAGCAATTACATATTCAGATACTGACTTTAGCCGAAGAAAAGACGGATCAATGATTCGTCATGTAGCAAATGTAAACCCTGCAGTTTGTCAAGGTTGTGGAGCTTGTACAGTTGCTTGTCCTTCTGGAGCTATGGATCTTAACGGATTCTCAACAAAACAAATTATGGCGGAGGTTGATGCAATATGTCAGTAAATACAGAATTTAAACCAAAAATCGTAGCATTTTGTTGTAACTGGTGTTCTTATGCTGGGGCTGACCTTGCAGGAACAAATCGTTTGAACTATCCTGCTGATGTAAAAATCATCAGAGTTCCTTGTTCTTGTCGTGTAAATCCAATGTTCATTTTAAGAGCATTCCAAAAAGGTGCTGACGGTGTAATCATGTGTGGTTGCCATCCAGGAGACTGTCACTACACAAGTGGAAACTACTTTGCACGCAGAAGAATGACTTTACTTTTTTCAACTTTAAGTTTTATGGGAATTGAAAAAGGAAGAACTCGTGTAGAATGGGTTTCAGCAGCAGAAGGTGCTAAATTTGCAAAAACAATGAATGAATTTGTTGAAACAATTACTGCCCTTGGTCCAAATAAAAGATTGGAGGACTTACGATGCAAGAATTAATTAATCAAACAGTAACAGATGCTGTTCTTGCTAGAGCAAAAGAACTTTTATCTAATGGAACAGTTAATCGTGTAATCGGATGGGAAAAAGGTCTTTTTGAAGATGACCAAACTCCAAGAATTTTTACTTCAGTTGAAGAACTTGATAAAAATTTTGTATACGATGAATATAGTGTAGCAACCGTTTCAAAATATCTTATAAAAGAAACAAAAAAAGAAGGAAAGATTTTAGCTTTCTTAAAAGCAAACGATACTTACAGTTTTAATCAACTTGTAAAAGAACATCGTGTAAACAGAGAAAATGTATATATCGTTGCTGTTCCATCAAATTCAGAAGCACAAAAAGGTAAAATCCATGTTGTTTATGATGAAATTATGGATTCTGATGGAAAAATCACTTCTAAAAAAGAAGAATCTCAAGAAGACAAAGAAGCTTTCAACAAAGAAAGATTCGAAATGGTTGCAAAACTAGAAGCAATGACTGCTGATGAAAGATTTGCTTTCTGGCAAAATGAACTTTCAAAATGTATTCGCTGTAATGCATGTAGAAATGTTTGTCCAGCATGTACTTGTGAACAATGTGTTTTTGATAACCCTAAATCTGGAATTGCACAAAAAGCAGCCGCAGATTCTTTTGAAGAAAAAATGTTCCACATCATTAGAGCATTCCATGTTGCTGGTCGTTGTACAGACTGTGGAGAATGTTCTCGTGTTTGTCCTCAGCACATTCCATTGTATCTTCTTAATAGAAAATACATTAAAGATGTTGATGAAATTTATGGTGAATACCAAGCTGGAGAAGATACAGAAACTAGAGCTCCACTTAACACTTACAAAACAGATGATGTTGAACCTTCAATCGTTTACCAACGAGATGTAACTCAAGGAGGAATAAACTAATGGTAAAACTTCCTTTATCTAAATTAAATGATTTATTTGCCACAATAAATGGAAAACAAGATTTATATCTTCCTGTTGATACCGAAAAAGGCGAAGCAGAATATAAAAAATGGCAAGAAGGATTTTCATTAAGTTCTGCATTAAATACAAATCGTAGTGCAAAGGATTTTTTCTTTCCTCAAACTGAAAACATTGCAGAATTCAAAATGGAAGGAAAAAACATCGAAGTTATCGATACAAGAGAAGATACAAAAGATTTTGTTGTGTTCGGTGTAAAAGCTTGTGATGCAAAAAGTTTTGATATTCTTGATAGAGTTTTCCTTGTAGAACCAGTTGATACTTACTACAAAAATCGCAGAGAACATGGAACTATCGTTACATTAAGTTGTAATACAATGGCTCCAACTTGTTTCTGTTCTTTATTTGATATTGATGTTGCAAATCCAGCAGGAGATGTTTCTTCTTGGATGGATGATGAAACAATCTGGTTTGAAGCAAATACTGAAAAAGGAAACAAATTTTTAGATTTAATTTCTTCTTTAACAGAAAGCACAAACGAAAGTGATGTTGATGCAGTTGAAGAATTAAAAGAAGCAACAACTGAATTGATGAAAAATCAAACTCTTGCTAATCAAAATATGGCAAGATTTAAACCAGAAAATCTTTTAGACTTGTTCAATTCACCTGAATGGGAAAAACTTTCCGAAACTTGTTTAGGTTGTGGAACTTGTACTTTTGTTTGTCCAACTTGTCAATGTTATGATATTCGTGATTTTGACACAGGAAAAGGTATTAAAAGATTTAGATGTTGGGATAGTTGTATGTATTCCGACTTTACAAAAATGGCAGCAGAAAATCCTAGAAAAACACAACTTGAAAGATTTAGACAAAGATTTATGCACAAACTTGTTTATTATCCATCAAAAAATGAAGGAATCTTTGGTTGTGTTGGTTGCGGACGCTGTCTAATCAAATGTCCTATTTCAATGAACATTGTAAAAGTTATAAAAACTCTTTCTGAATCAAAAGGAGAAAACTAATGGAAAACGAAGCTTTAATCCCTTATGTGGGAGTTGTTACTGATATCCGACAGGAAACTCCTGATGTAAAAACTTTTAGAGTTGTTGGAAAAGACGGAAAAAAACTTTTTGAACACAAACCTGGTCAGTGTGCTATGCTTTCTGTTCCTGGTGTTTCAGAAGCAATGATTTCTATCACATCTTCTCCTACAAATACTGAATTTATGGAGTTCAGTGTAAAAAAATGTGGTTGTTTAACAGAATGGTTACATTCAATGGAAGTTGGTCAAAACATCACAGTTAGAGGACCTTACGGAAACGGATTCCCTGTAGAAACTGCATTCAAAGGTAAAAACTTATTATTCATCGCAGGTGGTATCGGACTTGCACCTCTTCGTTCTGTTATCAATTATGTTCGTGACAAAAGAGATAATTACGGAACTGTTCAAATCGTTTACGGTGCTCGTTCAAAGGCTGACTTAGTTGCTTACAAAGAAATTATCGATGAATGGACAAATGATTCAGGTATCGAAGTTTGTCTTACAATTGATAATCCACAGGATGATTGGGACGGACACGTAGGTTTTATTCCAAATTATGTAAAAGAACTTAATCCTGATACAAGCAAAACTGTAATTATGTGTGGGCCTCCAATTATGATTAAATTCACATTGCAAGGTTTGAAAGAATTAGGTTTTGTAGACACACAAGTTTTTACAACTATGGAAATGAGAATGAAATGTGGTATTGGAAAATGTGGACGTTGTAACATTGGTGATAAATATGTTTGTAAAGATGGTCCAGTTTTCAGTTTTGATCAACTTAGTGAATTACCACCAGAATATTAAGAGAAGGAAGGAAAAAACATTATGGAACAAAATTTAGTTGATGTTTTCTTTTTTGGAAAAAAATATAGTGTACCAGAAAATCTTACAATTATGACTGCCATGGAATATGCTGGTTATAAACTTGTAAGAGGATGTGGTTGTCGTAACGGTTTCTGTGGTGCTTGTGCAACAATCTATCGTATCAAAGGGGATAACGAATTAAAATCTTGTCTTGCTTGTCAAACAAAAGTTGAAGAAGGAATGTATGTTGCAACTCTTCCTTTCTTCCCTCTTGAGAAAAAACAATATGATATGGAAAACATCAAACCTACAGAACAAGTGATGATGCAACTTTATCCAGAAATTTATAGCTGTATTGGTTGTAATGCTTGTACTAAGGCTTGTACTCAAGAATTAAATGTTATGCAATACATTGCTTACGCACAACGTGGCGAATTTGATAAATGTGCAGAAGAATCATTTGACTGTGTAATGTGTGGTGTTTGTTCTTCAAGATGTCCAGCAGGAATTTCACATCCACAAGTAGCAGAACTTGCTCGCCGTATCAACGGAAAATATTTACAACCACAAACACAACACCTTATTGATAGAGTAAACGAAATCAATGAAGGAAAATGTGAAGAACTTATTCAAGCAATTATGAATAAACCTTTAGAAGAAATTAAAGAACTTTACAATAGTAGAGATTTTGAATAGGAGAAGTGGAATGTATAATAACGAATTAGATGAATTAGCAAAAATTGTTGCAGAAAAACGAGAAGCAAATATTAAATTTGAAGCAACACGTTTAACAGCTGAAGAAAAAGATACAATTCTTAAAGAAAATCATCCTGATAACATTCCTAGTCAGTTTGAACAAATTAAGATTGGTCCAAACAAGGGTGAAAAAGCTCCTATCGAACTTACAAAAGTTTTACAAGGAAAACCTCGTCTTTCTTCAAAAGATGTAAACTTAGACAATGTTGATTATCAAGCTGATGTACTTGTTATCGGTGGAGGTGGTGCTGGAACTAGTGCTGCAATCATGGCAAGTGAAGCTGGTGCAAAAGTATTACTCGTAACAAAACTTCGTGTTGGAGATGCTAACACAATGATGGCAGAAGGAGGAATCCAAGCTGCTGATAAACCTAATGATAGCCCTGCTCAACATTATCTTGACGCTTTTGGCGGTGGACACTTTGATGGAGTTCCAGAACTGGTTTACACTTTGGTAAACAAAGCTCCAGAAGCAATCAAATGGTTAAACGACTTAGGTGTTGAATTTGATAAAGAAGCTGACGGAACAATGGTTACAACTCCCGGTGGTGGAACAAGCCGTAAACGTATGCACGCTTGTAAAGATTATTCAGGTGCAGAAATTATGCGTACACTCCGTGATGAAGCATTTAACAGAGCAAAAGATATTGAAATCGTAGATTTTACAGCTGCAATTGAAATTATCAAAGATGATAAAGGAAATGCTGCCGGTGCCGTTCTTAAAAATATGGAAACAGGCGAAAAAACAGTGGTAAGCCTTGCAGATGTGCAGGCACTTATCGCTCTACTCTAAGGAGGATGTATCATGCAGTTTAAAAGAACACACAGATGTACAGAACTTTCTGCCGCAAACATCGGCGAAACCGTAACCGTTATGGGCTGGGTCGGCAAAGTGCGCGACCTTGGTCATCTTGTATTTGTAGACCTTCGTGACCGTAGCGGTATTCTGCAGCTCGTTATGAATGCAGACAGCCCCGAAATCTATGCCGTAGGGCAAGAGCTCCATCAGGAATACGTTATCGAAGCTGTGGGTCGCGTTTGCCCGCGCGGGAGGCATGACAAATCCGAATATGAAAACAGGCGAAATCGAAATTGAGGTTTCTGCCATCAACATTCTTTCGAAGGCAGACACTCCTCCCTTCGTGGTTTCCGAGCAGACAAAGGTAAACGACGAAATGCGCCTTAAATACCGCTATCTGGATCTTCGCAGAGGAAGCGTTTTACATCCGCTGGAGGTGCG